>NZ_JBKFFO010000013.1:0-239332 GCF_046506645.1 Streptomyces sp. 5K101 | reverse complement strand
CGGGGGCGGAGCCCCCGCAGACGCCGCGCGAAGCGCGGTGCCGGGTCCGGGCGGAGCCCGGTTTCGGGAAGGGCGGGGAGGGGAAACGCCCCGCGCAGCGCTACCCCGCCGCCACCCCCACCAGCGCCGACATCACCCGGACATCCGCCCCCATCTCCGGATGCCACTGCACCCCCAGCACCCACGCATCGCCCGGCCTCTCCACCGCCTCCACCGTGCCGTCCTCCGCGTACGCGGACGGGATCAGGCCCTCTCCCAGGCGGTCCACCGCCTGGTGGTGGTACGTCGGCACCGCCGCCGCCTCCGGCACGATCCCCGCGTACAGCGTCCCCGGCACCGGCTTCACCGCGTGCTCGCCGAACACACCCACCGCCCCGCCCGGCCCGGTGTGGCCGTCCATGTGCTGGACCAGCGTCCCGCCGAGCGCCACGTTCAGCAGTTGCATACCGCGGCAGATGCCCAGCAGCGGGGTCCCGGAAGCCAGCGCGGCCCGGATCAGGGCCAGTTCCCAGGTGTCGCGCTCGCGCGCCGGCGGTCCCGTGCGGGGCGAGCGTTCGGCGCCGTACCGCTCCGGTGCGACGTCGGGGCCGCCCGCGACGACCAGCCCGTCCAGACGGGCGACCACCGACTCCGCGGCCGCCGGGTCGTCCGGCGGCAGCATCGCGGCGAGGCCGCCCGCCGCCTGGACGAGGCGGGGATACGCGGCCGGCAGCAGCGCGGCGGGCAGGTCCCACACGCCCCACCGCGCGGACGCCTCCAGGTAGGTGCTGACACCGATGAGCGGCTTGGACACACGCACTACGTTCACTTTCGTTCGAGCTCCGCCTCGGCCGCCGCCAGCGCGGCGAACTCCTCCTCCGGCGCCTGCGCGACCAGCCGGTGCCGACTGTAGAACGCGAAGTACGCGAGGGCCACGGCGTAGACGGCGAGCGCCGTGAACGCGGCGTCCTTGTCCACCAGGAACGTCGCCACCAGCGCGGACAGCGCAAGCACGAAGGCGACGGACGAGGTGAGGACACCGCCGGGGGTCCGGTAGGGGCGGGGGAGTTCGGGCTCGCGGCGGCGCAGCACGATGTGGGAGAGGGCCATCAGGGCGTAGCTGATCGTGGCGCCGAAGACCGCGATGTTCAGCATCCGCGCACCGTTCCCGGTCCCCGCCGCCAGCGCGAAGCCGATCGCGCCGGGGATCAGCAGCCCGAGGTACGGGGACTTGCGCCGGCTGGTCAGCGACAGGAAGCGCGGCAGGTACCCGGCCCTCGACAGCGCGAAGAGCTGCCGGGAGCCGGCGTAGATCAGGGAGAAGAAGGACGCGACGAGGCCGGCGAGGCCGGCGTAGTTCACGAAGCGGCTGAGCGCTGTCGGGTCGCCGTCGCCCTGGAGCGCGACGACCAGCGGGTTGCCCGCCTCCTGGATGGCCGCCGAGCCGCGCGCGCCGGTCGAGGCGAAGAACGTCAGCACCGCGAGCAGGACCAGGATGCCCATGGAGATCGCCAGCGCACGCGGCATCGAGCGCACCGGGTCCTTGGCCTCCTCCGCCGCCAGCGGAACCCCCTCGACGCCGAGGAAGAACCACATGCCGAACGGGAAGGCGGCCCAGATGCCGAGCAGACCGAACGGCAGCCACGAACTCGCGCCGAACGCGTCCTTGTCGACCGGGATGTCGGTCAGGCCGCCCGCGTGGAATTCGGTGAACGCGCCGACGGCGAAGATCAGCAGGGCGGCGACGGCGATGGCCGTCACCACCAGGCTGAAGCGCAGCGCCTCTCCGACGCCCCACAGGTGGATGCCGATGAAGATCGCGAAGCAGGCGAGGTAGACCGGCCAGCCGGACTCCAGACCGAACAGGCCGAGGGACTCGACGTAGTCGCCGATGAAGATCGAGATCGCGGCGGGCGCGAGGATGTACTCGATGAGGATCGCCGTGCCGGTGAGGAAGCCGCCCCAGGTGCCGAGGGCCCGGCGGGCGAATCCGTAACCGCCGCCCGCGGTCGGCAGGATCGCGGACAGCTCGGCGAGGGCGAAGACGAGACAGGCGTACATCGCGCCCATCAGCAGGGTGGCGACGGCGAGACCGCCGAAGCCGCCCTTCGACAGGCCGATGTTCCAGCCGGAGAAGTCGCCGGAGACGACGTACGCGACGCCGAGACCGGTCAGGAGCAGCCAGCCGGCGCTGCCCCTGCGCAGGGTACGGCGGTTCAGGTAGGCGTCCCCCACGGGCTCGGCCGAGGAGGACGTGGGGGAGGGGGTGCGCGAGGTGGTGCCTTCAGCCATGGGTCGCTCCTGGCTCAGGTCGCTCAGGTCAAAGGTTTGTGCGGACACCATTGCGGCAGTCCGGCGGCGGCGCAAGCCCTGTGGGTAAAGCCGAGGTTACGGATCGGTCCCGGGCCGCCTGTTCGGTGCCGCCCATCGCCCTGCCGACCGGCCCTCGGCCGCCCTGCGGGTCGGCCCCGTACGGCTCCTTGCCGCACCCCGCCCGCCTGCCGGCTCCCGGCCACCACCCGCCCGCCGGCCGGCCCTCCGCCCCTCACGACAGAAAGCCGCGCAGCAGCGCCGCCGTCCCCTCGCAGTGCTCCCGCATCACCTCACGCGCCCCGTCCGCGTCACCTTCCAGGACCGCCTCGACGAGTGCCGCGTGCTGGTGCTGGGAGTGCTCCAGGTTCCGCACGAGCAGCGGGATGCAGTCGAGCAGATCGTTCAGCGTCGCCCGCACCGCGGCGTATTGCGCGGTCAGACTGGGCGAGCCCGACAGCTCGGCCAGCGTGAGGTGCAGCAGCGTGTCCTGCCTGCGGTACTCCGCGAGCGGCGCGTCGTGCGTCGCCGTCAGCGCCGTGCGCAGCCGTTCGGCGCCCTCGTCGGTCAGTCCGTGCGTCGCGCACAGCCCGGCCGCGCCCACCTCCAGCACCTCGCGGAAGCGCAGCGTGTCGTCCACGTCCACGCCCGCGAGCCGCCGGCGCAGCTCGTCCTCGCCCTGGCTCTCCGGCCGGTGCAGCACGAACGTTCCGCCGTAGCGGCCCCGCCGGCTCTCCACCAGGCCCTGCTCGGTCAGCACCTTGAGCACCTCGCGCAGCGTGACCCGGCTGATCCCCATCCGCTCCGCCAGTTCCCGCTCCGCGGGCAGCCGCTCGCCGCCGGAGACCAGCCCGAGCCGCAACAGCTGGAGGATCTGCTCAAGGGCCTCCTCGAAGCCGTTGCCCGCGCGCACGGGGCGCAGCACGGGGGTGAGCCGGTCGGCCGGCCCGTCCGTCGTCCCGCCTGTCTTCGCCACCTCGCCGTTTCCCCTTCCCAAGCAATGGTCTTCAGCAATACCTTATGACTCCCGGCTGACCCAAGGAGGCGTAACCCCGTGGCAGACCGCACACCACCCCTCGCCCTCGAAAAGCTGCGCGCCCTCGTCGCGAGCGGCGAGATCGACACAGTCGTCCTGGCCTTCCCCGACATGCAGGGACGGCTGCAGGGCAAGCGGTTCGCCGCACCCTTCTTCCTCGACGAGGTCGTCGAACACGGCACGGAGGGCTGCAACTACCTCCTCGCCGTCGACGCCGACATGAACACCGTCGACGGATACGAGATGTCCTCCTGGGAGCGGGGATACGGCGACTTCGCCATGCACCCCGATCTCACCACGCTGCGCCGCGTCCCGTGGAACGAGGGCACCGCACTGCTCGTCGCCGACCTCGCGTGGAACGACGGCTCGCCCGTCGCCGCCGCGCCCCGCCAGATCCTGCGCCACCAGCTGGAGCGCCTGGCCGAGCACGGGTTCACCGCGCACGTGGGCACGGAGCTGGAGTTCATCGTCTTCAAGGACACCTACGAGCAGGCGTGGGACCGCGACTACCGCGGCCTGACCCCGGCCAACCAGTACAACATCGACTACTCCGTCCTCGGCACCGGCCGCATCGAGCCCCTGCTGCGCCGCATCCGCAACGAGATGGCGGCGGCCGGACTGACCGTCGAGTCCGCCAAGGGGGAGTGCAACCCCGGCCAGCACGAGATCGCCTTCAAGTACGACGAGGCCCTGGTCACCTGCGACCAGCACGCCGTCTACAAGACGGGCGCCAAGGAGATCGCGGCGCAGGAGGGCGTCTCGCTCACCTTCATGGCCAAGTACAACGAGCGCGAGGGAAACTCCTGCCACATCCACCTGTCTCTGCAGGACACCGAGGGCACCAACGTCATGGCGGGCGACGGCCCGGGCGGCATGTCGCCCGTGATGCGCCACTTCCTCGCGGGCCAGCTCGCCGCGCTGCGCGACTTCTCCCTGCTGTACGCGCCGAACATCAACTCCTACAAGCGCTTCCAGCCCGGCACCTTCGCCCCGACGGCCGTCGCCTGGGGCTACGACAACCGCACCTGCGCCCTCCGCGTCGTCGGCCACGGCCGCTCGATGCGGTTCGAGAACCGGCTGCCCGGCGGCGACGTCAATCCGCACCTCGCCGTCGCCGGTCTCGTCGCGGCCGGCCTCCACGGCATCGAGCAGCAGCTCGAACTCCCCGACGCCTGCGCGGGCAATGCCTACACCGCCGACTACGAACACGTCCCGACCACTCTGCGCGAGGCCGCCGAGCTGTGGGAGAACAGCCCCATCGCCAAGGCCGCCTTCGGCGACGAAGTCGTCGCCCACTACCGGAACATGGCGCGCGTCGAACTGGAAGCCTTCGACGCAGCGGTCACCGACTGGGAGCTCCGCCGCTCCTTCGAACGCATGTGAGGCCCTCCTTGACCGTCGAGCACCACGTACTGAACCCCGCCACCGAAGAGGTCGTGCGCACCGTCCCGGCGACCACGGCCGCCGAGGTCGACGCCGCCGTCGCCCGCGCCGCCACGGCCCAGCGGCAGTGGGCGGCAGCTACCCCCGCCGACCGGGCCAGGCTGCTGCGCCGCTTCGCCGCGGTCGTCGACGACCACCTGGAGGAACTGGCCGGGCTCGAAGTCCTCGAAGCCGGGCACACCATCGGCAACGCACGCTGGGAAGCGGGCAACGCCCGCGACCTCCTCGACTACGCGGCCGGGGGAGTCGAGCGCCTCAACGGCCGCCAGATCCCCGTCCCCGGCGGCCTGGACATCACCGTCCTCGAACCGCTCGGTGTCGTCGGCGTCATCGCGCCGTGGAACTTCCCCATGCCGATCGCCGCCTGGGGCACCGCCCCCGCGCTCGCCGCCGGCAACGCCGTCCTGCTCAAGCCCGCCGAGACCACCCCGCTCACCGCGCTGCGCCTCGCGGAACTCGCCCTGGAGGCGGGCCTTCCCGAGCACCTGTTCCAGGTGCTGCCGGGCGCCGGCGACGTGGCGGGCAACGCCCTGGTCGAGCACCCGGGAGTCGCCAAGATCGTGTTCACCGGGTCGACCTGGGTCGGCAAGCAGATCATGGCCAAGTGCGCCGGCCGCGTGAAGCGGGTCACCCTCGAACTCGGCGGCAAGAGCCCCAACATCGTCTTCGCCGACAGCGACCTCGATGCCGCGGTGGCCGCCACCCCCATGTCGTTCCTCGACAACTCCGGCCAGGACTGCTGCGCCCGCACCCGCATCCTCGTGCAGCGCTCCGTGTACGACCGCTTCCTCGATCTGCTCGCACCCGCGATCGCGTCCGTGGTCGTCGGCGACCCGTCGGACGAGAAGACCCAGATGGGCCCCCTGATCTCGCGCACCCAGCTGGACCGGGTGCGGTCCTACGTCCCCGACGACGCCAAGGCGATCCGCGGCACGGCCCCTGAGGGGCCCGGCTTCTGGTTCCCCCCGACGATCCTCACCGACCTCGCGCCCGAAGCGCCCGCCGCCTGCGAAGAGGTCTTCGGGCCCGTGGCCGCCGTGCTCCCGTTCGAGGACGAGGAGGACGCCGTACGGCTCGCCAACGCCACCGAGTACGGCCTGTCCGGTTCGATCTGGACGCGTGACGTGGGCCGTGCGCTGCGCGTCTCGCGCGCGGTCCAGGCGGGCAACCTGTCCGTCAACTCCCATTCCAGCGTCCGCTACTGGACGCCGTTCGGGGGCTACAAGCAGTCCGGCCTCGGCCGCGAACTCGGCCCCGACGCCCTCACCGCTTTCACCGAGACCAAGAACGTCTTCATCAGCACGGAGGCCTGAGCACCCATGACCGTTGACACCCCCATCTGCCGCCGCCTCGTGGGCCGCACCGCAGTCATCACCGGCGCCGGCAGCGGCATCGGCCTCGCCGCCGCGCGCCGGCTCGCCGCCGAGGGCGCGAACGTCGTCTGCGGCGACATCGACGAGACCGCGGGCAAGGCGGCGGCCGACGAGGTCGGCGGGACGTTCGTACGCGTCGACGTCACCGACGCCGAGCAGGTCGAGGCGCTGTTCAAGACGGCGTACGACACCTACGGCAGCGTCGACGTCGCGTTCAACAACGCCGGCATCTCGCCGCCCGACGACGACTCGATCCTGGAGACCGGCCTGGAGGCGTGGAAGCGCGTCCAGGAGGTCAACCTGACCTCGGTCTACCTGTGCTGCAAGGCGGCTATCCCCTACATGCGGCGGCAGGGCAGGGGCTCGATCATCAACACCGCCTCGTTCGTGGCCCGCATGGGCGCCGCGACCTCGCAGATCTCGTACACCGCGTCCAAGGGCGGCGTGCTCGCGATGTCGCGCGAACTCGGCGTGCAGTTCGCACGGGAGGGCATCCGCGTGAACGCGCTGTGCCCCGGACCGGTCAACACCCCCCTGCTTCAAGAGCTGTTCGCCAAGGACCCGGAGCGGGCCGCGCGCCGCCTGGTGCACATCCCGGTCGGGCGGTTCGCCGAGGCGGAGGAGATCGCCGCCGCGGTGGCGTTCCTCGCCAGTGACGACTCGTCGTTCGTCAACGCCACCGACTTCCTCGTCGACGGCGGTATCGCGGGGGCCTACGTCACCCCTGTGTAGCACCTGCCGTATCCCGCATAGGGTGTCCGGATGAGCATGACGCCCCAGCCCGGTTGGTATCCGGACCCGCAGGCACCCGGCACCGAACGGTGGTGGGACGGCTCGGCCTGGGCCGCGCACACGCGCGCGGCCCAGGCACCGTCGGGCACCGGGGCGCAGGCGTACGGGACCGGGCAGCCGGCATACGGGCCGGGGCCCGGCGGCGGATTCGGGCCGCACACCGTGCCGTTGCAGCAAGCCGCGGCCGACCGGGGAAGGGGCCGGTTCCTGGCGCCGGCCGCCGCCGGCGTCGCGCTCGTCGCGGCGGTCGCCGTCGGCGCCGTGCTGCTCGGCAACGACGATCCCGGCACGCCCGAGGCCACGCCCACCATCACGGCCGCTTCCGTTCCGGCGACTTCGGGCCCGGAGCCGAGTGCTTCGCCCACCGCGACCGCCGCCGAGGACGCCACGGAGCTGGTCGACCAGCTCAACGGCATCACCATGCCCATCCCTCAGGGCTGGGAGAAGTCGAGCAGTGGCCTCGGCTCCGGCACGACGATGCACACCGACGAGACCTACGACTGCCCGGGCGGCGGTTCGTCGATCTGCCGCCGCGGCCGCGTGACCTCCATGACGGCCACTCAGTCCGGCGGTGCCGACACGCCCAGGGCCGTGGCCGAGCGGGACATCGAGAAGGCGGCCGATGAGGCGTACGAGGAGGACGCGCTCGGCACCCGCATCCACGGCGGCATCAGGTCGCACACCGTCGTGAAGGCGCAGAACGTCGCCGTCGCCGGGCGCTCCGGGTACCTCGTGCGCTGGCGGGTCGTCACGGGAGCGGGTCCGGGCGGCCATGTGCAGTCGCTCGTCTTCCCGTCCCACGTGGGCACGGAGGCGCTTGTCGTCGTGCGCTTCTCCTTCGACGCCGGACCGGACGGCCCCCCGCTCGCCGACATGGACAGAATCGCGTCCAGCATCCGACCGATCGGCGACGCCACCAGCGGTGGCGTCGGCAGCACCATCGGCCCGGGCTGACGCGGCATCGTGCGGCCGTAGTGACGGTCATTCCGCCAGCGCGCGGTAGAGCGACGCGACGGAGGGATGCCGGCCCGCGTTCTTCCCCGTCCTGATCGTGAGCCGGCCCGCGATCTCGGAGACCGGCACACCCTGATCGCGCAGCGCGCGGGCCGTGGCCAGCATCTCGTCGTCGATCACCTTCGGCCGCCCGCCACCGCGCCGCGGCTGCGCGTCGCCATGTCCCGCGTACTCGACGCGCAGCGGTCCCTCACTGAAGTCCTGTGACGGATTTTCGCAGAACTCATTCTCATAATTCGGCGTTTCCGCATAGCCCAGTGCGTCCGCCGGGACGGTGTCACCGAGGGACTGAAGCAGCTCACGCAGCAGGCCGGCGAGGGTGTGGCGGCCGGCCTCGTCCAGTGCTCCCAGCACGCGGTGCTCGGTGGCCAGGTGGTCGGGGAGCACCCGGTCGACGAGCGCCAGTCCCTCGTCGGTGAGCGAGACGTGCACGACGCGCCCGTCCTCGGTACTCGGGGTGCGGGCCACCAGGCCGCGCGCCTGCAGGCGGTCGAGCCGCTGGGTGATGGCCCCCGAGGTGACCATCGCCGACCGCGTCAGCGCCGCAGGAGTGAGGCGGTGCTCCGGCCCGCTGCGCCGCAGGGTGGCGAGCACGTCGAAAGAGGCCCGGTCGAGGCCGTGTGCGGCGAAGGTCCGGGCGAGCTCCGCCCCGATCAGCCGGTGGACCCGCGCCAGGCGCCCGATCACCGCCATGGGCGACACGTCGAGGTCGGGGCGCTGGGCCCCCCACTGCCTCACTACGAGATCCACATGGTCTGCCATGAAAAGAGTCTAGCGAAGCTCTTAGCGATGAGTTACTTTGATTTAGTGCTAAGCAACCATTTGAGAAACACTCGACTCGGCATCGTGCTGTTGACCGCGCTGGCTCCGGCCATCTGGGGCACCACCTATCTGGTCACGACCGAGCTGCTGCCGCCCGGGCGCCCGCTGCTCGCCGCGGTGATCCGCGCCCTCCCCGCAGGCCTGCTGCTCGTCGCCGTCACCCGGCGGCTGCCGCAGGGCATCTGGTGGTGGCGTGCGTTCGTTCTCGGTGCGCTGAACATAGGCGTGTTCCTCGCGCTGCTCTTCGTCGCCGCCTACCGATTGCCGGGCGGGGTCGCTGCCACCGTCGGCGCCGTCCAGCCGCTGTTCGCCGCAGGGTTGTCCGCCGCGCTCCTCGGGGACCGGCTCACCCGGCGCACAGTGCTCGCGGGCGTGGCGGGAATCGCCGGCGTGAGCCTGCTTGTCCTGCAGGCGGACGCCCGACTGGACGCGCTCGGTGTCGCCGCCGCGCTCGGCGGCGCCCTGGTCATGGCCACCGGCGTGGTCCTCGCCAAGCGGTGGACCTCTCCCGCGCCGTTGCTGGCCACGACCGGATGGCAGCTCGTCGCCGGCGGGCTGCTGCTTCTGCCGGTGGCGTGGCTCGTCGAGGGACCGCCCCCGGCCGGCATGACCACGCAGAACGTGCTGGGTTACGCCTACCTGTCGTTCATCGGCGCGGCCGTCGCGTACGCGCTGTGGTTCCGAGGGATACGCGCGCTGCCGCCGACCGCGGTGTCCTTCCTCGGGCTGCTCAGCCCGCTGGTTGCGACCGTGCTCGGCTTGATCGTCGCGGGTGAGCGGCTCAACGGCCTGCAGGCGTTCGGTGGCGTGGTCGTCATCGCGGCGCTCATAGCCGCGCAGACGCACAAGAAGACACCCGGGACCAAGGCCGCTGCTTCGAGTGCGGCATCGCCACCTGCCCCGCCCTCAGCCCCGGACACCGGCCGACCCGCGCCTGCCGGCCGTCCGGCGAAGGCCGGCCCGTCAGCCTTCCGGTGATGAACCGGCACGCCCGATCCGCGCCTCCAGCCCGTCGAGCAGCACGTCGAGCGCCGCCCGGAACACCCGCTCGCCCGTCATCGTCGCCATGTGTGCCGAGCTGCGCGCGATCGACGGGTATCGGGACGGATCGGCGGCCACGTACTCGCGGGTCCAGGCCGCCTCGTCGCCCGCCTGCGCCGCTGGATCGAGGGTGGCGAAGGCGGCGTCCATGCCGGACCAGGCCAGGGTGAAGTCGCCGTACACGCGGTCAGGAGCGCGGACTGCCCGGGGCCGCAGCCGGCTTCGGCGAAGGCGGTCAGGATGTGCTCGACGATCCGCATCTCGGCGGGCCGCCGCTTCGTCCGGTACGTGGCGGCAACCGCGGCCGCCGGATGCCGCAGGGCCGTCTCGCGGGTGCGCACCGCGAGGTCGCGCAGTGTCCTCCGCCAGTCACCGGGGGGCGGTGCGAAGGTCTCCAGGATCTCCTCGAAGAGCCGGTCCGCGAGCAGTAGATGCAGCTCGTCCTTGTCCGCGACGTGCCGGTACAGCGAGGACGGGTCGACGCCGAGCCGTGCCGCCAGCTTCCGCACGGTCAGCGCCTCCGCGCCCTGTTCGTCGCAGAGCGCCAGAGCCGCGTCGACGATGATCCGCGCGTCCAGGACCACCTTGGGCGGGCACCCTGCTCAGCGCCACGGTCCTCGCCGCGTACATGTTCTGGGGCTGGGAGAGCGCCTTCAGCGTCGTCGAGGAGAACGCCGAGGCGCGGTCCTCGGGACGGGCCGGCCTGATCGCGATCGTGGTCACACTGGTGCTGTTCCTCGTCGGCGCGACCGGCTTCCTGCACGCGCTCACCCCGGGCAGCTCGCCAACCCGCTCGCCGGGATCACCGAATTCTCCCGCACCTTCTACGGAACCGGCGGCGCGATCGCCGCCACCACCGCGATGCTCGCCGCCACCGTCGCCTGCATGCAGTCCTCGGTGATCGCCGGATCCCGGCTCACCCTGGCCATGGGCCGCGACGGGGCCCTCGGCCCCAGCTGGGCCCGGCTGCACCCGACCCGCCGTACCCCGGTCACCCCCACCCTGCGCACCGCCGGGATCGCCGTCGCGCTCTCCCTGCCCGGGCTGGCCGTCGGCGGACTCTCCGAGGTCGTCCTCGCGATCGTCAACTCGGTAGGCATCCTGGTCTCGTTGATGTACGGCATCGGCGGCTGGGCGTGCGTGATCACCTTCCGGCACGAACTGCGCGGCGGGCACCTCCGCGACATCCTCGCCGTGGGCGTGCTGCCCGCGCTCGGCGGGACGGCGCTGCTCCTCCTCGGCGGCCTTGTCGCCCACCAGCAGTGGACGTCCGTCGACCACATGGCCCTCGACCCGGAGAACGGGCGCTTCCTGACCGCTCTCCCGCTCGGCACCGTCCTCCTCGGCGTTTCCGCCGCGCTCTGGACCCGCTACCGCCGCAGGGCCGCCTACTTCACCCGGCCCGCACCCCCGCTCGCACCCGCGGCCGCACCCCTGCCCACACCCACGGCCACACCTCCCTCCACGCCCACCACGCCCCCCGGAGTCTCCGCATGACCGCCGCAGCCGATCTCGTCCTCGTCAACGGCACCGTCTGGACCGCCGGGCCGGCCCGCGACCGTGCCTCGGCGCTCGCGGTCAGCGGCGACCGGATCACCGCGGTCGGCAGAGATCCGGGAGCTCACCGGAGCCCGCACCGAAGTCGTCGATCTGGAAGGGCGGTTCGCGCTCCCCGGGTTCACCGACGCGCACGTGCACCCGGTGATCACCGGCATCGGGATGCTCGGCTGCGACCTGTCGGACGCGCGGGACGCGGACGCCTACCGCGGAATCATCCGCGGGTACGCGGACGCGCATCCTGAGGAGGAGTGGCTACGTCGGCAGCGGCTGGTCGTTCGACGCCTTCCCGGGCGGGCTGCCGCCACGCGGACTGCTGGACGACGTCGTCCCGGACCGGCCCGCGTACTTCCCGGTCAGGGACGGGCACTCCGCGTGGGCCAACGCCCGCGCGCTCGCCCTCGCCGGCGTCGACCGCCACACCCCCGACCCGGCCGACGGCCGAATCGAACGCGAGCCGACCGGTGTGCTGCACGAGGGCGCCATGGGCCTGGTCGGCGACCTCACCCCGCCGGTCACGTCCGCCAGGGCCCGCGCCGGACTCCTCGCCGCCCAGGCGCACCTCCACTCAATCGGCATCACCGGCTGGCAGGACGCCCTGGTCGGCGCGTACGGCGGCCATCCGACCCCCTCGACACCTACCTGGCCGCCGACGCCGACGGATCGCTCACCGCACGCGTCCGCGGCGCGCTCTGGTGGGACCGCGAAGCCGGCCCGGAGCAGATCGAGTCGCTGGTCGCACGGCGGGTCAAAGCAGCCGCGGGGGCGGGAGGCGGTTCACCGCGGGCAGCGTGAAGATCATGCAGGACGGGGTGGTGGAGAACTTCTCCGCCGCCATGCTGGAGCCCTACCTGGACCCCTGCGGCTGCCCCGGCGACAACCGCGGACTGTCCATGGTCGAGCCGGCCCTCCTCCGCGAGGCCGCGGTCCGCCTGGACGCCGAAGGCTTCCAGATCCATTTCCACGCCCTCGGCGACCGCGCCGTACGTGAGGCACTGGACTCCCTGGAGGCCGCCGTCGCCGCCAACGGCCACACCGGCAACCGGCACCACCTGGCCCACCTCCAGGTCGTCCACCGCGACGACATCGCGCGCTTCCGCCCCCTGCGCGCCACCGCCAACATCCAGCCGCTGTGGGCCGCCCACGAACCCGCCATGGACGACCTCACACTGCCCTTCCTCGGCAAGGTGCGCGGCGCCCTCCAGTACCCCTTCGGCGCGCTCCACGCGGCGGGGGTGACGCTCGCGGCCGGCAGCGACTGGTTCGTCTCCAGCCCCGACCCGATGCATGGCATCCACGTCGCCGTGAACCGCCAGGTCTGGCCCGAGGAACTGGGAGAGCCCGAGCCGCGCCCCCCGTTCCTGCCGCATCAGCGCCTCACCCTCACCGACGCGCTCGCCGCGTACACGGCGGGCTCCGCCTGGGTGAACCACCAGGACGAGGCCGGCGTTCTCGCCCCGGGGCGGCTCGCCGACATCGCGGTCCTGGACCAGGACCCGTTCGCCGTCGACCCGGGCGAGCTGCACGCCGTCCGCTGTGTGCGCACGTACGTGGGCGGCGTCCGAGTGCACACCGTGGACTGACGACGGCCGGGCGTGCGACGGGAGGAGCGGGTGCGGCGGGCCGTGGTTCCCGGCCGGCCGCGATGCCGGGCCTTCGCATCCGAGGTCCTCGCCGTGATCAAGACCCACGAGCGCCAACAACGCTCGTGGTCAACACAGCTAGAGGAAGGTGCGGCCCTCGCCCCGGTAGGTCGGCGCCGTGCCCGTCACCCGCTCGCCCTCGACCAGGTGCAAGGTGTCGAAGCGCTCGCACAGCTCACCGGCCTTCGCGTGACGGAACCACACCTTGTCACCGATCAGCAGATCGTCGGCGGCGTGACCGATCAGCGGCGTCTGCACCTCGCCCGCCCCCTCCCGGGAGTCGTAGCGCAAGCCCTCCGGAAGATGGGGGACCGGCAGCCGGTCCGGTCCCGCCGCGCCGGACGCCGGATAGCCCCCACCGAGCACGGTCACGACCCCCACGCCCGGCCGGCGGACGACGGGCTGTGCGAACAGCGCCGCCGGACGCCCGGAGAAAGAGGTGTAGTTGTCGAACAACCGCGGCACGTACAGGCCCGAACCGGCCGCGATCTCCGTGACCGCGTCCTCCGCCGCCGTGTGCTGGACGCTCCCCGTCCCGCCGCCGTTGACGAACTCCAGATCGGGCTCCACCGCACGCACCGCCCGCACCACCGCCGCGCGCCGGGCGGCCAGCTCCACGCGCGCCGCGCGCTGCATGAGCCGTACGGCCCGCGACCGCAACGGCGAGCCGACGACCGCGTCACCCACCCCCGCGATGTGCCCCTCGTACGCCATCAGGCCCACCAGCCGGAAACCGGGCCGCCGCGTGACGGACCGGGCGATCTCGGCCACTTGAGCCGGCTCGCGCAGCGGCGAACGGCGGGCGCCGATCCGCACCCGGCCGCCGAGCAGGTGCAGCGCCGTGTCCAGCTCCAGGCAGACCCGGATCTCCTCCTTGCCGCCGCCTCGGGACCGGTCGATGAGTTCCAGCTGGGCGAGGTCGTCGACCATCACCGTCACGGCTCCGGCGAGCTTGGGATCGCCCGCGAGTTCCGCGAAACCGGACCGGTCCGCCGACGGGTACGCGAGCAGCACGTCGTCGAAACCGGCCCGCGCCAGCCACAGGGACTCGTCCAGGGTGAACGACATGATCCCGCTGAAGCCTTCGCGTGCCAGAACGCGCTCCAACAGGGCCCGGCACCGGACCGACTTGCTCGCCACCCGGATCGGCTTGCCCCCGGCCCGGCGGACGAGGTCGTCGGCGTTGGCGTCGAACGCCTCGAGGTCGACGATCGCGACAGGGGCGTCCAGATGCGCGGTGGCCTTGTCGTAGCGGGCCCGGTCTGCGGCACGGGGAGTCATGGCCCGAGCTTGCCAGACTCGATTACCCCGGGGTAGGGGATGTTCTGGGCAGATGCCCCGGACCACCTCCGCATGGCCGTCCGGGCCGGCGCAGCCCGTTAGAGTGACATGCACAGTGGCCTGCACGAGGTGGCGAACGGGCCTGCCCCGAACGGTGATCCGTCGGTGGTACGTGTCGAGGGGGGCGGAATGAGCACGGAGGCACAACGCCCTTCCGGCGCCCAGCCCCCGCCCCGCTCCCGCATCACCGACGCCCTCCTCCCGCCCGAGCCGCCCACGCCGGCCCCGCCGTCGGCCAAGCCGGTGTCGCCCGAGCCGCCCACGCCGGCGTCGCCGTCGGCTCCGCCCGCGCCGGCGTCGCCGTCGGCTCCGCCCGCGCCCACGCCGGCCGCGCCGTCGGCCACGCCGGTGTCGCCTGCGCCGTCCGCGCCCGCTCCGGGGTCGCCCTCGGCTCCGCCCGCGCCCGCGCCGTCCGCGTCTGCCTCGCCCGCCCCCGGGCCCGCTCCGGCCGGGCCCGCGCCTGCTGGGTGCTCCCCGGGCCGGTCGGGCTTGTCCGACCCGGCGGTGGCACCCCAGCGGACCGCGCCTCGCGCGACCGCGCAGCCCACCCGGGCCGCATCCGGCACGGCCGCTGCTCCGGTGTCCCCCGCGGGTCCGACGACGCCGCACCCCGCCGCGCCCACGTCGGCCGCGCCGCGTCCCGGCGCGTCCGCGCACCGGGGCACGCCGCCCGCCGCTCGCGACGCCGCCGTGTCCTCGACGGAGGCGACGGCGCAGCCCACCCGGGCCGTGCCCGCGCCGGCGGCACCGTCAGCGAAGCACCCGACGCCCGTCCCTGCCGCAGGCGCGGCGGTCACGCAGCCGACATCCGCCCCGGACCGGCCCCGGACGAGCCCGCCTCGGCCCGCTGCGCCCCCCGCTACCGGCGGCGCCTCCTTGGCACCGCACGGGGACGGGAGCATACCGGACGTCGAGACCACCACCCGCCTGCGTCCCATGGCCCCGGCACCCGGACCCCGACCGGCGCCCGCCGCCGCCGTGCAGCCGCCGATCGTGCCGCCCGTGCCACGGCGGCGGCCCGTCGGGCACGTCGACATGACGCCGCGACCCGGCGCGCCCCGCCCGCCCCTCAACCACTGGGCCCCGCCCGAGGCCCCGGCCGAGATGACCACGCGGCTGCGGCCCGTGCGCACTCGGCACCCCGCGCGCACCGTCGGCGCCATCGCCTGCGTCGTCCTCGGGCTCGGGCTCATCGGCGGCGCCGTGACGGGTCTGTGGCTCACCGGCGACTCCAGCGCCGACACCACCGAGCAGGACACCTACGCGAAGGTGCGCACCATGTGGCACAGCGTCCCCGTGGACACGCTGTTCCCGCGCACCCTCAAGGGCAAGGGAGCCGGTCCCGGCGGGGCCGACCGCGTCTGGACGCGGATCGCCGTCGCCCCGGACAGCGGCTGCACACCCGCGTTCGACCCGCTGCTCGTCAAGACGCTGGAGCCGGTCGGCTGCGCCCGTGTCCTGCGCGCCACCTACACGGACGCCACCGCGAGCAACGTCACCACGGTCGGCCTCGTCTTCACCGAGGCCGAGCAGGAAGGCATGCTCGCGCTGCACAACCGGTTCACGACCGAAGGTCTCGGCGAGCGCACCGACCTGATGCCCCGCACGCTGCCGGCCGAGGGCACGGTCGCGGCCGGATTCGGCGACGAGCAGCGTGCCAGCTGGACTGTCGACGTGGTGACCGAGGCGCCCGTCGTCGTCTACGCCGTCTCCGGGTTCGCCGACGGCCGCCCCGTCCCCGACCCGCAGCCCGCCGACGAGGCCAAGACCGACGGCGCGACGACCGCCCCCGCGCAGTCCGGCCTCGGCCACGACGCCGCGGGCATCGCCGACCGCATCGAACGGGGCCTGCGGACCGCCGTCGGCCGGGCCGCGGAGGAGACCGAATGAGCCTCGCCCCCCGCTGCCTCCGCCTGCGCCGCCTCGACCCGCGCCGCACCCGCCCACGCCCCCTTCACGGACGCCGGCGCCGTCTCGTCGCCGCGCTGGTCGCCGCGGCCTTCACCGTGCTGCCCGCCGCGACGCCCGCGCACGCCGACACGATCCGCGCCCGGCAGTGGGCCCTTGACGCCCTCCACACCACCCAGGCCTGGCAGACCACCAAAGGCGAGGGAATCACGGTCGCCGTCCTCGACACGGGCGTCGACGACCAGCACCCGGACCTCGCCGGTTCCGTGCTGCCCGGGAAGGACTTCATCGGCTTCGGCGCTCAGCGCGGCGACCGTGCCTGGGCCCGCCACGGCACCGCGATGGCCGGCATCATCGCCGCCCACGGACACGGCGTAGGCCAGGAGGCCGGCGTGATGGGCATCGCGCCGGAGGCGAAGATCCTTCCGGTCCGAGTCATCCTCGAAGGCGGGGACAAGGCGCGTGACCGGGCCCGCAAGTCACGTGGCACGGCCCTCGCCCAGGGCATCCGCTGGGCGGCCGACCAGGGTGCCGACGTCATCAACCTCTCGCTCGGCGACGACAGTGAGTCCGCCCACCCCGAGGCGGGTGAGGACGCCGCCGTCCAGTACGCCCTCGCCAAGGGAGCCGTCGTCGTCGCCTCGGCGGGCAACGGCGGTGAGAAGGGCGACCACATCTCCTACCCGGCCGCCTACCCGGGCGTGATCGCGGTGACGGCCGTCAACCGTTTCGGAACGCACGCCTCTTTCTCCACCCGCCGCTGGTACGCCACGGTCAGCGCGCCCGGCGTCGACATCGTGCTCGCCGATCCCGACCGGAAGTACTACCAGGGCTGGGGGACCAGCGCCGCCGCGGCCTTCGTCTCGGGCGCGGTCGCCCTCGTCCGGTCCGCCCACCCGGACCTCACCCCGGCCCAGATCAAGAAGCTCCTGCGGGACACGGCCCGCAACGCGCCCAAGGGCGGCCGTGACGACTCCCGGGGCTACGGCTTCGTCGACCCGGCGGCGGCGATCACCGAAGGGGCGCGGCTGCGGCCCGGCGACCTGAAGGCGGCCGCGTCCGGCTACGACAAGCGGTACTTCGGCCGGGGTCCCGAGCCGGAGGAGGACGGCGTCGAACCGGCGGGCTGGCTCGCCCCCGTCGCCGGCGGTCTTGGCGTGCTGACGCTCGCAGCGGCCGTCGTCCTGTGGAGCGGAGGCCGCCGGCCCCACGGCGGCTCGTTCTGACGCGAGCCACGCCTCGCAGAGGCGGCTCCTTATGACGCGAGCCACGCCCCGCAACGCGGGGCCCCTCTGAGCCGAGCCACGCCTCGCAACGCCGCCCCTTCTGAGCCGAGTCGCACCTCGCAACGGCGTGCCCCCGGCCACGGGCCGAGCCACGCCCCGCGACGGCCCCGCCCCGAGGCGAGAGGCGCGCGCCGGGGGGCATGCCCCGGCCACGGGCCGAGCCACGCCCCGCGACGGCCCCGCCCCGAGGCGAGAGGCGCGCGCCGGGGGGCATGAGCAGGACGTTAGGCTCGACGCGTGGCGCTCAAGAACATCCCGGACCCCGGTTTCTCCGACGACGACGGCACCGCCGACTCCGCCCTGGAGGCGGCGCTCGCCGCCTGGGCCGAGGACCGCACCGCCGAAGGGCCGGTGCTGGAGGCTCTCAGGAGCGCACGGCTCCTGGTCCCCGTCGTCGCCGTCCTCGGCGAGGTCGAGGAGGACGAGAACGGGCTGCGCCGCGAGAAGACCAGCGACATGGCCGTGCCGACCCTGACGGCCGGCGACCGCCGCGCCCTGCCCGCGTTCACGTCGATCGCCTCGCTTGCCCTGTGGGACCCCGAGGCCCGTCCCGTGGCCGTCCCGCTGCACCAGGCGCTCCAGGCCGCGGCGCACGAGAAGGCGGACACACTCGTCATCGACCTGGCCGGCCCGGTCCCGTACCAGCTGACCGGACACGCCCTGCTCGCCCTCGCCGAGGGCCGGACCAGCACCGACCCCCTCGCCGACCCGGCCGTCACCGCCGCCGTGCGCGATGCGCTGGCCGCCGAGCCCGCCGTCCTGCGCGCGCACCTGGGGCCCGGCCGTGACGCCGACGGCACGCTCGCGCTCGTCCTGGCGCCGGGCGCGGTCCCGGCCGAGGCGGGGCGTCGCGTCGCCGAGGCGCTGGCGGCCCACGACGTGCTGAGGGCCCGCCTCGTGCGGGGCCTCGACCTGGCACTGCTGCCGGCCGGGGCCACCCCTCCGGGCGGGCCCTTCTACGTCAGGGAGTGAGCCGCCGGACAGGTCAGCCGTAGACCGGTCCGGTGTACTTCTCGCCCGGTCCCTGGCCCGGCTCGTCCGGCACCAGTGACGCCTCGCGGAAGGCGAGCTGCAGCGACTTCAGCCCGTCGCGCAGCGGAGCCGCGTGGAAGGAGCTGATCTCGGTCGCGCTCGCGTCGAGCAGGCCGGCCAGCGCGTGCACCAGCTTGCGGGCCTCGTCGAGGTCCTTGTGGTCATCGCCGTCCTCGGTCAGACCGAGCTTGACGGCGGCGGCGCTCATCAGGTTGACGGCGACCGTGACGATCACCTCGACCGCGGGGACCTCGGCGATGTCGCGGGTCATGGCGTCGAAGTCGGGTGCCTCCTGGGCGGAGGGCTCTTGGGGGGAGGTCGCGTCACTCATGACGCACACGATATGCCCCGCCGCGCAGGTCACCGCCGCGGCCACCGGTTAGCCGCATCCTCTCGGAGCTGCTAGCCTTGTGTGACGACCGGCTGGACACCTCCGTGCCCAGCCCACAAGTGGAGGCTCCGATCTCCCACCTGGCCGCCCTCGCGGGCGGCGGGTCACCGGTCAGGCGGCGCCCATCGTTCCGTACGGACGATGGAAGTCGCCCGATGTGCGCCCCGCGGTCCACCGCGGCGGTGCTCCGGTATTCATGGAGCAGCCGCCTGTGTCCCGTCCGGGGCATTTTTCGTGTTCCGGCGCGGTTGGTCTGACGAAACAGACGTTACGCGGCTGTCTGCCAGGCGGTCGTGTGGTGCTACTTAGGAGGATCCATCAGCGCCGAGCCCCGCATCAACGACCGGATTCGCGTTCCCGAGGTGCGACTTGTCGGTCCCAGCGGCGAGCAGGTCGGGATTGTTCCGCTTGCCAAGGCCCTGGAGCTTGCGCAGGAGTACGACCTCGACCTGGTCGAGGTCGCGGCGAACGCCCGTCCGCCCGTGTGCAAGCTCATGGACTACGGGAAGTTCAAGTACGAGTCGGCCATGAAGGCCCGTGAGGCGCGCAAGAACCAGGCGCACACGGTCATCAAGGAGATGAAGCTCCGGCCGAAGATCGACCCGCACGACTACGACACCAAGAAGGGTCACGTCGTCCGGTTCCTCAAGCAGGGCGACAAGGTCAAGATCACGATCATGTTCCGTGGTCGTGAGCAGTCCCGCCCCGAGCTTGGCTTCCGTCTTCTGCAGCGTCTCGCGGCGGACGTCGAGGACCTCGGCTTCATCGAGTCGAACCCGAAGCAGGACGGCCGGAACATGATCATGGTTCTTGGCCCGCACAAGAAGAAGACCGAGGCCATGGCCGAGGCGCGTGAGGCCCAGGCCGCACGCAAGGCGGAGCGCCAGGGTTCGCAGGACTCCGACGCCTCGGCCGACACATCCTCCGAGGGGTGACCCGCGAGGCCTGCCCGAAAGGCGGCCCCCGGTCCCGCCCGGAACCCACAACGAAGATCTGACGCTCCCGCAGTCCGGTGCCCGCACCGGGGGAGCGCCACTGATGAGGAGATACGGCGCGATGCCGAAGAACAAGACGCACAGCGGTGCCAAGAAGCGCTTCAAGATCACCGGCTCCGGCAAGGTGCTCCGTGAGCGCGCCGGCAAGCGCCACCTGCTCGAGCACAAGTCGTCCCGTCTGACGCGCCGCCTCACCGGCAACGCCGAGATGGCCCCGGGCGACGCCGCGAAGATCAAGAAGCTTCTCGGCAAGTGACGTCCGCCGTCCCCCACACCGGGGACGGGACGCCGGGACCGGGACCTATTCGTTTCCGGGCCGTGTGATCACCCACCACGGCCCCGCTACAAGGAGTTAACAAGTGGCACGCGTCAAGCGGGCAGTCAACGCCCACAAGAAGCGCCGGGCGATCCTCGAGCAGGCCAGCGGTTACCGCGGCCAGCGTTCGCGCCTGTACCGCAAGGCCAAGGAGCAGGTCACCCACTCTCTGGTCTACAACTACAACGACCGCAAGAAGCGCAAGGGCGACTTCCGTCAGCTGTGGATCCAGCGCATCAACGCCGCTGCCCGCGCCAACGGCATCACCTACAACCGCTTCATCCAGGGTCTGAAGGCCGCCAGCATCGAGGTGGACCGCAAGATCCTCGCCGAGCTCGCGGTCAACGACGCAGGCGCGTTCGCCGCGCTGGTCGAGGTCGCCCAGAAGGCGCTGCCGAGCGACGTCAACGCGCCCAAGGCTGCCTGACGGCCGCACCGAGCCGACCGGACCCGCAGGCCCTTGGGCCTGCGGGTCCGGTGTGTTTGACCGACCCCCGGCAGCCACGCCGCGACCGACCGCTGCGAGTGCCGCGGCGACGGATCCCGCGACCGACCCCCGTGCGATCGATACCGCGACCGGTCGCTGCGAGTGACCGCGGCGACCGAGCCCCTCGACCGACCGCCCCGACCGACCCCCAGCCGACCGAGGAAGAGAGCCACAGGCGCCCATGCCCACCCCCGAGCTGATCTCCCCGCGTTCCCCGCGTGTCGCCGCCGCCCGGCGGCTCGCCAAGCGGAACTTCCGGGGGAAGGACCGGCTGTTCATCGCCGAGGGTCCGCAGGCCGTCCGTGAGGCCGTCACCCACCGGGGCCCCGGCGGCGAACCGACCCTCGTCGAGCTGTTCACCACCGTCGAGGCCGCCCAGCGATACGCCGACATCGTCGACGCGGCCCGCGCCGCCGGCGCCCGCGTGCACCTCGCCGCCGACAGCGTGCTCGCCGACGTGTCCCAGACCGTCACCCCCCAGGGGCTCGTCGGCGTCTGCCGCTTCCTGGACTCGCCGTTCGAGGACATCCTCGCCGCCCGGCCGAAGCTGGTCGCCGTCCTCGCCCATGTACGGGACCCCGGCAACGCGGGCACCGTGCTGCGCTGCGCCGACGCCGCGGGCGCCGACGCCGTCGTCCTCACGGACGCCTCCGTCGACCTGTACAACCCCAAGTCCGTACGCGCGTCGGTCGGTTCGCACTTCCACCTGCCGGTCGCCGTGGGCGTCCCCGTCGAACAGGCCGTCCGAGGGCTGAAGGAGGCCGGCGTGCGCGTGCTCGCCGCCGACGGCGCGGGCGACGACGACCTCGACGACGAACTCGACGCCGGGACCATGGGCGGCCCCACCGCGTGGATCTTCGGCAACGAGGCATGGGGCCTCCCGGAGGAGACCCGCGCCCTGGCCGACGCCGTCGTACGCGTCCCCATCCACGGCAAGGCCGAGAGTCTGAACCTGGCCACCGCCGCCGCCGTATGTCTGTACGCCTCGGCGCGCGCCCAGCGGTCCGGGGCGCGGGACACCACCCGCTGAGGGACTACTCGCTCAGGGGGTCCGCCACGTCACGTTCAGCTAGTAGGGTGACGGGCTCGGGGGCCCACTCGGCAGCAGAGAGGTGGGGTACGGGGACATGACCGTCGGGACCAGCAGGCCGAACCGGACACCGGAGGCCGCCCTGTGCCGCACCGGCGGTCCCGAGGTGTCCGGGGCCGTGTCCACGGTCGACCCGGACGACCTCCCCGACGGGCTGGTCGTCGCCGACGAGACCGGCCGCGTCGTCTGCTTCAACGAGGCCGCCGTGCGCATCACCGCCGTCTCGAAGGCCGACGCCATCGGCGCCCCGCTGGAGCGCGCGCTGCCACTGGAGGATCTCAAGGGCCGCCGCTGGTGGACGGTGACCGACCCCTACGGCGGACTCGCCATCCGGGTCGGCCAGCCCGAGCGCAACCTCCTGCTACCCGGCGGCCGCGAGGTCCTCGTGTCCGCGCGCTACGTACGCGACGTACCCACCGGGCCGCTGCGCCGGCTCGTCGTCAGCCTCCGCGGCACCGAGGCCCGGCGCCGTACCGAACGCAGCCACGCCGAACTGATCGCCACCGTCGCCCACGAACTGCGCTCCCCGCTGACCTCCGTCAAAGGTTTCACGGCGACCCTGCTCGCCAAGTGGGAGAGGTTCACCGACGACCAGAAGCGGCTGATGCTGGAGACCGTCGACGCCGACGCGGGCCGGGTCACCCGGCTCATCGCCGAGCTCCTCGACATCTCCCGCATCGACTCCGGCCGGCTTGAGGTCCGCCGCCAGCCCGTCGACATCGCCGCCGCCGTCGTCCGCCACGTCCAGGCGCACACCGCCGCCGGCCAGGCGCCCGACCGGTTCCTCGTCCGCATCCGGCCGGGACTGCCCGACCTGTGGGCCGACCCCGACAAGATCGACCAGGTCCTCGGCAACCTGCTGGAAAATGCGGTGCGCCACGGGGAGGGAACCGTCACCATCGAGGTGGCGCCGGCACCGGCGAAGGACGACGAGAAGGGCACGGCAGTCACCGTGAGCGATGAGGGCCCCGGCATCCCCGAGGAGTCGATGGCCCGTGTCTTCACCCGCTTCTGGCGGGGGAGCAAGCGCGGCGGCACCGGCCTCGGCCTCTACATCGTCAAGGGCATCGTCGAGGCGCACGGCGGGACGATCACCGTCGGCCGGGGACCCGGCGGCGGCGCCGAGTTCCGATTTATCCTGCCCGTCGGCACTCCGGCCCACCTCCTGTAGAGGCCGCCGGCCGGCCCACGGGCTCATCCGCATCCCCCGCACCCCGTTAGACTCGGCCTTTGGCACCTTTGCGTCCTCGGTCGTCCCTGGTCGACGTGCGGGGTCCCCAGCCAGCCCATTCGGAAGTACGGGAAGAGATGTCCGCACCCAATAAGTCGTACGACCCTGTTGAGGTCGAGGCACTGAAACCGGAAGAGATCGAGCGCATGCGGGACGAGGCGCTCGCCGCCTTCGCCGCCGCCGCCGACCTCGAAGCGCTCGCGCAGGCGAAGTCCGCGCACGCCGGTGGCACCTCGCCGCTCTCCCTTGCCAACCGCGAGATCGGCGCGCTGCCGCCGCAGGCCAAGGCCGAGGCCGGCAAGCGCGTGGGCCAGGCCCGCGGCGCCGTCAGCAAGGCGCTGGCCGCACGCCAGGTCGAGCTGGAGGCGGAGCGCGACGCCCGGGTGCTCGTCGAGGAGTCCGTCGACGTCACGCTGCCCTACGACCGCGTCCCGGCCGGTGCCCGCCACCCGCTGACCACGCTCATGGAGCGCATCGAGGACGTCTTCGTAGCCATGGGCTACGAGGTGGCCGAAGGTCCCGAGGTCGAGACCGAGTGGCTCAATTTCGACGCGCTCAACATCGCCGCCGACCATCCCGCCCGCGGTGAGCACGACACCTTCTTCGTCGCCGACGCCGACGGGAAGTCGGACTCCGGCGTCGTGCTGCGCACGCACACGTCGCCCGTCCAGGTCCGGTCGATGCTGGACCGCGAGCCGCCGGTCTACGTGATCTGCCCCGGCCGCGTCTACCGCACCGACGAGCTGGACGCCACCCACACCCCGGTGTTCCACCAGGTCGAGCTGCTCGCCGTCGACGAGGGCCTGACCATGGCCGACCTCAAGGGCACGCTCGACCACATGGTCCAGGCACTGTTCGGGGAGGGCATGAAGACCCGGCTGCGGCCGAACTTCTTCCCGTTCACCGAGCCGTCCGCCGAGATGGACATGGTCTGCTACGTGTGCCGCGGCGAGTCCGTCGGCAACCCGGACCGGCCCTGCCGCACCTGCTCCAGCGAGGGCTGGATCGAGCTCGGCGGCTGCGGCATGGTCAACCCGAAGGTGCTGATCGCCTGCGGTGTGGACCCTCAGAAGTACAGCGGATTCGCCTTCGGGTTCGGCATCGAGCGGATGCTGATGTTCCGCCACAACGTCGAAGACATGCGAGACATGGTCGAGGGTGACGTCCGGTTCACCCGGCCGTTCGGGATGGAGATCTGATGCGGGTCCCGCTTTCTTGGCTGCGGGAGTACGTCGACCTGCCGGCGACGGAGACCGGCCGTGACGTCCAGGCCAAGCTCATCTCCGCCGGCCTCGAGGTCGAGACCGTCGAGCAGCTCGGCGCCGGGCTCAAGGGCCCCCTCGTCGTCGGCCAGGTCCTGACCATCGAGGAGCTCGACGGCTTCAAGAAGCCCATCCGCTTCTGCACCGTCGACGTCGGCCAGGCCAACGGCACGGGCGAGCCGCAGGAGATCGTCTGCGGCGCCCGGAACTTCTCCGTCGGCGACAAGGTCGTCGTGGTGCTCCCCGGCGCGGTGCTGCCCGGTGACTTCGCGATCGCCGCCCGCAAGACGTACGGCAAGACGTCCCACGGCATGATCTGCTCCGGCGACGAGCTCGGCATGGGCGACGACGGCAGCGGCGGCATCATCGTGCTGCCGCCCGAGCACGAGGTCGGCACCGACGCGATCGAGCTCCTGAAGCTCGTCGACGAGGTCCTCGACATCGCCGTCACCCCGGACCGCGGCTACTGCCTGTCGATGCGCGGTGTCGCCCGCGAGGCGGCCATCGCCTACGGGCTGCCGCTGCGCGACCCGGCACTCCTCGACGTGCCCGCGCCCAACTCCTACGGCTACGAGGTCCAGGTCTCCGACCCCGTCGGCTGCGACCGCTTCACCGCGCGCACCGTCGTCGGCCTGGAGCCCGAGGCCCGCTCCCCGATCTGGCTGCAGCGCCGGCTGCAGAAGGCCGGGATGCGCCCGATCTCCCTCGCCGTCGACATCACCAACTACGTGATGCTCGAGCTCGGCCAGCCGCTGCACGCCTACGACCGCTCCCGTGTCGACGGGCCGATCGGGGTGCGCCGCGCCCGGCCCGGCGAGAAGCTCACCACCCTCGACGGCGCCCAGCGCGTCCTCGACGCCGAGGACCTCGTCATCACCGACAACCGCGGCCCCATCGGCCTCGCGGGCGTCATGGGCGGGGCCAACACCGAGATCGCGGACGCCCAGCCCGACCCCGAGACCGGCCGGATCGCCGGCACGACCGAGGTCGTGATCGAGGCAGCGCACTTCGACCCCGTCGCCATCGCCCGCACGGCGCGCCGCCACAAGCTGTCCTCCGAGGCGTCCAAGCGCTTCGAGCGGGGCGTCGACCCGCAGGCAGCGGCCGCCGCCGCGCAGCGGACCGTGGACCTGCTGGTACTGCTCGCGGGCGGCACCGCCGAGGCCGGCGTCACCCAGATCACCGCGGCCGCCGCGCCGCGCACCGTGACGATGCCGGCCGACCACCCCGACCGGGTGGCGGGCGTCGCGTACGGGCGCGAGACCGTGGTGCGCCGCCTCCAGGAGGTCGGCTGCGACGTCCTGGGCCAGGACGAGCTCGTCGTCACCGTCCCGTCGTGGCGTCCCGACCTCGCCCACCCGAACGACCTCGCCGAGGAGGTCATCCGGCTCGAGGGCTACGAGAACCTGCCCTCCACGCTGCCCACGCCGCCGTCCGGCCGCGGCCTCACCGCCCGTCAGCGGCTGCACCGCCGCGTCGGCCGCGCGCTGGCCGGTGCCGGGTACGTCGAGGCGCCGAACTACCCGTTCGTCTCCGAGCAGGTCTTCGACCAGCTCGGCCTCGACGCCGACGACCCGCGGCGCACCGTGGTCAAGCTGGTCAACCCGCTGAACGACGAGGAGCCGGCGCTGCGCACCACGCTGCTGCCCGGACTCCTCGCGACCCTGCGGCGCAACGACGGGCGCGGCAGCCACGACCTGGCGCTCTTCGAGACCGGCCTCGTCTTCCGGCCGACCGGTGACGAGGTCCGTGCGGCCCAGCTGCCCGTCGACCGCCGGCCCACCGACGAGGAGATCGCCTCGCTGAACGGGGCCCTGCCGCGCCAGCCGCGGCGCGCCGCGGTCGTCCTCGCCGGCGCCCGTGAGCAGGCCGGCTGGTGGGGCAAGGGCCGCCCGGCCGACTGGGCCGACGCGATCGAGGCCGCGCGGCTGCTCGGCCGCGAGGCCGGTGCCGAGCTCACCGTGCGCGCGGACCAGCACGCGCCGTGGCACCCCGGCCGCTGTGCCGCGTTCTACGCGACGGTCGACGGCGAGGAGATTCTCGTCGGCCACGCCGGTGAGCTGCACCCGCGCGTCCTCAAGGCACTGCACCTGCCGGCCCGCACCTGCGCGATGGAGATCGAGCTCGACCTCCTGGAGCAGGCGGCCGAGGGTGCCGTCCGGGCCCCGAGCATCTCCACCTTCCCGGTGGCCACGCAGGATGTGGCGCTCGTCGTCGCGGACGACGTGCCCGCGGCGGACGTGGAGGCCGCGCTGCGCGAGGGCGCGGGCGAACTGCTGGAGGCGGTCCGGCTGTTCGACGTGTTCACCGGCGAGCAGATCGGCGAGGGCCGCAAGTCGCTGGCGTACGCGCTGCGGTTCCGTGCGCCGGACCGCACGCTGACGGTCGACGAGGCGTCGGCCGCGCGCGACGCGGCGGTGTCGCTGGCGGCGGACCGCACGGGAGCGGTGCTGCGGGGCGCGTGACGCCCCGGGGCGGGGGGGCACTGCCCCCGGGCCCCCGCTTCAGCCGTTGGCGGCTGGTTTTTTCTGGCGGTGTTCGTGGGTTCGACGCCCGCCGCGCCGGGGCTCCACCTGGGATCCCGCGCCTCAATCGCCGGCGGGGCCGGTTTTTCCTGACGGCGTTCGCCCGCTGCGACGCCTTCGGCGGGGCTCTGCCCCGGGCCGGGTGCCTCAGTTGCCGGCGAGGCCGGGCGGACCCCCTCAGCCGTTGCGGGGCCGGGGCGGCACCCGCCTCCGGACGTATCGCGGGCCGGGGCGGAGCCCAGGTCCGGGAAGGGGCGGGGTGGGGGCTACTTCACGGTCGACGCGGCATCGCCCCCCATTCCACGACCGCGTGCGGGGCCGGCGCAGTCGGGGGAAGCACTGCGCCGTACCGTCCGGAACCCTCCAATCGCCCAAGGGCCTGTGCTGCCTCGACTGCCGGCGCGGCCGGCGCCGTCCGCCCTGCCGCGGAGTGTCGGGCAGATCAGCAGGGCAGACGGCGCGAGGGGGGCCGCCGCACTGTACGAGGGGGAGCCGGCGGCCCGGCCGCCTCTGTGAGAGGCAGTTCAGTCAACCGGCGCCCGGTGTGCGCCGGGAGAGCACGCACGGTGCGGAACGGGGCACTTGTTTCACACCCCGTGCGAATCGTCCTCCACTAGGCTGAGGCGGACCGAGGCACCGGAGGGGCCCATGCAGCCCAACACCCTGCTCGACGCCCTGCTCGACGAAGCGGGCATCTCCCACGCCGGTCTCGCGGCGCGCGTCAATCAGGCCGGCCGGGCCAGAGGACTGTCGCTGCGCTACGAACACACCGCGGTCGCCCGCTGGTTGAAGGGCCAGCGCCCGCGGGGCCAGGTGCCCGATCTGATCTGCGAGGTCTTCGCCGCCCGGCTGCGCCGGGTCGTCACGCTCGACGACATCGGTCTCGGCGTACCGGGCGAGCTCGCGCCGCCGCAGGGGGCGTCGCTGTCCGGCTTCGTGGAGCGCGCCACGGCCCTGTGGCGCTCCGACGAGCAGCAGCGTCCGCACATCGTCGAGGCCCCCGCTGTCACCGGCACCCCGGCCGTGATGCCGGTCTGGGAGTGGGAGAACCCTCCGGAGGACGCGGACGTCTCCCGCGCCGGCCGGACACACGTGAGCGTGGCCGACATCGAGATGCTCAAGGCCGCCCGCGCGCACTACGAGCTGATGTACCGCAAGGCCGGCGGGATCGCGACCCGCTCCCGCGTCGTCGGCTTCCTCAACGCCGAGACCGCCCCGCTGCTGCGCGGATCGTACAGCGACACCCTCGGCCGCCAACTGCACCGCGCGACCGGCGGACTTGTCGCCGTCGCCGGGATCTGTGCGTACGACTCCGACGCCCACGGGCTCGCCCAGCGCTACTTCCACCAGGCGCTGCGCCTGGCCAAGGCCAGCGGCGACCGGGGGCTCGGCGCGTACGTGATCGCGCTGCTCGTCAACCAGTCGCTGTTCATGGGCGAGTACCGCCAGGCCGTGGCTTTCGCGGAGGCCGCGCTGCGCGCCGCCGGGCGCCAGATCACCCCGGCGCTCGCGGCCGACCTGTACGCGATGCAGGCCAAGGCGTACGCCCACCTCGGCGACGCGGCGAGCGCCCTGCGCTGCATCCGCCGGGCCGAGTCGGAGGCGGAGCGGATTCGTCCGGGGCACGAGCCGGACGAGACGGGCTACGTCCAGCCGGGACTGGTCAACGTCCAGGTGGCCGAGGCGCTGTTCAGCCTGGGTGACCTGGCCGCGGCCCGCGAGCACGCGGCGGCCGCGGTGGACACCCCCGCGCACGACCGCGGCCGGGTGCACCGGCTGGCGATGCTCAGCCAGATCGAGCTGCGCCAGGGCGAGGCGGACCGCGCGGCGCGGACGGCGGCACGGATGGTGGAGCGGGCCAAGGGGATGGAGTCGCAGCGGCTGCGGGACCGGCTGCGGGCCGTGCGCGAGCATCTGGTGACCAGTGACTGTGCCGACGCCGCCGAGGCGGCCCACCTCATCGACGGAGCGCTGCGCGTTCCCCTCTGAGCCGGGTCCTGCTGCCATATTGCCATCGACTTGACGGAAGGTGGCACAAACGTGCAGTGGACGAACTTAAGCGAACGAACTGTTTATGAGAACCGTTGGTTCAGGGTCAATCTGGCGGATGTCGCACTCCCCGACGGCCGACACCTGGACCACTTCCTGATTCGCCTCCGCCCGGTCGCCGTCGCGACCGCGGTCAACGAGGCCAACGAGGTGCTGATGCTCTGGCGGCACCGCTTCATCACCGACAGCTGGGGCTGGGAACTCGCCGCGGGAGTCGTCGAGGACGGCGAGAGCGTCGCCGACGCGGCGGCCCGCGAGATGGAGGAGGAGACCGGCTGGCGTCCCGGTCGCCTCCGCCATCTGCTCACCGTCGAACCGTCCAACGGCCTCACCGATGCCCGGCACCACCTCTACTGGACCGAGGACGCCACGTACATCGGCCACCCCGAGGACGACTTCGAGTCCTCGCGCCGCGAGTGGGTACCGCTCAAGCTGGTGCCCGACATGATCGCCCGCGGTGAGGTACCGGCCGCCAACATGGCGGCCGGACTGCTGATGCTCCACCATCTGCGCCTGGGATAGGGGCCACGGGCCCGGCCTAGGGGCTCACCGCCTGCCACACCGCGACGGCCAGCGCTCCCAGTGCGGTGAGCGCCGCGACGGCGGGCAGGGGCCAGCGGGCGTGTTCGAGCGCCCCGACGCGGGCGGTCAGATCGGCCAGTTCCCGGTCGATCTGGTCGCCGCGCTGGGCCAGTAGTGCCAGTTGGCCGTCGATACGGGCCAGTCCCACGTCGATGCTGCGGCGGAGTTCGGCGAATTCCTCGACGGCCACTAAGTGATCGGGGTCGGTGGACACGGATGCTTCTCCTGTTCGGGTAGTCGTACGCGGACCCTTGCTGAGCGGGACCGAGTCAACTCGCCCTGACGGGAGGGCGGGAGCGTGCGCGCATGGCATATGCGGGCACGCCCCGCGCACCCCGTGTGAATTTTTGTTCGAATTCTCCTGCCGGCTGTGCGTCAGGAGTACGTGTAGAAGCCCGAGCCGGTCTTCCGGCCGAGCCGGCCCGCGTCGACCATCCGCTGGAGCAGCGGAGGAGCGGCGTACAGCGGCTCCTTGTACTCGGCGTACATGGAGTCGGCGACCGAGGCGACCGTGTCCAGGCCGATCAGGTCCGACAGCTTCAGCGGGCCCATGGGGTGGGCGCAGCCCATCTCCATGCCGTTGTCGATGTCCTCGCGGCTGGCGATGCCCGACTCGAACATCCGGATCGCGGAGAGCAGGTACGGGATGAGCAGGGCGTTCACCACGAAGCCCGAGCGGTCCTGCGCCCGGATCGGGTGCTTGTCCAGCACCTGCTGCACCACGGCCTCGGAGCGCTTGATCGTCTCCTCGGACGTGGTCAGCGCCGGAATCAGTTCGACCAGCTTCTGCACCGGGGCGGGGTTGAAGAAGTGGATGCCGATGACCTGGTCGGGACGCGAGGTCGCGACGGCCAGCTTCACCAGCGGGATCGAGGAGGTGTTGGAGGCGAGGATCGCGTCCTGCCGGGTCACCACCTGATCGAGTACCTGGAAGATCTCGGTCTTGACCTGCTCGTTCTCGACGACGGCCTCGATGACGAGATCGCGGTCGGCGAACTCCCCGAGGTCGGTCGTGAAGGACAGGCGCTCCAGAGTGGCGTCGCGCTCCTCCTCGGTGATCTTGCCGCGCTCGGCCGCCTTGGTCAGGGAGTTGTACAGTCGGGTGCGGCCGATCTCCAGCGCCTCGCCCGTGGTCTCGGCCACCTTCACCTCGAGGCCGCTGCGGGCGCACACCTCCGCGATGCCCGCGCCCATCTGGCCGCAGCCCACCACTCCGACGCGTGCAATGTCGGCCATTGAGTCCGTCACCTCATGCCTTTCGCTGGTCCTTCGGTCGGCAGGTCCCCCGTACGGTTCCGGCGCCCGCCGACCCCCCGACGTTACTCCGGATGTGTGGGTGGCCGAGCCGCAGGGGCGGGCATGCTCTGCGGGACACCACAATCGCTACCGTCAGTGACAAAGGTGAGCATATGGGTCGTATCGGGAGAAGAGGGTTTGTGGTCGCGGCGGCCGGAGCGCTGGCCGCACTCGCGACGACCGGGGAAGCGGCGGCCTCCGCGACGCGCTCCTCGGCAGGGGCCGGGACACCAGGGGGAGGGGTGCCGATGGGCAGGGCCGCACAGGGCAAGCGGGCCACGCGGGAGTTCCGCGGGATGTGGCTGGCGACCGTCGGCAATCGCGACTGGCCCTCCGTGCCGGGGCTGAGCGCGGCCGAGCAGCGCGCCGAACTGCTGGCCCGTCTCGACACCGCGGTGGAGCGCCGGCTGAACGCGGTGATGTTCCAGGTGCGGCCGACGGCCGACGCGCTGTGGCCGTCGCCGTACGAGCCGTGGAGCCAGTACCTCACCGGCGTCCAGGGGCGGCACCCCGGCTGGGACCCGCTCGGCACCGCGGTGCGGGAGGCGCACCGGCGCGGCCTGGAACTGCACGCGTGGTTCAACCCGTACCGGGTGGCGATCCACGCGGACCCGTCCCGGCTGGTGCCCTGCCATCCGGCCAGGCAGCACCCGGACTGGATCGTTCCGTACGGCGGGAGGCTGTACTACAACCCGGGCATCCCCGAGGTCCGCGCCTTCGTCGAGGACGCCATTCTGGACGCCGTCCGCCGCTACGACATCGACGCCGTGCACTTCGACGACTACTTCTACCCGTATCCCGTCGCCGGCCAGTACTTCGACGACGACGCGGCCTGGGCCCGCTACGGCAGGGGATACCGGGACCGGGCCGCCTGGCGCCGGGCCAACGTCAACCTGCTGGTGCGGGAGACGGGCGCGCGGATCACCCGGATGAAGAAACAGGTCCGCTTCGGGATCAGCCCCTTCGGCGTGTGGCGCAACGCCTCCACCGACCCGGCCGGGTCCCGCACGACGGCGGGCGTTCAGACGTACGACGACCTGTACGCCGACACGCGCAGGTGGGTCAGGCAGGGCTGGATCGACTACGTCGTCCCCCAGGTCTACTGGCACATGGGCTTCGCCGCCGCCGACTACTCGACGCTGGTGCCCTGGTGGTCCGCCGTCGCCGACGGCACGGGAGTCGACCTGTACATCGGCGAGGCGCTGTACAAGGTGGGAGTCCAGGGCCAGCCCGCGGCATGGCACGACCCCGCGGAGCTCTCCCGCCACCTCACGTACGCCTCGCAGTACCCGCAGGTGCGCGGTCACTGCTTCTTCTCGGCACTGGAGGTGGGGGCCGATCCCCTGGGGGCCATGACGAAGGTGGTGGAGGACCACTATCCGACCCGGGTGCGGACGGGGGGCTGACCCCGGCGCCCGCGCTCCCGGCCGGGGATGGTGCGGTCAGGTCTTCTCGTGGTGCTGGACCACGCAGTCCGGTCCGGGAGACAGCACCGCTTCGTGCCCGTCGTCGAAACGGACGCGGTACGGAGGAGTGCCGTCGGGTCCCAGCACCTTGAGGACTTCGGCGTGCTTGTCGTGCTGCCCCACGATTCTGCCGTGTACGAGCAGCGTGTCGCCCTCGTTTGCTTGCATCGGGAGTGACCTCCTCGACAGCCGGTCCGTTTGGGTGGGTCGTTTCGAGTCTACGGCCGGGGGTGCGTCGCGCATCCCCGGCCGCGGACCTCAGGTGCGGGCCCGCTGGGTGACCGCGATGCACACGAGGACGCCCACGGCGGCGACGGGGGCCGCGGGGGACAGGCTCTCGCCGAGCAGGGCCACCGACCAGACCAGGGTGAGCAGCGGCTGAGCGAGCTGGAGCTGGCTGGCGCGCGCGATGCCGATCTCGGCCATGCCGCGGTACCAGACGTACAGCCCGAGGAAGGTCGATCCCACCGCGACCCAGACCAGTCCGGTCACGCCCTTGGCGGTGAGGTGCACCGGCTCGGCGGAGAGCGCGACGACGGCCCCGGCCGCGCTCAGCGGCAGACACATGACCAGCGCCCAGCCGATGACGTGCCAGCCGGGCATCACCGAGGCGAGCCTGCCGCCCTCGGTGTAGCCGGCGGCGCAGACCAGCAGGGCGCCGAAGAGATACAGATCGCCCGTCTGCAGGGCCCCACCGCTCTGCTGCACGGTGAAGGCGATCACGACCACGGCTCCCGCCAGCGCGGCGGCCCAGAACGTGGGCGACGGCCGGCGCCCCGTGCGCAGGGCCGCGAACACCGCCGTGGTCAGCGGCAGCAGTCCCACGACGACCGCGGCGTGCGAGGTGGTCGAGGTCTGCAGGGCCAGGGTCGTCAGCAGCGGGAAGCCCACGACGACCCCGCCGCCGACGACCGCGAGGCCGACCCAGTGGCGGCGCTCCGGGACACGGACGCGCAGCGCCAGCAGGAACCCGCCCGCGACGAGCGCCGCGAGGACACCGCGCACAGCGACCAGGGACCAGGGGCCGAAGCTGTCCAGGCCCCAGACGGTGGAGGGGAAGGTCAGCGAGAAGGCGACGACGCCGAGTGCGGCGAGGACCGTGCCGCTGCTGACCGCTATCGCGGTGATGGAAGTAGCGCTATCCTGTGCTGTCATGCAAGAGCGTAGCAGTGTGGCTGAACTGGCGAACTCGCTGAAGCGGGAGCTGGACCGCTACTCACCAGGCGGGAAGCTGCCGTCGAGCAGGGCGCTCGTCGAGCGCTACCGCGTCTCGCCGGTGACCGTGTCCCGGGCGCTCGCGCAGCTCGTCGCCGAAGGACTCGTCGTCACCCGGCCCGGTTCCGGGGCCTTTCGCGCACACCCGCGCACCGACACCCGGCCGGCCGGCGACACCTCCTGGCAGGAGGTCACCCTCAGCGCCGACGCCGCCGCCGAGGCCGTACCGCGCGCCGTCGACGCGTCGGGAGTCCTCGTCACCCTGGCCGTGCCCCCGACAGGCGTCGTCGAGTTCAACGGCGGCTACCTGCACGCCTCGCTCCAGCCCGAACGCGCCATGGCCGCGGCCCTCGCCCGGGCCGGCCGGCGCCCCGGAGCCTGGAGCCGACCGCCCATCGACGGCCTGCCCGAACTGCGCGAATGGTTCGCCCGCTCGATCGGCGAGCCCGTCGGCCCGGCGGACGTCCTCGTCACGGCCGGCGGCCAGTCCGCGCTGACCACCGCCCTGCGCGCGCTCGCCCCGCCCGGCTCGCCCGTCCTCGTCGAATCGCCCACATACCCCGGCATGCTGGCCATCGCCCGTGCCGCCGGGCTGCGGCCCGTCCCCGTCCCGTTGGACGCCGACGGCGTGCGCCCCGGCCTTCTCGCCGCCGCCTTCCGCGCCACCGGAGCCCGCGTCTTCGTCTGCCAGCCGCTCTTCCAGAACCCGACCGGCGCGGTCCTCACGTCCGAGCGCCGCCCGGAGGTGCTGCGCGTCGCCCGCGAGGCGGGCGCGTTCGTGATCGAGGACGACTTCGCGCGGCGCCTCGTCCACGAGGACGCGGGCCCGCTGCCCCGGCCGCTCGCGGCCGACGACCACGACGGTGTCGTCGTCCACGTCAGCTCGCTCACCAAGGCCACCTCGCCCAGCCTGCGCGTCGGCATGCTCGCCGCCCGTGGACCGGTGCTGGAACGGCTGCGCGCCATCCACGTCGTCGACACCTTCTTCGTCCCCCGGCCCCTCCAGGAAGCCGCACTCGAACTCGTCGGCGCACCCGCCTGGAACCGCCACCTGCGCGCCGTAACCGCCGAGCTGAAGGTCCGCCGCGACACCATGACGGCCGCGCTGCGGCTCCAGCTGCCCCACCTCGCCCTGCCGCACATCCCCTCCGGCGGATACCATCTGTGGCTGCGCCTGCCCGACACGGTCGACGAGAGCGCGCTCGTCGCCGCGGCCCTGCGGGCCGACGTCGCCGTGGCCCCCGGCCGCCCGTACTTCTCCGCCGAACCGACCGCCGGCCACATCCGCCTGAGCTTCGCGGGCGTCGCCGGCGTCGGCGAGATCACCGAGGGGGTGCGCCGGCTGCGCGCCGCCTACGAGGCTGACGCGGTGACGGGCGGCCCGGGATTACCGCGATGACAGCCCCGGCACCGTTGTGCGACGCTCCCGGGATGACCGAGATCATGCATGGCGCGTACACCATTTCCACCGACCCGGCCCGGCTGGACCAGGACCGCATCCACCACTGGCTCTCCACCGAGGCGTACTGGGCACTCGGCCGCAGCCGGGAGAAGCAGGACAGGGCCATCGCCGGATCGGTCAACTTCGGCGCGTACGAGACGGTCTCGGGGCAGATGGCCGGCTTCGCGCGTGTGGTCACCGACCACGCCACCTTCGCCTGGCTCTGCGACGTCTACATCGACCGGTCCGCCCGCGGCGAGGGGCTGGGCACCGCACTGGTCACCGCGGTCCGCGACCACTTCGCCCCCCTCGGGCTGCGCCGCATCCTGCTCGCCACCGACGACGCCCACGGCGTCTACGAGAAGGTGGGTTTCACGGAGCTCGCCGTCCCCGGGAACTGGCTCAACCTGACGTTCGAGTGACCCCCTTGACCTGCGACGCTTTCCCCATCACCATCACGCCATGACTGTCCGGGTCACCCTGGTCGCCGCCGCGCGCAGCTCCCCGCTGCTCACGGAGCGGTTCGACGACGACCGGCCGCTCGACCAGGCCGGCTGGCACGAGGTACAGCTCGCCGCGCACGCGCTCGTGCCGCTGAGCGCGGCCGAACTGCGCTACTGCTCGCCCACCACCCGCAGCCGTGCCACCGGCGAGGCGCTCGGCTTCGCCCCGATCGCCCAGCCGGCCCTGCGCGGCTGCGACATGGGCCGCTGGCGCGGCTGCACGCTCGCCGAGGTGACCGCGCGCGAGCCCGCAGCGGTCGACGCCTGGCTCGCCGACCCGCGCAGCGCGCCCCACGGCGGCGAACCGCTGCTCACGTTCATCTCACGGATAGGCGGCTGGCTCGACACCCGGCCCGCGGACGACTGCCGCGCGATCGTGGCCGTGGCCGAACCGTCCGTGGTGCGGGCGGCCTTCGTGTACGCACTGCGCGCCCATCCCACGACGTATTGGAACGTCGACGTCCGCCCGCTGTCGACGGTGACCCTCACCGGGCAGCCGGGCCGCTGGCACCTGTGCCTGGAGGCGGCCGCCTGAACCGGCCGCGGTGCCTCGCCGCCCCCACGGTAGCGCCCGGCCCCTGCGAAACCCACGCCCTCCGGGGCACCCGTTCCGGCGCGACCGGGCGGCCACGCGTGCGGTCGGCGACGGAAGGGCCAGGCACGCTGGATCGTGCAGCCGAGCCCGCGAAAGCCTCGGCCTTTGCATACCTCTGCATAGTTGCGTATAGTCATGCCATCGATGAGGAGGCTTTCGATGACGGTTCGAGCAGCGGTGGCAGGGGCGAGCGGGTACGCGGGCGGAGAGTTGCTCCGACTGCTGCTGGCGCACCCCGAGGTGGAGATCGGCGCCCTCACGGCCAACTCCAACGCGGGCCAGCCGCTCGGCGCGCTGCAACCGCACCTGCTGCCGCTCGCCGGCCGGGTGCTCCAGCCGACGACCGCCGACGTCCTCGCCGGCCACGACGTCGTGTTCCTCGCCCTCCCGCACGGCCAGTCCGCCGCCGTCGCCGAGCAGCTCGGGTACGACGTCCTGGTCGTCGACATGGGCGCCGACTTCCGGCTCACGGACGCCGCCGACTGGGAGGCGTTCTACGGCTCCGAGCACGCCGGCACATGGCCGTACGGCCTCCCCGAACTACCGGGTGCCCGCGCCGCGCTGGAGGGGTCCAAGCGTGTCGCGGTGCCCGGTTGCTACCCCACGGCCGTCTCGCTCGCGCTCTTCCCCGCCTACGCCGCGGGACTCGCCGAGCCCGAGGCCGTGATCACCGCCGCCAGCGGCACCTCCGGCGCGGGCAAGGCCCTCAAGCCGCATCTGCTCGGCTCCGAGGTGATGGGCTCGATGAGCCCGTACGGCGTGGGCGGAAGCCACCGGCACACCCCCGAGATGATCCAGAACCTGAGCGCGGTGGCGGGGGAGCGTGTCACGGTCTCCTTCACTCCGACGCTCGCGCCCATGCCGCGGGGCATCCTCGCCACCTGCTCCGCGAAGGCGAAGCCGGGCACGACCGCGGCCGACGTGCGCGCCGCGTACGAGAAGGCGCTGGCGGACGAGCCGTTCGTCCACCTGCTGCCCGAGGGGCAGTGGCCCACCACCGCCTCGGTCTACGGATCGAACGCCGTCCAGATCCAGGTGGCGTACGACCAGGCGGCCGGTCGCGTCATCGCCATCAGCGCCATCGACAATCTCACCAAGGGCACCGCGGGTGGCGCGGTGCAGAGCATGAACATCGCCCTCGGATTCCCTGAGGGCACGGGTCTTTCCACGATTGGAGTTGCGCCGTGAGCGACGCGCGCGCAGCTGCCGGTCCGCGGATGACGACGATGCCCACACCCCTGAGCCGCGCGGGCGGAGATGGGGGTACCTCCCAGGCGTCAGCTCTGGGGGAGAACGGAGAAGCACAGTGAGCGTGACCGCAGCGAAGGGATTCACGGCGGCGGGCATCGCCGCCGGGATCAAGGAGAACGGCAGCCCGGACCTGGCCCTCGTGGTCAACAACGGGCCGCGCCGCGCCGCCGCGGGTGTCTTCACCTCCAACCGCGTCAAGGCCGCGCCGGTCCTGTGGTCCGAGCAGGTCCTGGGGGGCGGCGAGGTCACCGCCGTGGTCCTCAACTCGGGCGGCGCCAACGCCTGCACCGGCCCCAAGGGCTTCCAGGACACCCACACCACCGCCGAGAAGGCGGCCGACGTCCTCGGCATCGGCGCGGGCGAGGTCGCCGTCGCGTCCACCGGCCTGATCGGCGTCCTGCTCCCCATGGACAAGCTGCTGCCCGGCATCGAGCAGGCGGCCGCCCAGCTCAGCGAGCACGGCGGCGAGAAGGCCGCCATCGCCATCAAGACCACCGACACCGTCCACAAGACGGCCGTCGCGCCGGGCGACGGCTGGACCGTCGGCGGCATGGCCAAGGGCGCGGGCATGCTGGCCCCGGGCCTCGCCACCATGCTGGTCGTCCTCACCACGGACGCGGACCTGGACGCGGCCACCCTCGACAGGGCGCTGCGGGACGCCACCCGGCAGACGTTCGACCGGGTCGACTCCGACGGCTGCATGTCCACCAACGACACGGTGCTGCTGCTCGCCTCCGGCGCGTCCGGCGCGAAGCCCGCGTACGAGGAGTTCGCCGACGCCGTGCACACGGTCTGCGACGACCTCGCCCGGCAGCTCATCGGCGACGCCGAGGGCGCCTCCAAGGACATCCGCATCGAGGTGGTCAACGCGGCGACCGAGGACGACGCCGTCGAGGTCGGCCGCTCCATCGCCCGCAACAACCTCCTCAAGTGCGCCATCCACGGCGAGGACCCGAACTGGGGCCGGGTGCTCTCCGCGATCGGCACCACCAAGGCCGCCTTCGAGCCCGACCAGCTCAACGTCGCCATCAACGGCGTCTGGGTCTGCAAGAACGGCTCCGTCGGCGAGGACCGCGACCTGGTCGACATGCGCTACCGGGAGGTGCGCATCACCGCGGACCTCGCCGCCGGCACCGAATCCGCGGTCATCTGGACCAACGACCTCACCGCCGACTACGTCCACGAGAACAGCGCGTACAGCTCATGAGCACCACGAGGAAGCACACCGCACTGCCCAAGGCGCAGATCCTCATCGAGGCGCTGCCCTGGCTGACCCGCCACAACGGCAAGACCGTCGTCATCAAGTTCGGCGGCAACGCCATGATCGACGACGAGCTCAAGGCCGCCTTCGCCCAGGACGTCGTCTTCCTGCGGCACGCAGGCCTAAAGCCCGTCGTGGTGCACGGCGGCGGCCCGCAGATCTCCGCCGCGCTCGACCGGCACGGGCTGGTCAGCGAGTTCAAGGCCGGGCTGCGGGTCACCACGCCCGAGGCCATGGACGTCGTACGGATGGTGCTCGCCGGCCAGGTCCAGCGCGAGCTGGTCGGACTGCTCAACCAGCACGGGCCGCTCGCCGTCGGCCTCACCGGCGAGGACGCCCACACCATCACCGCCACCAAGCATCAGCCGACCATCGACGGGGAACTCGTCGACATCGGCCGGGTCGGCGAGATCACCGACATCGACACCGGCGCCATCGAGGCACTGCTCGCCGACGGACGCATCCCGGTGATCTCCTCGATCGCCCGTTCCGAGGACGACGGACATGTCTACAACGTCAATGCTGATACGGCGGCTGCGGCACTCGCTGCGGCGCTGGGCGCCGAGACACTGATGGTCCTCACCGACGTCGAGGGCCTGTACGAGGACTGGCCCCACAGCGACGAGGTCATCAGCCGCCTCACCGCCACCCAGCTGGAGAAGCTCCTGCCCGACCTCTCCAGCGGCATGGTCCCCAAGATGGAGGGCTGCCTGCACGCCGTGCGCAACGGGGTCACCACGGCCCGCGTGATCGACGGCCGGGTACAGCACTCGATCCTGCTGGAGATCTTCACCGACGAGGGCATCGGCACGATGGTCGTGCCGGACGGACAGGGGGACTGACATGAGCAACCAGGAACTCACGCACCGGTGGCAGGGCGTGATGACGGACAACTACGGCACGCCGAGGCTGTCCCTGGTCCGCGGCGAGGGCGCCAGGGTGTGGGACGCCGACGGCACCGAGTACACCGACTTCGTCGGCGGCATCGCGGTCAACGCGCTGGGCCACGCGCACCCCGCGATCGTCGAGGCCGTCAGCCGCCAGATCGCCTCCCTCGGCCACGTCTCCAACCTCTTCGTCGCCGAACCGCCCGTCGCGCTCGCCGAACGGCTCGTCCAGCTCTTCGGCCGGCCCGGCCGGGTCTACTTCTCCAACTCCGGCGCCGAGGCCAACGAGGCCGCCTTCAAGATCGGCCGGCTGACCGGGCGCGGGCACATGGTCGCCACCAGCGGCGGGTTCCACGGCCGGACCATGGGCGCCCTCGCGCTCACCGGACAGCCCGCCAAGCAGGAGCCGTTCCTGCCGCTGCCCCCGGACGTCACCCACGTCCCCTACGGTGACGCCGAGGCCCTGCGCGCGGCCGTCACCGAGGACACCGCGCTGGTGATCATCGAACCGATCCAGGGCGAGAACGGCGTGGTCGTACCGCCCAGGGGCTACCTCGAGGCCGCGCGGGAGATCACCCGGGCCACCGGCACCCTCCTCGTCCTCGACGAGGTCCAGACCGGCATCGGCCGGACCGGCCACTGGTTCGAGCACCAGGCGCACCAAGGCGTCGAGCCCGACATCGTCACGCTGGCCAAGGGCCTGGGCGGCGGGCTGCCCATCGGCGCGACCGTCGTCTTCGGCGAGGCGGCGGACCTGCTGAAGCCCGGTCAGCACGGCACGACGTTCGGCGGCAACCCGGTCGCCTGCGCCGCGGGACTCGCCGTCCTCGACACGCTCGCGGCCGACGGAGTCCTCGACTCCGTCAAGCGGCTCGGCGAGAAGCTGCGCGACGGAATCGAGGGTCTCGGGCACCCGGCCGTCTCCCACGTCCGTGGCAGCGGCCTGCTGCTGGGTATCGTGCTCACCGGACCGCTCGCACCGAAGGTGCAGCAGGCGGCCCAGGATGCGGGATTCCTGGTGAACGCCCCCGCGCCCGATGTCGTACGGCTCATGCCGCCCCTGATCATCGGTGACGCCGAGGTGGATGCGTTCCTCCAGGCGCTCCCCGGCATCCTCGACGCGAGCAACGGGGAAGGACGAGCCGGAGAATGAGACGACGATGACAGAGGCGCGGTACCCCGAAAGTGCTGAGCACGGCGGCCCCGCCGTACCGCAGACCCGCACGGCCCGCCACCGCCGGATCGTGGACATCCTCAACCGCCAGCCGGTGCGCTCACAGAGCCAACTGGCCAAGCTCCTCGCGGACAACGGGCTGAGCGTCACACAGGCGACGCTCTCCCGGGACCTCGACGAGCTGGGCGCGGTGAAGATCCGCAACACGGGCGGCGAGTTGATCTACGCGGTGCCCAGCGAGGGCGGTTTCCGCACCCCGCAGGCCCCGCTGGGCGAGTCCGCCAAGGAGGAGCGCATGCGGCGCCTCTCCGCCGAGCTGCTGATCTCCGCGGAGGCGTCGGCGAACATCGTGGTGCTGCGGACGCCGCCGGGTGCGGCCCAGTTCCTGGCCTCGGCCATCGACCAGGCCGAACTGCACGACATCCTCGGCACGATCGCGGGTGACGACACCCTGATGCTGATCAGCCGCGACCCGGCCGGCGGCCAGGCCCTCGCGGACCATCTGCTGCGGCTCGCGCAGAAGGAGCGCTGAACCGATACGGCGCGGCACCCGTCCGGACGGGTGCCGCGCCGTACTGTTGCCCGGCTCGTGGTCACCGGGGTAGCGGCGGCAGGGGCAGCGGCAGTCCCGGAAGTCCGTCGATGCTGGCCGCGATGTGCTCCTTCTTGGTGAAGTACGCGTCCAGCGAGGCGTCGTCCTCGCGCGCGAACCGCTTGCCGTGCAGGTCGCGGTCCTCGTCGTACGTCATGAACGGCACGGCGTACCCGCAGGTGTCCCGGATCAGTTCGGCCGTCACGACGATGACGGCGCGCAGCCCGTGCGGTGACGGATCGATCCCGGGAAAGTGCGTGAGCAGCCCGGCCCAGCGCTCGTCGTCACGGAAGACCGCCTCACCGCGCCCGTGCACCCGGACGATGTTGGGCGGCCCCTGGAAGGCACACCACATCAGGGTGATGCGGCCGTTCTCGCGGAGGTGGGCGATCGTCTCCGCGTTGCTGCCGGCGAAGTCGAGGTAGGCGACGGTCCGTTCGTCGATGACGGCGAACGATCCCTTCAGGCCCTTGGGGGAGAGATTGACCGTGCCGTCCCCCGACAACGGCGCGGTCGCGGTGAAGAACACCGGCTGGGCCTCGATGAAGGCACGGAGTCGTCCGTCTATGTGCTCATGCGTCTTTCCCATGGGGGAATTATCGCCGCGCGACCGCGGCGCCCACCGGGGTTTCAGGCCCTGAGACCCAGGTGACCGCGCATCACGTTCATCACGTAGTCGCTGAACAGATGCGTGCACCGCCCCAGCAGCGCGTCCAACTCCGCCCGCACACCCCCTCGCCGCCCGGAGGTCCGCGTACGGCAGCCCCTCGAGCCACCGACGCTCCTGCACGGTGGCCGCCGCGTTCCGCCGCACCCCAGGGTCGGCGTCGGTCAACAGGCGGACCGCAGCGCGCAGTTGCGTGACACCTCCGTGTTCCTTCAGCAGGCGGAAGGCCGCCCGGCGCGTCTGCGCGGGCCGCTCGGGCGAGAGCCGCTCGAAGAGCGCCTCCACCGGCAGCCGGTGCGCGAACGGCAGAAGGGCGCGAGCCGCTTCGCGGGCCACGGCCGCCGACGGGTCGTCGAGCAGCGCGCGTACGTCCTCCTGGGGGACCGCCTGGAGCAGTCGCAGACCGACGACCGCCTGGGCGCGCACCCCCGCGACGGGGTGCGTGAGAAAGCCGCGCAGCAGAGCGGCGTCCTCGCGCCTGCCGCACTCGGCGAGACCTGTCACGGCCCATGGCACGAGCGCGGCGGGATCGGCGCAGAGCTCCGCGCAGGCGGCGTGCGCGTCCCCGCCGCTCCCGCTCACGAGCCAGCGGGCGCAGGCGCGCACCAGAGAAGAGCGGTCGGCGAGGTGACGGACCGCCTCGTGCGCTCGGCCCGCCCGCCGCAGCGCGGTCACCCCGGCTGACCGTACGAGCGGCGCATGCGCGCCCAGCAGGATGTCGACGGCCTCGTCGTCCGGCCCCTCGGCCGCCATCACGGCGAGCGTCGCGTCCGACCACCACCGCCACAGGACGGGGTCCAGGTCGTCGGCCGCGTGCCGCGCGAGCTCGCGTACCCCGAGCAGGCCGTGGTCCAGGACGACGCGTGCGGAGAGCCGCCGGGCGGCGGTGTCCCGGCCGAAGTCGCCGAGCAGGGCGAGCGCGAGGTGCGGCGCGGCCCGCAGGGCCTCCTCGAACAGCTCACGCGCCCATACCCCCAGCTCGCGGCGGCCGACCCGGAGCGCCAGCGGGGTGAGGGTGCGCAGTGCGGCCTCGGGCTCGGCCGCCAAGCGCTCCGCGAGCATCCGGCGGGCCCGCAGCCGCACCGGCTCGACCCAGTCGGCGCACCTGATGACGGTGAGGTGCCAGAAGGCAGGGGTGCGGCCTCCCGCGGCGAGGGCCGCCTCGCGCACCCGCCCGTCCGGATGGCACAGAGCGGTCTCCGGCTGAGACCTCAGCCGGTGGTCCGGCTCGCTGCCGTACCGGCCGAGGTCGCGCACCGCGTGGTCGAGGGCCGTCCAGCAGGCCGGGTCGTCGAAGTCGAGAACGTGGCTCGCCGGGAGCCCCCGCACCAAGTGACCCACGGCTTCGCGGCCGGCCGCATCGTCCCATCGCTTGCCCCGGCTCATCAGTCCTCCCCCTGGTCGACAGTGGTGCGTGCCGAGCCTAGGGAGGCGGTGCGGCCCGGACCAGCGCATTTTCTCTCTCAATTGACAAAACATACGGAACTCTGCATAGTTATACCCATCAGTGTTCGCACCGTGAGGAGAACCCCGTGACCGAGCGCGTCGTACTCGCCTACTCGGGCGGCCTGGACACCTCCGTCGCCATCGGCTGGATCGCGGAGGAGACGGGCGCCGAGGTCATCGCCGTCGCTGTGGACGTCGGTCAGGGCGGCGAGGACCTGGACGTCATCCGTAAGCGCGCGCTCGCCTGCGGTGCCGTCGAGGCCGAGGTCGCCGACGCCAAGGACGAGTTCGCCGAGGAGTACTGCCTCCCCGCGATCAAGGCCAACGCGCTCTACATGGACCGCTACCCGCTGGTCTCCGCCCTCTCCCGGCCGACGATCGTCAAGCACCTCGTCGCCGCCGCGAAGAAGCACGGCGCCACCACCGTCGCCCACGGCTGCACCGGCAAGGGCAACGACCAGGTGCGCTTCGAGGCGGGCATCGTCGCCCTCGCACCCGAGCTCACGTGCATCGCCCCGGTCCGCGACTACGCGATGACCCGGGACAAGGCGATCGCCTTCTGCGAGGAGAAGCAGCTCCCGATCGCCACCACCAAGAAGTCGCCGTACTCGATCGACCAGAACGTCTTCGGGCGGGCCGTCGAGACCGGCTTCCTGGAGGACATCTGGAACGCGCCGATCGAGGACATCTACGAGTACACCTCGAACCCGGCGGAGCCGAGGGAGGCCGACGAGGTCGTCATCACCTTCAAGGAAGGCGTCCCCGTCGCCCTCGACGGCAAGCCCGTCACCGTCCTGCAGGCCGTCCAGCAGCTCAACGAGCGGGCCGGCGCCCAGGGAATCGGCCGGATCGACATGGTCGAGGACCGGCTCGTCGGCATCAAGTCCCGCGAGGTCTACGAGGCCCCCGGCGCGATCGCTCTGATCACCGCGCACCAGGAGCTGGAGAACGTGACCGTCGAGCGCGAGCTCGCCCGGTACAAGCGGCAGGTCGAGCAGCGCTGGGGCGAGCTGGTCTACGACGGCCTGTGGTTCTCCCCGCTCAAGCGGGCCCTGGACGGCTTCATCAACGAGGCCAACCAGCACGTCAGCGGCGACATCCGGATGACGCTGCACGGCGGCCGCGCCGTCGTCACCGGCCGGAAGTCCGACGAGTCGCTGTACGACTTCAACCTCGCCACCTACGACTCGGGCGACACCTTCGACCAGTCCAAGGCACAGGGCTTCATCGAGATCTTCGGCCTGTCGCAGAAGATCGCGGCGAAGCGTCACCTGCGGGCGTAGCCCGACGGGACCTCGCGCAACCCGCACGCGTTGTACAGACCGCCTCCCCGGACCGTCCGGCAAGGCCGGGCACACCCCGGGGCACACCCCCGGGCGACGCCCGGGGGAGGCCGCACATCAGAACCCCTCCCAAGGAGCAACAGCTGTGAGCAGCAACAACGGTGACGTCCGGCTCTGGGGCGGCCGCTTCGCCGACGGCCCCGCCGAGGCGCTGGCGAAGCTGTCCGCGTCGGTCCACTTCGACTGGCGTCTCGCGCCGTACGACATCGCCGGATCCCGCGCCCACGCGCGCGTGCTGCACCAGGCGGGCCTGCTCACCGAGGACGAGCTGACGCGCATGCTCGCCGGCCTGGACCAGTTGGAGGCGGACGTGGCCTCCGGCGAGTTCACCGGCACCATCGCCGACGAGGACGTGCACACCGCACTCGAGCGGGGCCTCCTCGAGCGGCTCGGCCCGGACCTCGGCGGCAAGCTCCGCGCCGGCCGCTCCCGCAACGACCAGGTCGCCACCCTCTTCCGGATGTACCTGCGGGATCACGCCCGGATCATCGGCGGCCTCATCGCCGACCTCCAGGACGCCCTCGTGGGCCTCGCCGAGGCGCACCCGGACGTCGCCATGCCGGGCCGCACGCACCTCCAGCACGCCCAGCCCGTGCTGTTCGCGCACCACGTCCTCGCGCACGTGCAGTCCCTGTCCCGCGACGCCGAGCGGCTGCGCCAGTGGGACACCCGTACCGCCGTCTCCCCGTACGGCTCCGGCGCGCTGGCCGGCTCGTCCCTCGGGCTCGACCCGGAGGCGGTGGCCAGGGACCTGGGCTTCGAGCGCGGTTCCGCGGGCAACTCCATCGACGGCACGGCCTCGCGCGACTTCGTCGCCGAGTTCGCCTTCATCACCGCGATGATCGGTGTGAACCTCTCCCGGATCGCCGAGGAGATCATCATCTGGAACACGAAGGAGTTCTCCTTCGTGACCCTGCACGACGCCTTCTCGACCGGGTCGTCGATCATGCCGCAGAAGAAGAACCCCGACATCGCGGAGCTGGCGCGCGGCAAGTCGGGACGCCTGATCGGCAATCTCACCGGGCTGATGGCCACCCTCAAGGCCCTCCCGCTCGCCTACAACCGCGACCTCCAGGAGGACAAGGAGCCGGTCTTCGACTCCTGCGACACCCTCGAGGTCCTGCTGCCGGCGTTCACGGGGATGATGGCCACGCTCACCGTCAACCGGGAGCGCATGGAGGAGCTCGCCCCGGCCGGCTTCTCGCTCGCCACCGACATCGCCGAATGGCTGGTCAAGCAGGGCGTGCCGTTCCGGGTCGCGCACGAGGTCGCCGGTGAGTGCGTCAAGGCGTGCGAGCAGCAGGGCATCGAGCTCGACCAGCTGACGGACGAGCAGTTCGCGAAGATCTCGCCGCACCTCACCCCCGAGGTCCGCACCGTCCTGAACGTCCCCGGCGCGCTGGCCTCCCGCAGCGGCCGCGGCGGTACGGCCCCCTCGGCGGTCGCCGTCCAGCTCAACGAGGTCAAGGCCGATCTGGTGATCCAGCACGCCTGGGCCGCCGCCAAGGCCAAGCCGTAACGGTCCGCAGCACCGCAGCACCGCACCGCCGCCGCCCTGTTCGCGAGCGCGTCGAACGACGCGCAGGGACAGGGCGGCGGCGAAGTGCTGTTGCGCCGGAGCGGGCGTTCGTCCCGGCCGGCGTCAGGAGCTCGTGAGGACGACGAGTTGCCGGGTCGCCCGGGTCATCGCGACATAGCGGTCGACCGCTCCTTCGACGCCCTCGCCGAACTCCTCCGGATCGACGAGGACCACCAGGTCGAACTCGAGCCCCTTCGACAGCTCCGGGGTCAGTGACCGGACGCGGTCCGTCGCCCGGAACGTGCCCTCTTGGATGCCGCCGGCGCCGATGACACAGGCGATGCCCTCGGCATGCGCGGCGAGCCAGGCGTCGAGGATCGAGTCCAGTTCCGCAACGGACCCGTGGACGACGGGGACACCGCCGCTGCGGATGGAGGTGGGCACGTTGGCGTCCGGGAGCACGGTCCGGATGACCGGCTCGGCCTCCGTCATGATCTCTTCCGGCGTCCGGTAGTTGACGCTCAGGGACGCCAGGTGGATCCGGTCGAGCCCGACCCGTTCGAGACGTTCCCGCCACGTCTCCGTGAACCCGTGCCTGGCCTGGGCGCGGTCCCCGACGATGGTGAAGCTCCGGGACGGGCAGCGCAGCAGCAGCATCTGCCACTCCGCGTCGGTGAGTTCCTGCGCCTCGTCCACGACGATGTGCGCGAACGGTCCGGCGAGCAGGTCCGGGTCGGTGGTCGGCAGTTCGGCCTCGTCGACCAGGCTGACCCGGGCGTCCTCGCCGCGCAGCATCGTCACCAGGCCTTCGCCGTCGTCCCCGTCGGCGCCGGAGACGGCCGCGGCCTCGATCAGGTTGTCGACCACCTGCGCCATGCACTCACGCTGGGCGGCCATGACGGCCTCGTGCCGGCGCTTCTGCCGGGCCGCCTCCGGGTCGCCGAGCCGCTGCCGTGCCGCGTCCAGGAGCGGCAGGTCGGACACCGTCCAGGCCTGCGCGTCCCCGCGCTGCAGCTTCCGGACGTCGTCCGGGCCGAGCCACGGAGCGCACATCCGCAGGTAGGCGGGCACCGACCACAGATCGCCGACGAGGTCGGCGGCTTCGAGCAGGGGCCAGGCGCCGTTGAAGGTCGTGCGCAGCTCCCTGTTCCGCATCAGCGCCGTGCGGAGCAGGTCGGGCGAGACGTCGCCGTCGTGCTTGTCCACCAGGATCGTGAGCAGCTCCTCCCAGACCTGGTCGCGCGCCTCGTTGTGCGGAGTACCGGGCTCCGCCGCCTCGAACGCCACCGCCCAGTCGTCGGCGCTCAGCCAGATGTCGGACCAGTGGGTCGTGACCGTCGTCCCCTTGGCGGGCGGCTCCTCGTAGAACCTGACGGCCGTCTCGATCGCCTTCACCATGTCCGCGGACGACTTCAGGAGGGCCACGTCCGGGTCGGCCTCGATCGCTGCCGCGGCTCCCTCGGCGACGAGGTCCCGCAGGGTGCAGGTCTGCACGCCCTCCTCCCCGAGGCTCGGGAGGACATCGGCGACATAGTTCAGGTAGGGCCGGTGCGGACCGACGAACAGCACACCGCCCCGACGGTGCCCGAGGCGAGGATCGGAGTGGAGGAGGTAGGCGGAGCGGTGCAGGGCGACGACGGTCTTCCCCGTGCCCGGACCGCCGTCGACGACGAGAGCGCCGCGGGATCCCGCCCGGATGATCGCGTCCTGGTCGGCCTGGATGGTGCCGAGCACGTCGCGCATCCGTGGTGACCGGTTGCTGCCCAGGCTGGCGATGAAGGCGGACTGGTCGTCGAGGGCGGCGTGCCCGGCGAACCCGTCTGCGGTGAACACCTCGTCCCAGTAGTCGCTGATCCGGCCGCGGGTCCACCGATACCGGCGGCGGCTCGCCAGACCCATCGGGTTGGCGTGCGTGGCTCCGAAGAACGGCTCGGCCGCGGGGGAGCGCCAGTCGACCAGCAGCCGACGCCCCGCGCTGTCCGTGAGGCCGAGTCGTCCGACGTACACCGGTTCGGCGTCGTCCGCGCCGACCATGCGTCCGAGGCACAGGTCCAGACCGAAGCGACGCAGTGCGCGCAGGCGAGCTGTCAGCCGGTGGATCTCCGCGTCCCGGTCCATCGCCTGCCGGCCCACCCCGCCGGGCGCCCTGCGCTCGGCGTCGAGGCGGTCGGACACCTCCGCGATCGCCTGCTCCAGGCACTCGGCGAGGGCTGCGAAGTGCTGCTCGTCGCCCGCGATCAGTGTCGGGTCGGCCTTGGCGGAGAGGTGGTCGGGAAGGTCGAAAACGCTGGTGGTCAGGGGATTCATCGCATCAGTCCGATCTGAGGTCGCCGGCGGCCACTGCGTGCGGCAAGGCGTCTCGTGTTCCGGTGGTCGGCTCGACGGTCTCTCGTGGTTCACGCGGAGACGGGTTGCCCTTTCCGGCCGTGGCCGATCGCGTCGACGAGGAGCTGCGCGGCCGCCGTCGCCCCGTCGGTACGGATGGCGCCGGCCACGGCCCTCGCTCGTGCACGGGTCTCGGTGGTCAGGGCCGCATCGAGCGCGGCAAACAGGGACGCGAAGGTCGGCGTGGGACCGTCGTGTGCCACACCGATGCCCAACTCGGCGACCCGGCCCGCCCAGTACGGCTGGTCCGCCGCCTGGGGCACCACTACCTGAGGCGCGCCGGCCCGGGCGGCCGTCGTCGTGGTGCCCGCGCCGCCGTGGTGCACGACGGCGGTCACCCGTCCGAACAGCGCCTGCTGGTTGACCTCGCCGACGGCGAAGCAGTCGTCCCGGTCGTCGATCAGTGCCAGGTCGGCCCAGCCGCGCCCGACGAGTGCGCGGCGGCCCTGCGCGCGGATCGCCGCGACGGCCACCTGGGCGGCGTTTGCCGACGCGCGCATGGGCATGCTGCCGAAGCCCACGTACACCGGTGGTTCGCCGGCCTCAACGAACGCCACCAGCTCGTCCGGCAGCGGGCGTTCGTCCGGCAGGATCCACGCACCGGTCTGCACGACGTCGAGGTCGGGCGTCTCCTGCCACGGGTCCAGGGTCGGGTCCGTGGCCAGCCACGGCCGGTCGCCGATGACGTAGTCGCGGACGTGGACCACCGGGGGCAGGCCGATCGATGCCCGGTTGGTGTTGAGCGCCTCACCGAACAGTGCGTCGATGCTCCGGGCGTCCAGGTCCCACAGCACCCGGTTGTCGGTCACGTCGGGCGGGAGCGGCCGGCCCGGGTACGCCAGCGGCGGCCGGCCCGGCGACGGCAGGGTGAGCTGCTGGAACGTCACGGACACGGAGCGGATGCCCAGTTTCTCGGCCACCGACAGCGCGCCGGCCGCGGCCGGCATCATGCCGGTCGCCACCAGCACGTCACATCCCTCGGCCGCCTCGGTGACCACGTCGAACTGACTGGCCATCAACTCGGCCGCACGCCTCGGGAGATCAGCCGCCGTCGGCGGCGGTCCGCCGGTCGTCAGCGCGCGCGCCGACCGGCCGACCGGCACCAGCGGTACGCCGACACCGGCCAACCGCTGCGCGAAGTCCTCGTCCGGCGGCGCGCACACCCGGGCCTCGGCGCCGAGTTCCCGCAACCGCACGGCGAGTCCCACCAGCGGTTCGACGTCCCCGCGTGACCCATACGTCGACAACAGCACACGCATTCTTGCGACTCCCCGTTTCCGCAGATTCCGGCACAGGCCGGAGATTCTGCGGTACGACCAGGGCCTTGCCGCAAGCCCCCCAGTGCGCTATACGTTGAGAGTGGCAAGGAGTGGGTGACTCCTTGCCTTTGTTTTTGCCGCCCGTGATTTCGCCGCCGCGACCCCGCTGTTCGCGGAGCTCGGCCGCGTGCTCCTGGCGGGCACGGCCGCCCGACGATCGCGGCCGATGCCGCTGACGCCCGGCGGCCGGGTGGGCTCCTCCTGCCGGCCCCGCCGAGGTTGTCCGCCGCCTCCACTCGTGCTGCTCGTCGCACGGCTGCCTTCTCGGACTCACGACACCGCCTGTGAGACGCCCATGCCTGGAATGAGACATCAACGTCTCACTTGGGTTATGCTCGTCTCATGGCCATGGATCGTGAACAGGTACTCCGTACCGCCGCCGCCCTGCTGTCCCGGAAGTCGACCGCCACCATGGACGAGGTCGCCCGGGCCGCCGGCATCGGGCGCGCCACGCTGCACCGCCACTTCGCCGGCCGCGACGCGCTGGTCAGGGCGCTCGAAGCGTTGGGCATCCAGGAGTTCGAGGCGGCGCTCGACCGGGCGCGGCTCGACGAGGGCTACGCGAGTGACGGGCTGCGGCGACTGATCGCCGAGATGGAGCCGGCCGCCGATCTGCTGGCCTTCCTGGTCACCGAGAACCAGCTGTTCGAGGGCGACCAGGTCAACGAGGGCTGGTCCCGGCTCGACGCCCGGGTCGCGGCGCTCTTCCGGCGCGGCCAGGAGCTGGGTGAGTTCCGTATCGACCTCTCGCCCGCATGGCTGACCGAGGCGCTGTACGCGCTGATCGGCTCCTGCGCGTGGGCCGTCATGGACGGCCGCGTCGCCAAGAAGGACTTCCAGTACATGACCGCCGAGCTGCTGCTCGGCGGAGCCCGACGGAGTGTGAGGACATGAGCAGCACCATTCGGCCCACGACCAGGGCGGACGAGACCGTGTACCGCCCCGGGCGGTGGCTGGCGCTCTCCGTCCTGGTGCTGGCCGTCCTGCTGGTGGCGGTCGACGCGACGGTCCTCGGCCTCGCGACCCCGTTCCTGAGCGAGGACCTCGAACCGACCGGCAACCAGCTCCTGTGGATAGGCGACGTCTACTCGTTCGTCATCGCTGGACTCCTCGTATCGATGGGCAGCCTCGGCGACCGCATCGGGCGCAAGCGGCTCCTGCTCGGCGGCGCCGTCGCGTTCGGCGCGGTGTCCGTGCTCAACGCGTACGCCACCAGCCCCGAGCTGATGATCGCCGCCCGGGCGCTGCTCGGTGTCGCGGGAGCCACGCTGATGCCCTCCACGCTGGCGCTGATCCGCAACATCTTCCACGACCCGAAGGAGCGCAGTCTCGCCATCGGCATCTGGGGCGCCATGGCCTCGGCCGGTGCCGCCGTCGGACCCGTGGTCGGCGGCTTCCTGTTGGAGCACTTCTGGTGGGGCTCCGTCTTCCTGATCAACCTGCCCGTGATGGCGGTCCTGGTCCTCGTCGGCGTCAAGCTGCTGCCCGAGTCCAGGAACGCGATGGCCGGCCCGTGGGACCTGGCCAGTGTCGCGCTGTCGCTCGTCGGCATGGTCGGCGTCGTGTACGCGATCAAGGAGGCGGCGAGCCACGGGCCGGGCCTGGGCGCGGGCGCGGCCGTGGTGATCGGTGCCGCCGCGCTGTACGGCTTCGTACGCCGGCAGCTGACGCTGCCCGCACCGCTGCTCGACATGCGGCTGTTCCGCAACCGCGGCTTCTCCGGCGCGGTCCTGGCCGACCTGCTGACCATTCTGGGCCTGTCCGGCCTGGTGTTCTTCCTGTCCCAGTTCCTGCAACTGGTGCAGGGCAGGCAGCCGTTCGAGGCCGGCCTCGCGGAGTTGCCCGCCGCGATCGGCGCGGTGGCCACCGGACTCGTCGCGGGCTCCGTGGCCCGGCGCTTCTCGGTACGGGCCGTGGTCGCGGGCGGTCTCGCCGCCGTCGGCCTCGCGCTGGCCGCACTGACGTTCCTCGGCCAGTCCACGGGCTATCCGCTGCTGGGTGCGGCGCTGCTGGTCGTCGGCGTGGGGGCGGGCTTCTCGTTCACCGTCACCGCCGACGTGATCCTCTCCAGTGTCCCCAAGGAGCAGGCGGGCGCCGCGTCCGCGGTGTCCGAGACCGCGTACGAACTTGGCGCGGCGCTCGGCATCGCCCTGCTCGGCTCCGTCCTGACCGGCGTCTACAGCGGGTTCGCCACCCCGGCCGGGGTGCCGGCGGCTACCGCGTCCGCGGCGCACGAGTCACTGGGCGGCGCGGTGGAGGCGGCCGCGGGCCTGCCGCACGCCGAGGCGGCGGCGCTGGTGGCCGCGGCACAGGAGGCGTTCGTCGACGGCCTGCGGGCGGCGGCGGGCGTGGGCGCGGCGGTGCTCCTGGCGACGTCGCTCGCGGCGTGGTTCCTGCTGCGGGGCCAGAAGCTGGCGGAGAGCGTAGAACACTGACGCCGCGTGCCACCGGGCGGCTGCTTCCCCCACCCCATCCCACCCCTTCCCGAACCGGGGCCTGCGCCCCCGGACCCCGGCCTCAGTCTCCCCCTACGGCCTGGCGGCCGTGGGGGTGCCTCGGCGGGGTTGGCTCTGCGTGGCGCGCCGCTCGGGGCGCTGCACATGCCCCGGGCCTCACTCTCCCTACGGCCTGGCGGCCGTGGGGGTGCCTCGGGCGGTTGGGTGTGCGCGGTGCGCCGGTTGGGGTGCTACCCCAGCCCCGGGGCCTTACGGCCTGGATGGGGGTCCGGTCCCACGGCCGCCAGGCCGTAGGGGGCTTTGAGGACACCGCGCGAAGCGCGGGGCGGGGGCCGGGGCTTGCCCCGGTTTAGGGGAAGGGGCGGGGCGGGGAACAGCCCCCGCAGGGGCCACGCCACCGCCCCCCAGGCTTACGCCGCCTTCGCCTTCGTGGCGTACATGTCCACGTACTCCTGGCCCGACAGCCGCATGACCTCCGCCATCACCGAGTCCGTGACCGCGCGCAGCACATAGCGGTCGCGGTCCATCCCCTCGTAGCGCGAGAACTCCATCGGCTCGCCGAAGCGGACCGTCACCCGGCCCGGGCGCGGCAGGCCCGCGCCGCCCGGCTGGAGCTTGTCCGTGCCGATCATCGCGAAGGGGACCACCGGCGCGCCCGTCATCAGCGTCAGGCGCGCGATGCCCGTACGGCCCCGGTACAGACGGCCGTCGGGGGAGCGGGTGCCCTCGGGGTAGATGCCGAAGACCTTGCCCTCCTCCAGCACCCGGCGGCCGGTCATCAGCGCGGCGACACCGCCGTTGGCGCCGTCGCGGTCCACCGGGATCATGCCGACGCCGGTGAAGAACCACGCCATCGCGCGGCCCTTGAGACCCTTGCCCGTGACGTACTCGTCCTTGCCGATGAAGAACACCGGACGGTCGGTCACCAGGGGCAGCACCATCGAGTCGATGAACGTGAGGTGGTTCCCGGCGAGGATCACCGGGCCCGTTCCGGGAATGTTCTCAGCGCCTTCCACACGGGGGCGGAACATCAGGCGCAGGAACGGCCCGAGCACTGCCTTGATGAGCGTCAAGCGGGACAACGGGTCCTCCGGTGTCATGGGACGGAAGGTGATGGCCGGTACATCCGGTGCGTGGCATGCGTGAGTCTGTGCAGGTGAGGACGATACTCGCGGCTCGCGCCCACCGCACATCGGGTTCACGAAGGAGATACGCGGTGTTGACGCGTGTTTTCACGGTGTTCGCCCAGGGTCTGCCGCGGGTAAGGGGCGGCTGCCTACGATCGGGCGACGCTCGACAGGTGCGGGACATCACATGGAGGAACGTTTCATGACACAGGGTGCGAGCAGCAGTCCGGCACGCCGGACGCTTCTGGGAGCCGCCGTTCTGGGTACGGCCGCTCTTGGTGTCGGCGCGGGCGCGGGCGCGGCGCAGGCCGGAGAGCGCCCCGGCGGCCGCCCGTCGTACAAGGGACTGCCCGTGCCCGCCGTGATCGCGCACCGTGGTGCCAGCGGCTACCGGCCCGAGCACACCATCGGGGCGTACCAGTTCGCCCTCGACATGGGCGCGCACGTCATCGAGCAGGACCTGGTGCCCACCAAGGACGGTCATCTCGTATGCCGTCACGAGAACGACATCACCGGCACCACCGATGTCGCCGAGCACCCCGAGTTCGCCTCGCGCAGGACCACCAAGTCCGTCGACGGCGTCAGCATTACCGGCTGGTTCACCGAGGACTTCACGCTCGCCGAGCTGAAGACGCTCCGCGCCAAGGAGCGCATCCCCGGCACCCGCCAGGAGAACACCCTCTACGACGGCCGCTGGACCGTGCCCACCTTCGAGGAGGTCCTGCGCTGGGCCGAGGACGAGGGCCGACGCAGGGGCCGCCCGGTATGGCTGCACGTCGAGACCAAGCACCCCACCTACTTCCGCGGCATCGGCCTCGGTCTGGAGGAGCGCCTGGCCAGGCTGCTGCGGCGCTACGGGCGCCACCGTGCGGACTCGCCGACGTTCCTGCAGTCCTTCGAGCCGACCAGCATGCGGCGCATGGCAGGGCTCGTCGGCACGCCGCGCGTCGTCCTGCTGTGGACCCCCGACGACCGCCCGTGGGACTTCCGGGAGTCCGGCGACCCGCGCACCGTCGCCGACCTGGTCACGCCCGAGGGGCTGGCCTGGATCGCCGGGTTCGCCCAGGGCATCGGCCCCCTGCTCGACCTCGTCATCCCCAAGGACGCGAACGGCCGCCTGACCAAGCCCACGACGCTCGTGCGTGACGCGCACGCCAAGGGCCTGGTGGTGCACCCGTACACGATGCGCAACGAGAACAGCTTCCTGCCCGCCGACTTCCGCCGTGGCACCGACCCCAACGCCTACGGGGACGTCTTCGGCGCGTACAAGGCGTACCTGGCGACCGGGATCGACGGCATCTTCACCGACAATCCGGACACGGGCCTGCTCGCGGCGGCGGACTTCACCGGCTGACGCACGGTCAGCCGGTCACGCCGGCGGGGTCCGGTCACGCCACACCCGGACCCCGCGGACCCGGTCGCCCGTCACGGGCTGCCGGGTCCTTTCCGTCGTACCCGCGCTTTCGCTTCCACCCCCGCCCGATTGCCGCGGCGGCGGACGACCGTCGCCCGTTGACGGCCGATCGCCGGTGCCCGGCGGCCGCGGCCCCAGGTGGCCGCCCCGTACGGGTGATGCCGCCCGCTCCCCGAAACCGCGCGTCCGCGGGCGGACGTCAGGCCGGGCATGACCGTTCGCGACGAAACCCCCGCCCATGTCGTCAGCGTCCTCGGCCCGCTCGTCAGCGCCGAGGCCACCGCGGAGGCGCCCGGCACCGCCCTGGAGGCGGGCGATCTCGAACAGGCCGTCTGGGTACGGCTGCTGGAGCGGCTCGACGACGACGGACCGCCGCCGGACGCCGCCCGCTGGGTCAAGGCCGCGGTCCGTGCCGAGGCCCGCCGCGCCCGCCGCACGGCCGCCCGGGAGCTGCCGTACTGTCACGAACCCGCCGACGGCCCCGCCGCCGACCCGTCCGGCGGCCCCGAGCGCGCCGCCCTGCGCGCGGAACGCCGACGCGCGTTGCGCGCCGCCGTCGCGCGCACCCCGGGGAACTGCCCCCGGCTGCTGACCGCGATGTTGTCCCCGAAGGACCCCACCTACCGGGAAATCGCAGGGACGTTGGGAATCTCACAGGGGAGTCTGGGGCCGATGCGTTCCCGTTGCCTGGGATGTCTGCGCAGAATGCTCGCGGCAGAGGTTGCAGCTCCTGAACATCGGGGAAAGGAGCGGTAGACAACCGGCGGACAGGTGAGCGGGAGGCATGCGCACATGGGCATGAGCGTGACCATCTCAGCGGCGGGTGAGCACGATGCGGAGCACATCCTCAAACTCCAGTACCTGTGCTACCAGACCGAGGCCGAGCTCTACGGCGACTACGGCATCGAGCCCCTGACGCAGAGCCTCGCCGGCTTGCGGGACGAGATCTCCCAGGGCCACGCGCTGGTGGCCAGGCTCGGCGACGAAGTGGTCGCCTCCGTGCGCGCCCGGGTCGACGAGTCCGGCACGGCCAGGATCGCGAAGCTCATCGTGCACCCCCGGATGCAGCGTCACGGTCTCGGCGGCCGGCTCCTCGACGCCATCGAGGCCCGTTTCGCCGGTGATCCGGACATCAAGCGCTTCCAGCTCTTCACCGGCCACCGCAGCGAGAGCAACCTGCGCCTGTACCGCAGCCGCGGATACGTGCCGGTCTCCACCGAACAGATCGGCCCGCGCCTGACGCTCGTCACGCTGGAGAAGGCGCCGACGCCGGCCGCCTACGCCGCCAGCGCCTAGGCGGCCGCGCTCTGGCTGCGCGCACGGCGCAGCCAGAGCATGCCCGTCACCGGCAACAGCACCGGGATGAAGAGGTAGCCCATCCCGTACTCGGACCACACCGTCGAGTCGGGGAACGCGGACGGCTCCGCCAGCGTCCAGGTCCCCACGATCAGCACACCCGCGAGCTCGGCGGCGCAGCACACCAGCGCCGCCCTGCGGGCCGTCTCCCCGCCGCGCACCAGGGTGTACGTGATGAACGCGTACACCACGGCGGCGACGGCGGACAGCACATGCGCCAGCGGCGCACTGCCGAAGTCGGTCAGGATCTGGTAGGCGGACCGCGACACGGCGCCGACGGACATCACCCCGTACAGCCACACCAGCAGCAGCCCCGGGCCCTGCACCAGCCGGGTCCGTTCGGTCTCCGTCGTGGGCGCCGCCATCGTCAGCCTCCCCAGATGTCGTGGAGCCGTACTTCGAGGACGGCGAGCACGACGGCGCCCGCCGCCACCGTCGCCGAACCCCAGCGGGTGCGCTCCGCCAGCGACAGGAACCCGGCGGCGGGCACCGCGAGCGCGGATCCGATCAGATACGCCAGGAAGATGGCCGTGCCCTCGTCGGCCTTCTCCCCCCGCGCCAGCTGCACGATTCCGACGACCAGCTGCGCGAGCGTGAGGACGGACACCACGGCCATGCCGATGAAGTGCCAGTCCTTGGTCGGCTGATCGCGGTACGCGGCGAAGCCGCACCAGGAGGCTAGGGCGAGCGCGGTCACGGCGACCGCGACCGTCAGGGCGTCGAGCATGGGCTCGAGCGTATTACGGCGTGAGGCGCGGCCCGCGCGCGACCCCGGCCCGAGGCGCCCGGGACCGGGACCCAGGGTCGTGGCCATGGAGATCCACGCCGAAGCCCTGCTGTTCGACAACGACGGAACCCTCGTCTCGTCCCTGGAGTCGGTCGACCGCTGCTGGACCACGTGGGCGCACGAGTACGGAATCACGGCGGAGGACTTCGCCCGCGTCGGGCTGCACGGCCGCACCGCAGCCGAGATAGCCGCCGACCTGCTGCCCGCCGACCTGGTGCCGGCGGCGGTCGCCCGTATCGAGGCCCTGGAGGTCGAGGACGTCGCCGGGTCGGTGGTCGCGCTGCCCGGTACGCTCGCGCTCCTCGCCCAGCTGCCGCCCGAGCGGTGGGCCGTCGTCACCTCGGCCACCCGACGGCTCGCCGAGGCGCGGCTCGACGAGGCCGGCATCACGGCCAAGACGACCGTCGCCGCCGACGACGTCACCCGCGGCAAGCCCGACCCGGAGCCCTACCTGCTCGCGGCCCGGCGCCTCGGCGTGGACCCGGCGCGCTGTGTCGTCTTCGAGGACGCCCCGGCCGGGCTGGCCGCCGGGCGTGCCGCCGGCATGCGCACCGTGGCCTTGACCACAACGCACCGTGCCGACGAGCTCGTCGCCGACACGGTCGTCCCCGACCTGTCGGCGGTGTCCGTGCAGGTGACGGCGGCCGGCGTGACGATCCGGACCGGAGCGTAAGCGTCCACATTATGTGTCGGTGGTGTCCGTATAGCGGACACCACCGATTTCTTCAGGCACGTGTCTGCTTTACTTGCAGCCATGACCACGACGAGCAGCCGCACCCTTGCGACCGAGGCGATCACGACGCCCGGTGCTCGTTGTATGCGTCGAATGTGCGCCTTCTGAGGGTCCCTGAGCGCCTCGCGCCCCGAAGCGAGACCGACAGCCGCGCCGCGTCCGATCGTCCCCGCAGCCACGGAGAACGCCCCGGACCGAGCCTGCCCCGCGCACGCCTTGCCCCCGGCCACCAGCCGAGGAGGCCGTGGTGCGGAGAACTGTCTGAACCGAATGCCCCGTGCCCGGCGGACACCGCGCCGCGCACTCGACAGTGACGGAAACCCTGTGATCACCACCAAGGGCCTGACCAAGGTCTACTCGTCGCGTGGCCGCGACGTCACCGCTCTGGACGGCGTCGACCTGCACGTCCGCGAGGGCGAGGTCTTCGGCGTCATCGGCCGCAGCGGCGCCGGAAAGTCCTCACTCATCCGCTGCGTCAACCTCCTCGAACGACCCACCTCGGGCACCGTGACCGTCGACGGCCAGGACCTCACCGCGCTCGCCGGCCGAGGCCCGCGCGCGTCGAAGGAGCTGCGCGCGGCCCGCAGCCGTATCGGCATGGTCTTCCAGCACTTCAATCTGCTGTCCTCGCGCACCGTCAAGGACAACGTCGAACTGCCCCTGGAGATCCTCGGCGTGTCCGGCGCCGAGCGTTCCCGCAAGGCGCTCGAACTCCTCGACCTCGTCGGCCTCGCCGACAAGGCCAAGGCGTACCCCGGTCAGCTCTCCGGCGGACAGAAGCAGCGCGTCGGCATCGCCCGCGCCCTCGCCGGCGACCCCAAGGTGCTGCTCTCCGACGAGGCGACCAGCGCCCTGGACCCCGAGACGACCCGGTCGATCCTCCAGCTGCTGCGCGACCTGGGCCGGCACCTCGGACTGACGGTGCTGCTCATCACGCACGAGATGGACGTCGTCAAGACCATCTGCGACTCCGCCGCCCTGATGAAGAAGGGGAAGATCATCGAATCCGGCACGGTGAGCGAACTGCTCGCGACCCCCGGCTCCGAGCTCGCCCACGAACTGTTCCCTTTGAGCGGCGACGCCTCCGGCCCCGACCGGACCGTCGTCGACGTCACCTTCCACGGCGAGGCCGCCACCCAGCCGGTGATCTCCCAGCTCTCGCGCACGTACAACGTCGACATCTCGATCCTCGGCGCCGCCATGGACACCGTCGGCGGCAAGCAGATCGGCCGGATGCGCATCGAACTCCCCGGCCGCTACGAGGACAACGTCGTGCCCGTCGGCTTCCTGCGCGAACAGGGCCTCCAGGTCGACGTCGTCGACGCGGACACCGCCGCGGCCGTCCCGGCCCAGGCCCCCGCACTGGTCGAGGAGGTTGCGAAGTGACCTGGTCCGAGATGCAGCCCCTGCTCACCCAGGGCACGCTCGACACGCTCTACATGGTGCTGTGGTCCACCCTCGTCACCGTCGCCGGCGGACTCCCGCTCGGCGTGCTGCTCGTCCTCACCGACAAGGGCGGACTGCTCCAGAACACTCCGGTGAACAAGGTCGTCGGCGTGATCGTGAACATCGGCCGCTCGCTGCCGTTCATCATCCTGCTGATCGCGCTGATCCCCTTCACCACCCTGGTCGTCGGCACCTTCATCGGCCCCACCGCGATGATCGTGCCGCTCGCCGTCGGAGCCATCCCCTTCTTCGCCCGGCTCGTCGAGACGGCGATCCGGGAGGTCGACCACGGGCTCGTCGAGGCCGTCCAGTCGATGGGCGGCTCGGTCCCCACCATCGTCCGCAAGGTGCTGCTCCCGCAGGCGCTGCCCTCCCTGGTCGCGGCCGTCACCACCACCGTGATCGTCCTCGTCGGCTACTCGGCGATGGCCGGAGCGGTCGGCGGCGAAGGTCTCGGCTCCAAGGCCGTCACCTACGGGTTCCAGCGCTTCGAGACCCAGTTCATGCTCGTCACCGTCGTGATCCTGATCGCGATCGTGACCGTCGTGCAGCTCGTCGGCGACGGAGTCGTCCGGCTGCTGGCCCGGCGCGGACACACCACGGGCTGAGCCGCGGACGTCCACCCACACAGCCCGCACTCCTTGTCCGGGCGTTGTTCCACCCATCAGAAAGAGGCACTTTTCGTGCGTAAGAACATCAAGCTCACCGCGGCTGCCGCCGCCACCGCCGCCCTCGCCCTCGGCCTCACCGCCTGCGGCACGGCCTCCGACCCGGGCGCCAAGACGGAGTCCGGTGCCAAGGCCGACGCGTCCGAGGCCCTCGTCGTCGCCGCGTCCCCGACGCCGCACGCCGACATCCTGAACTTCGTCAAGGACAAGCTCGCGGCCAAGGAGGGCCTCACGCTGGAGGTCAAGGAGTTCACGGACTACGTACTGCCGAACACCGCCACCCAGCAGGGCCAGGTCGACGCCAACTACTTCCAGCACAAGCCGTACCTGGACGACTTCAACAAGAAGAACAAGACGACCGTCGTCCCCGTCGTCGACGTCCACCTCGAGCCCCTCGGCCTCTACTCCAAGAAGGCCAAGGACATCAAGGACATCAAGGCCGGCCAGACCGTCGCCGTCCCCAACGACACCACCAACGAGGGCCGCGCGCTGAGGCTGCTCGCCGACAACGGCCTGATCACCCTCAAGGACGGCGCCGGCAACGACGCCAAGCTCTCCGACATCGAGGACGCCAAGGGACTGAAGTTCAAGGAGCTGGAGGCCGCCACACTGCCCCGCGCCCTGAACGACGTCGACGCCGCCGTCATCAACGGCAACTACGCCATCGAGGCCGACCTCAAGCCTGCCTCGGACTCCCTGGTGCTGGAGAAGGCCGAGGGCAACCCATACGCCAACTTCCTCGCCGTCAAGGACGGCAACCAGGACGACCCGCGCGTGCAGAAGCTCGCGAAGCTCCTGAACTCGCCCGAGGTGAAGAAGTTCATCGAGGACACCTACCAGGGCTCCGTCGTCGCCGCCTCCGGCACGGTCAAGTAGTCACCGCAGCACGCCCCTTGACGTCGGCCCCGGGCGCCTACCAAGGTGCGCGGGGCCGCGTCGCACCCGCCAAGCCCCGTGGAAACCCACCACCGGGAGCCACCACCAACGCCTCCTGGCTCGGTCATCCACGACCCCGTAAGCCTGCACCCGGCCATGCACAGCAGGCAGCCGATGTTGCATGCTGTGCCTTTACGACTACGACGCCCACACGGCAACGACCCTTTCGACGGTCCCGGCATGGAGCAGTGCATGACTCACACCTTCCCGGACGTGTCCATCAGCACGGAGCGGTTGGTGCTGCGCCCCTTCGAGGACGCCGACATCCCGGCTTTCACCGAGATGATGAACGACGAGCTGACCACGGCCTGGACGTCGGTGCCCCACCCGTACACCGCACAGGACGCGCAGGACTGGGTGCGCAGGATCGCTCCTGCCGAGCGCACCACGGGCCGGGGCATCGTCCTCGCCGTCACCGAGTTCCTCACCCAGCGGCTCGTCGGCACGGTCCACCTGCGGAACACCGACTGGCGCACGCTCGCCACCGAGGTCGCCTACGTCACGGCGCCCTGGGCCCGGGGCGAGGGCTACGCCACCGAATCCGTCCTCGCCGTCGCCCAGTGGCTCTTCCGCAACCAGAGGTTCGAGCGCATGGAACTGCGCACGGCCGCCGACAACACCGCCTCCCAGCAGGTCGCCCAGAAGATCGGCTGCATCAGCGAAGGCGTCCTGCGCAACGCCTGGATAGTGCGCACCCAGACGGACGACGGCGGCTGGACGGACGTCCGCACCGACCTGATCGTGTGGAGCCTGCTCCCCGAGGACCTGGAGGCCGACCGCATGACCGAAGCGGGCTACGCCTCCTACACCGACTGGAACTGAGGCCGGCGGGCGTGAAGCCGAGGCCGGCCGGTTGGAACCGAGCCTGACCGGCTGGAACGGAGGCGCGCCCTCCGGAGGCGAGCCCGGCCGACGGGAAGCCGAAGCCGCCGGACCCGACCGCCGGCCCGGACACGGGGACACACCCTCATCGCCCGCGCACCGCTCCGGGTACTCTCACGAGGCGACCCCACAAGGCGTCGCGCATCCGCGGAAGCATCCCCGACCTGCAACAACTCCAGGAGACTGACGAGATGGCCGACCGGGTCACGGTGATCGGCTGGGACGGCTCGCCGCTCACCCAGGCGGCCAGGTCCGCGCTGTCGGCCGCGACCCTGGTCGCCGGCGCCGCCCACCACCTGGCCCTGCCCGAAGTACCGCTCCGCGCCGAACGCATCCGCCTCGGCAGCGTCGACCTCGCCGCCCGGCGCATCGCCGGCCACCGCGGCAGCGCGGTCGTCCTCGCCGACGGCGACCCCGGGTTCTTCGGCGTCGTCCGCACGCTGCGCGCACCCGAGCACGGCCTGGAGGTCGAGGTCGTCCCCGCCGTCTCGTCCGTCGCCACCGCCTTCGCCCGGGCCGGCATGCCGTGGGACGACGCCCGGATCGTCGTCGCCCACCGCCGCACACTGCGCCGCGCCGTCAACGTGTGCCGGGCCCACCCCAAGGTCGCCGTCCTCACATCCCCGGGCGCGGGCCCCGCCGAACTCGCCCTTCTCCTGGACGGGGTCCACCGCACCTTCGTGATCTGCGAGGAGCTCGGCACCACCCGCGAACAGGTCACCGTCCTCACCTCCGACAAGGTCGCCGACCTCGTGTGGCGCGACCCCAACGTCGTCATCGTCATCGGCGGCGCCGGCAGCCTCACCGCCGCCTCCGGCAACGGTTCCGGCTGGATTGCCGGGCATGAACCGGGCTATCCCCCCGAGCTGCGCGGCTGGGCCCTGCCGCCCGCCGACCCGCAGGCACCGCCGGCCGGCGAGGGCGAGTACGCGGGACTGCGCGCCGCTCAGCTGGCCCGCCTCGGCCCCCGCGTCGGCGACCTCGTCTGGGACATCGGCTCCGGCGGTGGCGCACTCGCGGCCGAGGCCGCCCGCTTCGGCGCCGCGGTCATCGCGGTCGACGCCGACCCGGACGCCTGCCGCCGCAGCGTGACCGAGGCACGGCGTCTCGGCGTCCAGCTCCAGGTCGTCCAGGGACGGGCCCCGCACGTACTGGAACGGCTGCCGGAACCGGACGTCGTACGCATCGGCGGCGGAGGAGTGCCCGTCGTCACCGCCGTCGCCGACCGCAGGCCCCAGCGCATCGTCACCCACGCCTCCACCCGCGACGAGGCGGAGGCGATCGGCGCGGCCCTGGCGGCCGGGGGCTACGACGTCGAGTGCGCACTGCTCCAGGCCGTCGAACTGGACACCGCCGACTGGACGGAGCGCGAACGCACCGTCGTCTTCCTGCTCTGCGGCCGCCACCCGGAGCCCCGCGCGTAGACCCGGCCGCTCCGGGCGAACCCCGGCCCACGCCTCCTGCCGCGGACGGTGGGGGGTAGGCTGGACGATCGTCGTACCGCAGCCGGGCGTTCGTCGAATCGTTCGTCAATGTCCGGAAAAGGGAGTCACTTTGGCTCCTGTTTGTGGTACGTCGGTACCGGGGGGGCGCGCGACGTGGCGCAGCCCACAGCGGACCGTGGCGGATCTTACTGCCGTGGTGGCGAACGACGGCGACAATGCTTGGGTCCGGGGTCGATCGTGCCGCGCGGCGCACACGCTCGTTGTTGTTCACGGGCGTCAGGTGTGCCGGTCGGACGTCCCGGCGATGGGCGAAGGAGCAAACCGATGGGCGAGGGGAACGCATGACTGACACCGGCCAGATCCCGGGCGAGGGGCTGCCGGAGAACGCAGGCATGGTGGAGCAGCCGGGCGTCCCCGCCCCCGGCGCGTACACCTACCTCGAACCCTCCGAGCACGCCTCCGAAGAGGACGACCTCCTGCTGATGCCGGGAGCCCAGGGAGCCTGGAGCGACCCGCAGCACATGCCGATGGCGCAGGCGCCGCAGGCACACGGAGCACCCGCCGCCGACCAGTACGCGGCGGCGCCCGTCTCCGTTCAACCGATGGGCCGTCAGGGCGCCGTTCCGCAGCACGGAAGCGGCGAGTACCAGGTGGAGTACCAGGCGGGCGGTTACGGCACGCATGAGTACCCGGCCGCGCCCGGGGCACCGCAGCCCGTCGGGCAGGAGGCGGTGACCGAGCCGGCGCCCGCGCCGGAGTTCGTCGAGGTCGCCCCCGCGCCGGTGGCCGACGCCGCCGCGTACGCGCACCAGGCGCAGCCGCACGACCCCCAGGCGCAGCAGGAGCCGGAGCAGCCCGCGTTCCAGGAGGTCGACGCCCAGCAGCCCGCGCCCGTTCACGCGCAGGACGCCCCCGCACAGGACGTCCACGCGCCCGGGGCCCAGGGCGCTCCGCTGTCCGGCGTCCCGTCGCAGCAGGTGTCCCAGGAGGCCCTGCAGCAGGAGCCGTTGGCGCAGGTCCAGGGCACCATGTCCGTCGTCCCCGGCGTGGCGCCGGGCGACCCCGTTTCCGCGGCCGCCCACGCCGCTCCGCTCGGTGCCGAGGCCCACGCCGCCGTCATGGTCGACGCCCCGGCCGGGGAGGCCGCCCACGCCGCTCCGCAGGCGGCCGTCGCCGCGTCCGCGCCGGAGCACGCAGCCGCCGCGCGGCAGGCGCCGCACGAGACCGGCGCCCACGAGGCCGGCGGCCGGGACTCCGGCTCCGTCGACCTGGGAGCCGTACGGCTGCCCGCGGCCGCCACCTCCGCCATGCCGACTCCGCCGCCCGCGCGCCGCCCGCTCCACATGGGACCGCCGGTGCCCGAGCCCAACAGCGGCGTGGTGCGCTCGCTCGCCGACCGGGGACCCGCGGGGACCCCGCCGCACCCGATGGTCGTACGGCCCGCCCCGGCGCAGTCCGCCGCGACGGGTGTGGAGTACCTCGACGTCCCGCGCGAGGAGGCCGCTGCCGGGCTTGCGGGTCCGCAGCTCGCGGACATCCCGCCGCAGGCCGGCGCCCCTTGGGACCCGCAGCCGCCCCAGGAGCAGGCGCACCAGGCTCCGGCCGCACCGGCGGAAACGGTCGCCCCCGAAGCGGGCGCCGAGTCGGTGCCCACGGAGGCTGTCGCCGGTGCGGGGACTGCCGAAGCCAGCGACGAAGCCGTGAACGCGAGCGCGCAGGAGGCCACCGTGCCCGCCCCGCGGGCCGGCGGATCCGAGCCGCAGCAGCCCGCGGACACCGCGGAGGCGGCGACGGTGATCCCCGCGGAGGCCGGCCCCGCCGAGGGCGCGGAGCCGGCGGGGGACGCCGTCACGGACGAGCCGGCGACGCAGCAGGCCGAGGCCGCTCAGCCCGCCGAACCGGCTGGGCACGAGCCCGTCGTCGCGCCGGAGCCGACGGCGGAGGCCGAGCCGGTGGCCGGTGCCCACGCACCGGCGGCGCAGGCCGAGCCGGTGGCCGCACACGAGGCCGAGGCGTCCCCCGAGCCGGCGGACTCCTCGGCCGAAGCGTCCCCCGAGGCCGCCACCGAGGCCGTCGCGGAGGCCGCTTCCGAAACCGCTCAGGAGATCGCGGCCGAGGCCGCGCCGGAGCACGCGCCCGCGCCCGCGGACACCCCCGCGCCGGAGAGCGCCGAGACCCAGGAGACCCAGCCCATCGCCGCCGAGCCCGTCGCCGCCGAAGGCGATGCCGAGCCCGACACCGCCGAGCCCGACACCGTCGAACCCGTCGCCGCCGAGCCTCCCGTCGAGCCCGTCGCCGCCGAGTCCACCGCCCCTGAGGACGAGCCCGCCGAGCCCGAGGCCGACGCCGTGACCGCTCCCGCGCCCGGCTACGACGACGCCGAGCGCGAGGCCGTCCTGCGTGTCATGCGTGAACGCCGCGACATCCGCAACGGCTTCCGCAGCGACCCCATCCCGCACGAGGTCCTGCTCCGCGTCCTCGAAGCCGCGCACACCGCGCCGAGCGTCGGCCACTCCCAGCCCTGGGACTTCGTCGTCATCCGCTCGGCCGAGACCCGCCGCACCATGCACGAACTGGCGCAGCGTCAGCGCGAGGCGTACGCCAAGTCGCTGCCCAAGGGCCGGGCCAAGCAGTTCAAGGAACTGAAGATCGAGGCCATCCTCGACACCCCGGTGAACATCGTCGTCACCGCCGACCCCACCCGCGGCGGCCGCCACACCCTGGGCCGCCACACGCAGCCGCAGATGGCGCCCTACTCCTCGGCCCTCGCCGTCGAGAACCTGTGGCTCGCCGCGCGCGCCGAGGGCCTCGGCGTCGGCTGGGTCTCCTTCTTCGACGAGCGCGAAATGGTCCGCACGCTCGGACTGCCCGAGCACCTCGAAGTCGTCGCGTACCTCTGCGTGGGCTACGTCGACGAGTTCCCCGACGAGCCCGAGCTGATGCAGGCGGGTTGGTCCAAGCGCCGTCCGCTGTCGTGGGTCGTCCACGAGGAGACGTACGGCCGTCGTGCGCTGCCCGGGGAGGAGCCGCACGACCTGCTCCAGGAGACCGTCACCACCATCCGCCCGCTGGACGCCAAGGCGCTCGGCGAGGCGTGGGAGCGTCAGAAGCGGATGACCAAGCCGGCCGGCGCGCTCGGCATGCTGGAGATCATCTCCGCGCAGCTCAGCGGCCTGTCCCGGATGTGCCCGCCCCCGATCCCGGAGCCTGCGGCGGTCGCGATCTTCGCGGGCGACCACGGCGTGCACGCCCAGGGCGTCACGGCCTGGCCGCAGGAGGTCACCGGCCAGATGGTCGCCAACTTCCTGGGCGGGGGAGCGGTCTGCAACGCCTTCGCGACCCAGGTCGGCGCCGAGGTCTGCGTGATCGACGTGGGCGTCGCCTCCGACCTGCCCGCCACCCCGGGTCTGCTGCCGCGCAAGGTCCGGCCCGGTACGGCCGACTTCACCACGGGCCCCGCGTTGACCCGCGACGAGGTGGTCGCGGCGATCGAAGTGGGCATCGAGACGGCCCGCGACCTGGTGGCGGCCGGCAACAAGGCGCTGCTGACCGGTGAGATGGGCATCGCCAACACGACCGCGTCCGCGGCCGTCATCGCCGTCTACACGGGCGCCGACCCGGCGGAGATCACCGGCCGCGGCACCGGCATCAACGACGAGATGCACGCCCGCAAGGTCGACGTCGTGCGCCGCGCGCTCGAACTCCACCGGCCCGACCCCGCCGACCCCATCGGCGTGCTGTCGGCCGTGGGCGGCCTGGAGCACTGCGCACTCGTCGGTCTCATCCTCGGCGGCGCGTCGTTGCGCACGCCGGTCGTCCTCGACGGCGTCAGCACCGGCGCGGCGGCCCTGGTCGCCCGGGCCATCGCCCCCGAGGCGCTGGCCGCGTGCATCGCCGGACACCGCAGCGCCGAGCCGGGCCACGTGGCCGCGCTCAACAAGCTGGGCCTGCGCCCGCTCGTCGACCTCGACCTCCGCCTCGGCGAGGGGACGGGCGCGCTGCTGGCGCTCCCCGTCGTGCAGAGCGCGGCACGCGCGATGCACGAGGTCGCCACGTTCGACTCGGCCGGCGTCACGGAGAAGTAGCGCACCCCGCCCGGGCGCCCCGCGGATCTTCGCGGGACGCCCGGCACCGGCACACAGCCGGCCGAGCCGGGCCCGTGACCCGGGACCGGGACCGGCAGGACGGGCCACGGCCCGTGGCCCGAGAACGAGCCCCACCCCTGCCCGGACGGCCGGGACCGAGCCAACCCCGGCCCGGGACCGGTAGGACGGCCACCGGCACCCGGCCCCGGACCGGCAGGACGCACCAGGGCCACGCGCGCTCCGGGGCCGGCTACGGCACCGGGCCGCGGAACCGTACCCTGGTGCCAGCAGCGCCCCCACCAGCCGCTTCACCGCCGCAGCGGCCCCGTACACGCACCACCCGCACGAGGAGCCGCACCGCCATGCCCGAGCCCGCCGAGCATCCCGCCTACCCCGTCGGACTGCGCCTGACCGGGCGGCGTGTCGTCGTCATCGGCGGCGGCCAGGTCGCCCAGCGTCGTCTCCCGGCCCTCGTCGCGGCCGGCGCCGACGTCACACTGGTCTCGCCCTCCGCGACCCCGTCCGTCGAGGCGATGGCCGAGTCCGGCGAGATCACCTGGACGCGGCGGCGCTACGAGGAGGGGGACATCGCCGACGCCTGGTACGCCCTCGTCGCCACCAGCGACCCCGAGGCCAACGCCCGCGCCTCCGCCGAGGCCGAGCGCACCAAGACCTGGTGCGTCCGCAGCGACGACGCCGAGGCCGCCACCGCCTGGACCCCGGCCACCGGCCGCAGCGAGGGCGTCACCGTCGCCGTGCTCACCGGCCGCGACCCGCGCCGTTCGGCGGCCGTGCGCGACGCCATCGTCGAGGGCCTGCGCGACGGCAGCATCGCCGCGCCCCACCGTCGCACCCGCGCCCCGTTCGTCGCCCTCGTCGGCGGCGGCCCCGGCGACCCGGACCTGATCACGGTGCGCGGCCGGCGTCTGCTCGCCGACGCCGACGTCGTCATCGCCGACCGCCTCGGGCCGCGCGACCTGCTCGACGAGCTCCCGCCGCACGTCGAGGTGATCGACGCGGCCAAGATCCCGTACGGCCGCTTCATGGCCCAGGAGGCCATCAACAACGCGCTCATCGAGCACGCGAAGGCCGGCAAGTCCGTCGTACGGCTCAAGGGCGGTGACCCGTTCGTCTTCGGGCGCGGCATGGAGGAGGCGCAGGCCCTCGCCGAGGCCGGCATCCCGTGCACGGTCGTGCCCGGCATCTCCAGCTCGATCTCGGTGCCGTCGGCGGCGGGCATCCCGGTCACCCACCGGGGCGTCGCCCACGAGTTCACCGTCGTCAGCGGGCACGTCGCGCCCGACGACCCGCGGTCGCTGGTCGACTGGCAGTCCCTGGCCAAGCTGACCGGCACCCTCGTGATCCTCATGGGCGTCGACAAGATCGGTGCCATCGCCCAGGCGCTCATCGCCCACGGCAAGGCGGCCGAGACGCCGGTCGCCCTGGTGCAGGAGGGCACGACCGCCGCCCAGCGCCGGGTCGACGCGACGCTCGCCACGGTCGGCGAGGCCGTGCGGGCGAACGAGGTGCGCCCGCCTGCCGTCATCGTCATCGGCGACGTCGTCGGCGTCGGCGTCGGTGTCCCGCCGATCAAGTAACCAGCGGTAACAGAAGTCCGCGCGAGCCGTTGGCACCGCACCACCGAGAAGGCAGTATCACCCCGTGGCTGAACTCATCACCGTCGACGACCCCGATGACCCGCGCCTGGCCGACTACACGGGCCTGACCGACGTCGAACTGCGGCGCCGGCGCGAGCCCGCCGAGGGGCTGTTCATCGCCGAGGGCGAGAAGGTGATCCGCAGAGCCCGGCAGGCGGGCTACGAGATGCGGTCGATGCTGCTGTCCGCCAAGTGGGTCGACGTCATGCGCGACGTCATCGACGAGGTCCCCGCGCCCGTGTACGCCATCGACCCGGGCCTGGCCGAACGGGTCACCGGCTACCACGTGCACCGGGGCGCGCTCGCCTCCATGCAGCGCAAGCCCCTGCCGACGGCCGCGGACCTGCTCGGCGAGGCCCGCAGGGTGGCCGTCATGGAGTCGGTCAACGACCACACCAACATCGGCGCCATCTTCCGCAGCGCCGCGGCCCTCGGCATGAACGCCGTGCTCCTCTCCCCGGACTGCGCGGACCCGCTCTACCGGCGGTCCGTGAAGGTGTCCATGGGCGCGGTCTTCTCGGTCCCCTACGCCCGCCTCGACAGCTGGCCGAAGGGCCTCGAAACGGTCCGCGAGGCCGGGTTCACGCTGCTCGCGCTCACTCCCGACGAGAAGGCGTCCTCCATCGACGAGGCGGCCCCGCACCGGCTGGAGCGGGTCGCCCTCATGCTGGGCGCCGAGGGCGAGGGCCTGTCGGCCAAGGCGTTGCGGGCCGCTGACGAGTGGGTGCGCATCCCCATGGCGCACGGCGTCGACTCGCTCAACGTGGGCGCGGCGGCCGCAGTCGCCTTCTACGCGGTGGCGACCGGGCGCCCCGGAGCCTGACCTACAGCTGCTGCGCGGCGGCGATGCCCAGCGCCACGATCAGCGTCACCACGAAGAAGACGACGATGCGCTGCCGCAGCAGCCGCGGATTGGCGGGCCGCCGGCCGGCCGACGTCGTGCGCACTCCCGGCCGCGTCCCGCTGCGACGACCGTTCGTCCGGTCGTTCGTACGGGCCGTGCCGCGCCCGGTGGTGCGGCCCTGAGGCGGCCTGGAGCCGCCACCCGTACGGGACGGCGGCTGCGGCCGCTGCGCCGACGAGCCGCCCGTACGCCGTTCCATGCGCTCGGTCCGCTCCGTCCGCTCGGCTCGCTCCGTGCGCTCGGTATAGCGCGCGGTCGGCCGGTCGATCTCGACCCGCTCCCGCTGCATGGGCGGCCGGGCGTCGTGCAGGCCCTGCGCCTCCCTGGCGGCGATCTCCTTGAGGCGCATCGACAGCTGCAGCGTGCTCGGCCGTTCCTCGGGATCCTTCTCCAGGCACGCGGCCACCAGCGGAGCCAGTGCGTCGGGCACGCCGTGCAGCTGCGGCTCCTCGTGCACGACGCGGTACAGCATCACCTCGGAACTGCCGTGCCCGAAGGGCGAGTCGCCCATCGCCGCGTACGCGAGGGTCGCACCCAGCGCGAAGACGTCCGTGGCGGGCGTGACCACGGCACCGCGCACCTGCTCGGGCGCCAGGAAGCCGGGGGAGCCCACCGCCGTGCCGACGTGCGTGAGGGTGCTCGCGCCGGTGGCCCAGGCGATGCCGAAGTCGATGATCCGGGGCCCCTTGGGCGACAGCAGGATGTTCGACGGCTTCAGGTCACGGTGGACCACGCCGGCCTCGTGGACCGCGACGAGGCCCTCCGAGAGCGCCGCCCCGACCGCGGCGACGTCGGCGGCCCGCAACGGGCCCTCATCGGCCACCTTGTCGTGCAGGGACGGGCCGGGGACGTACTGCGTGGCGAACCACGGGCGGTCCGCCTCCAGGTCCGCGGCCACCAGCCGGGCCGTGCAGCCGCCGCGGATGCGCCGCGCCGCCGAGACCTCCCGGGCGAACCGCGACCGGAACTCCTGGTCCTCCGCGAGATCCGGCCGGATCACCTTCAGCGCGACCCGCTGGCCGCGGCGGTCGGACCCCAGATAGACGACACCCATGCCGCCCGCGCCGAGCCGCCGGTGAAGCCTGAACGAGCCGACGACACGCGGGTCCTCGCGCCGGAGCCGCATCATCGCCATTGTCCGTCCCCTACCTACGGTGGGAGGCCCCACCCCGCTGCCCGGTCGTCCGTTTGACGTGCCACAGCTTACGTACCGCCGCGCCGGTGCGCTCATAGGCCGCGCCCTCGCGCCCGGATCTTGTCAGTGCCCGGTGGGAAACTTGAGGAGTGGTCAGGGGCGGCCGGATCCGCCGCCGCTGACCCGTGCGCCAACTCAACGGTTCGACGCAGAAGGGGGATTGGATCGATGAAGGGCGACCGGGTGGAAATCGTCGTGGACGCGGGAGACACGACCCGTACGTACGAAGTGGTGGCAAGCCGGGCGGGCCGCCGGGTGGAGACGGCGGTGCGCAGAGGGGTGGTGGAAGTGAGCGAAGTCACCAGATCGGGCACGGTCGTGCGCACGGCGCGCTTCATGGCCAACCGGGTGCTGGCGCTGGTCGAGCAGCCGGTCCCGCGCGACGACGGCGCCGATCGGGAGCGTCCCCTCCGGGAAGACCCCAAGTCGTAGGTCCGCGTCTCCACCCAGGGGAGTACATCACCGGGGGGCGGCTCATCCTCGGGGAGGCCCGGCAATCGGTACGCGGGCATGACGTCCGGGCCCCGTCGTTTCCCTAGTGTTGAGGTCAAGCGGCGGGTGCAGCACTCGTCCTCCGAGGTCAGACACCCGCCGCTGCCAACCACGACAGGAGAGGGACCATGGCGGACACGGCATCGCGCAAGGCCTACGCCGAGCTCGGCGTCCGCCCCTCCGGGACGCGTCACCCGCTGGTGGCGACGGCCATGGTCCTTCCCCTCGCGGCACTGCTGGTGGTCGTCTTCGGCGGCTGGGAAGCGGTGGTCGCACAGGCGTCGTCCGTGGGCGTGATGCTGGGGCGCTGAGGAGCGCCCCGGGCCCGGAAGAGCGGTCCGGGTCGGGGACATCCGGCCAACAACCCCGTGGGGACGGGGGTGCGGCGGACGGCAGCGTTTGGCCGGTCAGCTGGGGAGCTGACCGGCCATCGCGCATGCCCTGGGCGGGTGGGAGCACGGTTTCACGCTTCCGTTCGGGCCGCGTACGCCCCCGGCTTCCCTCACCTGCCCTGCCCCACGGCACGACGCCGCACGTCCCGAACACGCCTTCGGCCGAAGGGCGGAGCCAAGCGCGCCGGTGCCGGAGGCGCTGGGCCCCCACGCTCGCGGGTGCCGGAGCCCCGATTGCCGGGACGCGGGTGTCGTCCACGACCGCCTGGCCGGTGGCCCCGAGCAGCGGCCCGGCCCGATTACGCTCCACGACGTGACCGCCCCACTCGTCCGCATCCTGGCCACCGTCGCCCGTGACGCCGCCCACCTCGCCACCCCTGGCGGCGCCCCCTGCCCGGCCTGCGGCGCCGCAGGCGCCCCCAGGGACGGTGAGACGCTCGCCGACCGGCCCGACGGCACCGTGGTACGGCACGGCAGGGCCGTCGCCAAGGCGCACGCGCCCGAGACCGACCCCGTCGCCCACCGCGCCCGACTCACCCTGGCCGCCCACCCGGCGCTGGCGGACATCCTCCTGCCGCCGCTGCCCCCTCCAGCAGGCACACTGCCGCAGACTCGCCCCGTCACCGCCTGGCCCTACGGCGTCCCCGTCGACCCCGCCGACCCCGACGCCGCGCCCTGGGAGGAGGCGGGCGTCCTCCTGGCCCGCCTGCACCGTGTCGGGACCGTCGGCCTTCCCGGCCCGCTGCCACCCATGCGCGGCCCCGCCAAGGCCGCGGCCGCGATGGCGCGCATGGAGGCCGCCGCGGCCGACCACCCCGCCGCACCCGTGGTCCGGCGCGCCTGGGAGAGCCTCCCCGCATGGGCCAGGGGAGCGGCCCCGGCCGCGCCGGACCACCGCCCCCGCACCCTCTGCCACGGCGACCTGCACCTCGGCCAGCTCGTGCGCCATCCCGTCCCCGACGGCCCCTGGCTGCTCATCGACATCGACGACCTCGGCCTCGGCGACCCCGCCTGGGACCTGGCCCGCCCCGCGGCCTGGTACGCGGCCGGCCTCCTGCCCCCGCCTATCTGGCAGCGGTTCCTCGGCGCGTACACGGCCGCGCACGGTCCGGCGGTCCCGTCCGACTGCGACGATCCGTGGCCCCAACTCGACGTCCCCGCCCGGGCGCTCACCGTGCAGACCGCCGCGCTAGCCCTCGCGAAATCCGCCGCGGAGGGCCGGCAACCGGACGACGTGGAAGGCGCGGTGATCGACACCTGTGCCCGAATCGGCACACTCCCACCCGAGTTGGGGTGCGCCTCCGCGTCGTAGGGTGAAGTCCTCGTCGCCGGGCATGCATCCGGCGACGTCGACCGAACGGCGAGAGGCAGAGCAGACGATGCAGTGTCCCAAGTGCCATGCAGCGATGCACACGTACAACCGCAACGGGGTCCAGATCGAGCAGTGCAGCGGCTGCCGCGGGATATTCCTCGACTACGGCGAGCTGGAGTCGCTGACCCGGCTCGAGTCCCAGTGGGTGCAGCAGGCGCCGCCCCCGCCGCCGGCCCCGCAGGCGTACCCGGCCGCTCCCGCCCCGGCCGCACCGGCCTGGGGAGCCCCGCACCACGGCGGCCACCACGGTGGGCACTACCGCCAGCGCAGCTTCGGCCGGATGCTCTTCTCGTCCTGAAAGGCGCCGGTCGTCCTGAAGGGTGCCCGGTCGTCCTGAAGGGCGCCCCGAAAGGGGTGCCTCCGCGCGGCTGACCACAGCCCCGCCCGCCGGCCCGGTCGTTCCTGCGTGGACCCCGGCCCGGCGGCCGGACGGGCCCCGGCACGGCACGACGCGCCCCGCGCACGACGAAGCCCCCGGCCGTCGAGACGGCCGGGGGCTTGTCGATGGTGCGCGATACTGGGATTGAACCAGTGACCTCTTCCGTGTCAGGGAAGCGCTCTCCCGCTGAGCTAATCGCGCAGGTCGCCGCACTGCTGCGGCGTACTGCGAGGTGCTGCGTGCGCGATACTGGGATTGAACCAGTGACCTCTTCCGTGTCAGGGAAGCGCTCTCCCGCTGAGCTAATCGCGCGGGGGATCCTTGCGGACCAGTGGACGATACTGGGATTGAACCAGTGACCTCTTCCGTGTCAGGGAAGCGCTCTCCCGCTGAGCTAATCGTCCATGGAGGTGGAGACGGGATTTGAACCCGTGTAGACGGCTTTGCAGGCCGTTGCCTCGCCTCTCGGCCACTCCACCCGGAGTGTGGGGGGTCGGGAAGACCCCCCTTTTCTCGAGCGGACGACGAGATTCGAACTCGCGACCCTCACCTTGGCAAGGTGATGCTCTACCAACTGAGCCACGTCCGCCTGTCGTTTCCGTTCCGCTTGCGCGTCCCGGCGACGTGTTGAACTCTAGCGGATTCCTGGGCCAGTACAAAAACGCGTTTCTGCAGCGTGCTGACGTGTGTGCGCGTCGCGGCAGGTCATCGGCGGCTCGGCGGCGGCCGACGGGCCGCTCTTCGCCGCCCGATCCCCGCCGGTCATAGACTCACAGACGTGCACGCCCTCCCTCCTCTGGCCCGCTTCGGCCCCCTCGTCGCCACCGATCTCCGGGACGTCACCAGCGACCCCTCCGCCCTGGACTCCGCCGGGTTCTGGGCCGTCGCCGCGGACTTCGAGGGGCGGCTGACCTGCGCCCGCTTCGGCGACGTCCGTACGGAACCGGTACCCGAGCCCGTGCCCGGACGATGGCGCGGCCCGGCCGCCGAGGACTGGACCTCCTCGCTGGACCGCGCCTCCTACACTGCCGGCGTACGGCGCATCCGCGAGCACATCGCGGCCGGCGACGTGTACCAGGCGAACCTGTGCCGGGTGCTCTCCGCGCCGCTGCCCGACCCGGACGGCGCCGACGTCGACGAGCTCACCGCGCTGCTGGCCCGCGGCAACCCCGCCCCGTACGCAGGAACGATTCGGCTCCCCGCGCACGGAGTGGAGATCGCCACCGCGTCGCCCGAGCTGTATCTGCGCCGCGCCGGCCGCACGGTCGAGTCGGGGCCGATCAAGGGCACCGGCCGGACCGCCGAGGACCTGCTCGAGAAGGACCACGCCGAGAACGTGATGATCGTGGACCTCGTCCGCAACGATCTCGGCCGCGTCTGCGCCACCGGCAGCGTGAGCGTGCCCGCCCTGTGCGCGGTCGAGCAGCACCCCGGACTCGTCCACCTCGTCTCCACCGTCCGCGGCGAGCTCGCCCCGGAGGCGGGCTGGAGCGAGCTGCTGACGGCCACGTTCCCGCCCGGCTCGGTCACCGGCGCACCCAAGTCCAGCGCGTTGAAGATCATCGAGGAGCTGGAGACCTCGCCCCGCGGCCCGTACTGCGGAGGCATCGGCTGGGTCGACGCCGACCGCCGCACCGGCGAGCTCGCCGTCGGCATACGCACGTTCTGGATCGACCGCCGGGACCCGGGCGGTCCCGCGCTGCGTTTCGGTACCGGAGCCGGGATCACCTGGGGCTCCGACCCCGAGCGCGAGTGGGACGAGACCGAACTGAAGGCGTCCCGGCTGCTCGCGGTAGCGTCGGGTGCGTACGAGGCAAGCGGAAGGACAGCGGGATGAAACTCTGGGTCAACGGCGAGCTCAAGGACGCCGAGGACGCCCGGGTATCGGTCCTCGACCACGGCATGACCGTGGGCGACGGCATTTTCGAGACCGTGAAGGCGGTCCACGGGCAGCCCTTCGCTCTCACGCGCCATCTGGAACGGCTCACGCGCTCGGCCCGCGGCCTCGGCCTGCCCGAGCCCGACCACGACGAGGTGCGCCGCGCCTGCGCCGCCGTGCTCGACGCCAACCCCATGCCGCTCGGACGCCTGCGCATCACCTACACCGGAGGGCTCTCGCCGCTCGGCTCCGACCGCGGCGACGCCGGCCCGACCCTGGTCGTCGCCCTCGGCGAGACCGGCCGCAGGCCCGACACCACCGCCGTGATCACCGTCCCGTGGACGCGCAACGAGCGCGGCGCGCTGACGGGCCTGAAGACCACCTCGTACGCCGAGAACGTCGTGGCTCTGGCGCGGGCGCACCAGCAGGGCGCCTCGGAGGCGCTGTTCGCCAACACCGTCGGGCAGCTCTGCGAGGGCACCGGCTCGAACGTCTTCGTCGTCCTCGACGGAGAACTGCACACCCCGCCGGTCTCCTCCGGCTGCCTCGCGGGCATCACCCGCGCCCTGACCGTGGAGTGGACGGGGGCCAAGGAGACGGACCTGCCGCTCGACGTGCTCGACCGGGCCGAGGAGGTCTTCCTGACCTCCACCCTGCGCGACGTCCAGGCCGTCGTCCGCATCGACGGCCGGGAGATCGGGCGGGCCCCCGGCCCCGTGACGACGAAGGCGATGCGCGTCTTCGAGGAGCGGGCGTCGGCCGACCCCGACCCCAAGTCCCGGTAGGAGCAGGCCCGTCGGAAAACCTGGTGTCGGACGGCCGCGGGGCAGGTAGAAAGTCCCCGATGACCACAACCCTGCGGCCCACCGGGCCGATTCAGCGCGAGGAGTCCGGCGCCGCCTCGCGGGCGTACGACGTCTGTGTGAACGGCCGGCCGGTCGGCTCCGTCCTGCTCGCGAAGGACACCGCCGCCGGGCCCTCGGTCGGGTACGTGCGCTCCCTGACCATCGACGACGCGGACCGCCGGCGCGGTCGCGGCACCGTCGCCGCGCTCGCCGCCGAGGAGGTGCTGCGCGACTGGGGCTGCACCGAGGCCCGCACCTCCGTCCCGGCCGACGCCACCGCCGCCCTGCGCCTGATCTCGGCCCTCGGCTACACCGAACGCGGCCGCAACATGCTCAAGGAGCTGCCGGACCATCCGTCCCCGCTGCCCGGCACGGCCTCGGGGCGGCCCATGCACGAGACCGAGTTCGACGGCTGGCGCGCCAAGGCGGTCGCGCACCACGCCGAGGAGTGGATCGCCCGGGGAACGCCGCGCGACGAGGCCCTCACCCGCTCCAACACCCTCCACCGCACCCTGCTCCCGGAAGGTCTCGCGACGCCGGGCGCCGAGCTGTGGTGCCTGGTCGCGGCGGACACCGTGGTGGGACACGTCTGGGTCGCGACGCGGCACGAGGTGCGCCCGGGGGAGCAGGGGGCCTACGTCTTCGACGTGGAGGTGGCCGAGGAGCACCGCGGCAGGGGCTACGGCCGCGCCCTGATGCTGCTCGCCGAGCACATCGCCCGTGCCGCCGGCCGCACCCTGATCGGTCTCCACGTGTTCGCGGGCAACACCCCGGCGCAGAGCCTCTACGAGTCCCTCGGCTACCGGACCACGCACCACAACTTCCTCAAGCGGCTCCTCTAGCCACGGGGCTACGGGGTGTCCGTCGGCTCCCCGAGCAGCCGCTCGGCGATCTCCTCGATCCGGGCGCGCAGCCCCTCCTGGCTCTTTCCGCCGTCGAGGCGCTCGCCACCGATGACGTACGTCGGCGTGCCCGTCACCCCGATCGCCTTGCCCTCGGCCTGGTCCGCGTCGACGATCAGGATGTGCCGGCCGTCGATCAGGGCGGTGTCGAACTCCTCGGCGTCCAGGCCGAGTTCGCACGCCACCTCCAGCAGCACCGGCTCGCCCCGCGCCGCCAGGTCCTCGGTGCGCTCCAGCACGGCCTCCACGTACGGCCAGCCCTTGCCCTGCTCGGTCGCCTCCTCGGCGGCCTGTGCGGCGGTGAAGGCGTGCTTGTGCTTGTCGAGGGGGAAGTGCCGCAGCCGCAGTTCCAGCCGGTCGCCGAACCGGGCGCGCAGGGTCCGCAGGTCCTCCAGGGCGGCATGGCAGTCGGGGCACTGGAGCTCGCACCAGACGTCGAGGACGACCGGGCGGGCGGTGGTGGAGTCGCTCATGGGGCCAGTCTTCCAGCCGGTGCCCGGCGCACCCAACCGGGACCGGAGGAGGAGATCGCCCCCGAGATCCCCCTGAGGCCGCCACCGGGCATGGCCCGCGGTCAGGGGGACGGTGCAGGATGGAAGGGACGTACCACCTCATGCCCGCCGATGCCTGGAGGACCGGATGCTTGCCGAGACCATTTGTTCCGCGGTGTCCGCGGCGGGCCTGGGCATCGCCGCGATCACGGCGTACCGCAGGCGCTTCCTCGCCGCGACCCGCATCGCCGCCTACTCCCTGGTCCCCGTGGGCCTGGTGCTGACCGGGGCCGTCCAGTGGCTCGCGGACACGGCCTTCAGCCCCGCGGCCTGGCTCGGCTTCGGACTGCTCGGCGGCGCCTGGCTGCTGTTCATGACCACCCGTGCCGTCGAGCGGCGCTCCGGGGGCAGCCGCCGGGAGCGCAAGGCCGCCGCCTCGGCGCGGCGCTCCGCAGCCGAGTCCGGCGCTTCCCAGCCCGCTCTCGGCGGGGCACGTCCGTCCGCGGCATCGAAGGCGACCGCGGCCGACGACTTCAGCGACATCGAGGCGATCCTGAAGAAGCACGGCATCTAGCCCGCTCTGCGGATCTCGCCGGACCCCCGTGCCCTGGCACCGCACCCCACGCACCAGGGCCTCCCACTCGCTGATCCGGCCTGCTCCGAGGGCGCGGACCCGCGCAAGGCGACCGGCGTGGCCGCCGGAGCCCGCCCGTACGGCGCAATGGGATGTGATGAACTGCCGCGCCGTCGGGGTGTGTTGGTCGATCACGCCGTGGCGCGCTGCGCCATGATCGCCCCGAGATGCTCGATACCTCCCGGGGCCAGCCCCCCGCACCCACCCCAGAGCCGCGGGGCTGTCTGTTCGCGCTCTCCCAGCCGCCCCTGATGATCTTCCTCGCGGTGATCGGCGTGCTCCTGCTGATGGGCGCTGTGCACGATCTGTTCCTGCTGTGACGCTGCCGCGCCCCCGGTCGCCCGCGGCGGCCGAGTCCGGAAGGGGCAGCGCCCGTCAGCCCGCCGCCTCCTTGCGGCGCGCCCGGTAGGCGGCCACATGCAGCCGGTTCCCGCAGGTGCGGCTGTCGCAGTAACGCCGTGACCGGTTGCGCGAGAGGTCGACGAAGGCGCGCCCGCAGTCCGGCGCCTCGCAGCGCCGCAGCCGCTCCTGCTCGCCCGCGACCACGATGAATGCCAGCGCCATCCCGCAGTCCGCGGCGAGATGGTCCGCCACCGAGGCGCCCGGCGCGAAGTAGTGCACGTGCCAGTCGTAGCCGTCGTGGTCGGTGAGCTGCGGCGTCGTCCCGGCCGCCGCGACGAGCTGGTTGATCAGCTCGGCCGCCGTGCGGCTGTCCCGCGCGGCGAAGACCTCCGCGAAGCGGTCCCGGACGCCCCGCATGGCCGCGAGGTCCTTCGGTCCCAGCTCGCCCACGTCGCTGACGTGGTGGCTCCGGACGAACTCGTCGAGCGCCGCGACGTCCGCGAGTCCGTCCTCCTGGTCGCCCTCAGGTGCGGTGTTCACCAGATCGACGACGGTGTCGAGGGCGATACGGGTGTCGTGGGGAATCAGCACGATTCGCTCCCTGGCCGGCCGCGGGCCGGTGCCCGCCTAATTGCGCCGACTCTAGCGGTTCGTGCCGAGAGCACATCGGCGCCGTCGCCACGGTGGATTCCGTGACGACGGCGCCGGCTGTATGGAATTCTCCGCGCGGCGCCGTCTCCCCGAGATGGACGGCGCCGGGCGTCTTTCGCCTGGCTCAGCTTTCGGCCAGGATGTGCGAGAGCTCCGTGTCCAGATCGAAATGGCGGTGCTCGGTGCCCGGCGGCACCGCGGCGTCCGTCCGCTTGAGGAACGACTCCAGGGCCCGTGCGGGGGCCTCCAGGAGTGCTTCCCCTTCCGGGGAGCTGAGGGCGATGCAGACAACCCCCTGGCCGTGGCTGCGGGACGGCCAGACCCGTACGTCGCCGGTGCCGGTGGGGCGGTGCAGGCCCTCCGCGAGAAGATCGCGGGCGAAGACCCACTCGACCGTTTCTTCGGCTCCGGTGTGGAAGGTGGCGTGCACGGCGTAGGGATCGGCCGTGTCATACCGCAGGCCCGCGGGTACAGGCAGTGAGGACTCGCTCGATACAACGAGGCGCAGGTGCAGCTCGCAGCTGACCGTGGTGTTCATAAGCGCCAGGGCCTTTCGCTCAGTGTGCGCTCGGGGATTCGCACGTCGGCGAAATCGACATGCCACCTACGGTGCCGTTGTAAACCCCTCTGACCGTTTTGTGATCCCTCGGGTCGCTCGTGCGGCCGCGCATTGCTTGGCGTTGCACGGCCAATCCGGTGACGCTGTTCGATCGGGTAAGTTGGGCGCTATGAATGCGCAGAGTGACGAGCGGGACGAGGCGGTCGCGGCCGTGGCCGCCGCCCCCGCCACGGGGGACGTGACGACGGGCGCGGCGCGGCCGGCCCAGGAGGCGGAGAGGGTCGACGAGCCGGCGCTCGGCTCACGGGCGCCGCACTTCATCAAGCGGTCGAGGACCCTGCACATCAGCTGGCAGGTCGGCGTCTTCGTCGTCGGCCTCGCGGTCGTCGGCGCGGGCGCGGCGATGCTCGTCCTGCCGGGACCCGGCTGGGTCGTGATCTTCGGTGGCATGGCGATCTGGGCCACTGAGTTCGTCTGGGCCCAGCTGGTGCTGCGCTGGACCAAGCGCAAGGTCACCGAAGCCGCCCAGCGCGCGCTCGACCCCAAGGTCCGGCGGCGGAACATCATCCTCACGACGATCGGCCTGGTCATCGTGGCCGTGCTCGTCGGCATCTACCTCGTGAAGTTCGGCCTCGTGATGCCGTGGAAGATCGACGAGTGACCCCGCAGTGGTCCTGGGCACGCTCTGACATGCGGTAATGTTTGCGGTGCGCCCGGGCGATTAGCTCAGTGGGAGAGCGCTTCGTTCACACCGAAGAGGTCACTGGTTCGAACCCAGTATCGCCCACCTGGACCGAAGGCCCCGGAGACCCAGTCTCCGGGGCCTTCGGCGTTCAGCGCATCCGGCCCAGGCTCTCCCTGAGCCTGCGCGCGTCCCGCAGCCGCTGCTCGTAGGTGGCGCCGACGCCGAGAAGCAGCAGACCGGCCACCGCCGGGGGCAGCCAGCGGGGGAGCGCGTCGACGACCTGGACGACGTACGGGGCCAGCTCGTGCAGGGCGTCCAGCGCCAGCGCCGCGCCGCCCAGCACCAGCAGGGCCTGCAGCCGCAGCCGCGCGCCCGCGAGGGTCACGGCGAGCGCGGCTGCGCCCAGCAGCAGCGGCCGCAGCCAGTGCTCGTCGCCCCAGGCCGCGAACAGGCTCGGCACGAGGGTCGCCGCGAGGCCGGGACCGTACGACGTCCACGACGACGCCTGCGGGTCCCGCCGGCGGCGCAGCGCGCCGATCACAAGCGCGGGGATCGTGACGGGCAGCGTGTACGCCTCGGGCGCGGCCACGTCGGAGGCGAACAGCCGCACCCATGTGGCGAGCACGAACAGCGCCGCGGCGACGTACCCGGCGGCCGGGCGGCGTTCGGCCCGCACCGCCGTGCCCGCGGCGATCACACCGCACAGGGCCAGCACCAGGGCCAGCGTCGGAGGGTGTCCGGTGGCCAGCAGCACGGCGACCGGACCGGCGGCCGCCGCGGTGGCCTCCACCGGCAGGGCCACGGGGTGGCGGCCGAGGCGGGCCCCGACGAGGGCGGCCACCGCCGGCACGAGCAGGAGCACGAGGGCCGCGCGGTGCGGCGGCAGCCCGGCGGCCGCCGCGCATGCTCCGGCGAGGCCGGTCGCGAACACGGCCGCCGCGCAGGCGGCCACCCGCTGCGCCGGACCACGCGACCGGAACGCGGCGGCCACGAGCGCCGCCGGCAGCACGCCCAGCACGACGAACGTCGCCGGACGCGTCGCCAGGGACAGCAGCGCGACGCTCACCGAGCCGGCCAGGCCGCAGGCCAGCGCGGCATGCGCGAGCGGGGCGTGCCGCAGGTCGCCACGGGCGGTCAGCACGGCGCCGAGCACAAAGAGCGCCACGACGAGCACCAGCTGCCAGCCGACCGCGACGCGGTACGGCACGTCGATGACCGCCGGCAGGACCAGCAGGGCGGCCCAGAACAGGGCCAGGGAGCCGCAGGCCGCCGCGGGGCGGAGCACGGCGCGGAGCGCGGTGCCACGGCCGGCGGCGGCCGCGTTTGAAGTGGCGTGCGGGCTGTCGGCGGCCGGGATGCGGCGCGACACCAGTGCCGTCGTCGGCGCGAGGACCGCGAGCACCAGCGGGGCAGCCGGGAGGACGGAGAGCGGAACGTCCAGGGACAAGGCCTCCCGCGTACCCGCCGGTGCCTGCGACCAGATGTCCGTGAGCCGCGTGGCCGGGCCCGCGAGCGACACGAGTACCGCCGGCAGCGCCGTCACCGCGGCCGCCGCCTGCACGGCGCCCGCCGACCGGGCGAGGCCCTGCCGCAGGCGGTCCGGCAACGACGTACGGACGACCGCGAGGAGCGCCGTCGCGCACAGGACGTAGCCGAGCACCGCCCACCCCTGCGGGACCGCCGTGCGGATCACGCCGCCCACGGCCGCGACAGCCGCCAGACCGGCGACCACCGACGCGCCCGGCGCGGCGGCCGGCGAACGCCACGCAGCGAACACCGCCACGGCCGACGCCGCGAGCAGCAGGACCGCCGGACCCGCCGCCGTGCCGGGCGAGCCGGCGGCAAGGGAGAGCCACAGGCCCGTCAGCACGGCAAGGCCGCCGGTGACCGAGGCCGTCACCCAGGCGAACCCGCGCACCACCGCCGGCCGTGTCCGCAGGGCCACCGCGACGTCCAGCGCCGCCGTCAGCAGCAGCGCCCACTCCATCGGGGGCGCGCCAGGACCACCGGCGAGCGCCCACAGCGGCAGCGGCAGCTGCGCCGTCACCACCGCCGTCGGCAGTGGGGTGTGCAGCCGCCGCAGCACCAGGCCGTAGGCGGACCAGAGCCCGGCCAGCACCGCCGAAACCCCGGCCGCATAAGCCAGGCCGTCGGTGTCCGCCAGGGCCGCCCGGTGCACCGCGTACGCGTCCAGCACCATCAGCACCAGACCCAGCACGCCCACCGACTCGGCCGTCGAGACGAGACCGCGGCGCAGCAGGACGGCCGGCGTGCCGAGGGCCGCCAGCGTGACCGCGCCGAGCACCGCGCTGCGGCCGCCGATGCCCAGGTGGCCCCAGCTGACCAACGTGAACGCGATCGCCGCGACGGCCAGCAGGATGCCCCCGAGCGTCAGCAGCACGTTCTGCACGCTCGGCGGGGACGCCTCGGCGCGCGGCTGCGGCCCCGCCGGCCAGGGACGCGACGCCGGGAACGGCGGGGTCGGGGACGCGGCGACCGGCGGCCGCAGGGCGGCCAGCAACCAGCTGCGCCGGGCCAGCAACTGCGCTCGACGTGCGTCCAGTTGACGCAGCTCACGGTCGAGGATCGCCAGCTCCTCGGCGGGTGTCGGAACGTTCTCCATGGCCGGCAGTGTGGCGCGTGCCACAAGCTCCGGACATGGGTGCGGGTACTCAGATCCGCGTGAGTACCCGCCGACGGTCGCAGCGGTCGCAGCGGGCCAGACTGGGGGTCATGGACTGGTGCCGCTACCGCTTCCGCAGCGTCTGGGATCTGCCCGCCGCCCCGGAGGCCGTCTACCGGGTTCTGGAGCGGGGCGAGGAGTACCCGCGGTGGTGGCCGCAGGTGCGCGCCGTCGAGGTCGCGGGCGAGGATTACGGCACCGCCCGTTTCCGCTCCCTGCTGCCGTACGACCTCCGCGTCACCGTGCGCGCGCGCCGCCGGGACCCGGTGGCCGGCGTGCTGGAGATCGCGCTGGACGGGGACCTCGTGGGCTGGTCGCGCTGGACCGTGACGGCGCACGACGCGGGGGCACGCGCCCTGTTCGAGCAGGACGTCGAGGTCCGCAAGCCGCTGATGAGGCGCCTGGCGGTGCCCTGCCGCCCGGTCTTCCGGGCCAACCACGCGCTGATGATGCGCGGTGGGCGACGCGGTCTGGCCGCCTACCTGGAAGCGGTTTGAAGGAAGGCCGCGCAGCCCTGTATGGTTCAGTGCGTTCCCGGGCGATTAGCTCAGTGGGAGAGCGCTTCGTTCACACCGAAGAGGTCACTGGTTCGAACCCAGTATCGCCCACCGGGAGAGGCCGGTCCGTCAGTAGACGGACCGGCCTCACGCTTGTCAGCCGCCGGCTGTTACGCGGCCGCGGGGAGCTCCGGACGCAGTGGCCACGCCGGATCGACCGGCTCCGGGACACCGCTGCGCGCGAACCACGCCTGAAGGCCCCGCGCCTGCGCCGCGTGCCACACCGCCTGCAACGTGTGCAGCTCCGCGGCGGACAACCGCTCCAGCCGCGACGCGAAACGACGCCCCACCGCCCGTACGACCTCCATCGCCGCCAGCGCGTCGGCCGCCGCGTCGTGCGCCCCGTCCAGCGCCACGTCGTACTGCGCGCACAGATCGGTGAGCGTCCGCCGTCCCTTGCGATAGCGGTCCAGATGCTTGTCCAGCACCCGCGGATCCAGCACGCACAGCGGTACGTTCTCCAGGTAGCGCGCCAGCGACGATGCCCGGTGGCGGCGCAACTCCCGGTCCAGGATGGTCAGATCGAACGGCGCGTTCATCACCACCAGCGGGCGGGCCGCCGCGCACTGCTCGGCCAGCGACCTCGCTATCTCCTCCATCACCGGCGCCGGCCAGCGCCCGTTCCGCTGGAGGTGATCGTCCGTCAGGCCGTGCACCTCGGTGGCGGCAGGGGGCACCGGGATCCCCGGATTCACCAACCACCGTGTGATGCGCGGCCGTCCGCCGGGCGTGTCCTGGACGACCACCGCGGCCGACACGATCCGGTCCGCCTCGACGTCCACTCCGGTCGTCTCCGTGTCAAATGCGGCCAGTGGGCCGTCGAACCAGTGCGTCATCCCCGAACTCCTCGCACGTGCCTGGCAGATGGCGAAGGGACCTGCCCGAATCGGTGATACCCGGGCCGTTTGCGCCGTACGCCGCGCGGTGACAACACAGGTGACGGGGAAGGACATTGCCATGGCGCTCGCCCAGCCCGAATCGGGAGGGCTTTCCCAAGCAAGCGGGAGGTGCCCCCAGCCCCAGCGGACCGTTCCACTGCGCGGAGCGCTTGCCACCACCGCCTGCATGGAGACGCTCCAGGTGGGCTATCTGCACGCCGTCGCCGCCGCGGCCGGCTGCTCGCTGTCCCAGCCGTTCCCGGACAACGGCATCGACTGGCACGTCAGCCACAGCTCGGCCCGGCACACGGTCGACGACGAAGTGACCATCAAGGTGCAGCTCAAGTGCACCTACCAGATCCCGCCCCACCCACCGGGGCCCGCGTTCTCGTTCACGCTCGACAACGAGCACCTGGTGAAGCTCGCCCGCACACCGGTCTCGGTGCACAAGATCCTGGTCGTGATGCTCGTTCCGCGCACCCAGGACGAGTGGCTGCGCGCCAGCCACGACCGGCTCGACCTCAGGCACTGCTGCTACTGGACCAATCTGGCCGGCCACCCGGTGACGGGCAGACACCGCACCACTGTGCGGATCCCGACCACGCGGATCTTCGACGACCGCGCGCTCTGCGAGATCATGGCGCGCGTCGGGGCGGGAGGAAGACCTTGACGCACCGGTCCTTCGACGAACACCTCCACGGATTCCCGCAGCCCGGCGGCCCCCGCCCCACGGCCGACCCGCCCGGCCCCTGGGGCGTCCCCGCGGAGCCGGACCCGGCCCAGATCGACCCCGCCGTCCTCGGCGCGCTCCTCGACCGTCACGGCTGGCGTCGCCGCGGCGGGGCCGCCGGGCGCTACACGCGCTGGACCCCGCCTGGCCCCGCCGCCGGCGGCACCAGCCTGCTCGTCCCCGAGAGCCGCGCCTTCCCCGACTGCGAGGACCTCATCGGCGAAGCCCTCACCGCACTCGCCCGCAGCGCCGCCCCCTCGGCCCGCGACGTCCTCATCGGGCTCACCGTCCCCAGTGACGAGATCCGCTGGTGGCGCGACAGCCCGCAGGGGCCGTCCGGCACCGTCTCGTGGACCGCGCAGGAGCAGCTGCGCTCGGCCGCCCGCCAGATGCTGCTGGCCGGCGCCCTCGCCGTACGGGAGCGAGCCGGTTACTACGGGGCCCGCCACCGCAGGCAGGCGCAGGCCCTGCTCGAAGGCGTCCTCGTGGGCCCCGCGCCCGGCGGCCGTTCCCTCACCGCCTTCGTCCCCGTGCAGACCGGCCGCGCGGTCGCCGTGCGGCTCTCCCACGCGCTCCAGGCCACCCGCGAGGCCATCGACTACCAGCGGGCCGCGGGGGGCATGGAGGCGTTCGACACCGCCGTGGCGGCGGGCGTCAGCCGCGAGCTGACCGAGGCCGTGATCGCGCTCGTGCGCGGCTCGGAAGGCGCGCGCATCGCGCTCGCCTGGTCCCCGGCCGCCGGAGTGCCCCAGGGCTGCGCCGCCCGCATGGAACCGGTGGAGTTCTCCGCGGGAGACCTGCCGGCGCTGCGGGAGGCGGGGGCCCGCTACCTCCAGGACGAGTCGTCCGTGCCCGTGCGGATCACCGGCACCGTCGTCCGGATGCGCCGCTCGGGACCGAGCGGGCGGGGCACCGTACGGCTGCGGGTGCTGGCGGGAGCCGAGGTGCCGCACGTGCGGGTGGCGCTCGACGAGGACTCCTACCGCACGGCCGGTCACGCCCATCTGGTCGGCCTGCCGATCCGGGTGGCCGGCCGGCTGGAGAGCCGGGGCGGCTTCCGGCGGCTGACCGACGCCTCCGGCGTGACCCCCGTGGCGGTCGACGAGGCGGAGCGGGACCGGCTGATGAAGTCGCTCCAGGCGAACCTGGACTTCTTCGGGGATGCGACGGACGAGGAGGACTGACGCCCGGCCCCGTAACCGTTTCGCGAGTGGGCACTCCGGCTCGGTACGATTCCTGGTGCGCGTGCTGTGCCAGGCCGTGCATCCACCTTCAGTCAGGAGAGACCGGTGTCAGACGTCCGTGTGATCATCCAACGCGATTCCGAGCGGGAAGAGCGCGTGGTGACGACGGGCACTACGGCCGCCGACCTCTTTGCCGGCGAGCGCACCATTGTCGCCGCCCGCGTTGCCGGGGAGCTGAAGGACCTCGCGTACGAGATCAAGGACGGCGAGGAGGTCGAGCCCGTCGAGATCTCCTCCGAGGACGGCCTGAACATCCTGCGCCACTCCACCGCGCACGTCATGGCCCAGGCTGTGCAGGAGCTCTTCCCCGAGGCCAAGCTCGGCATCGGCCCGCCGGTCAAGGACGGCTTCTACTACGACTTCGACGTCGAGAAGCCGTTCACGCCCGAGGATCTCAAGGCCATCGAGAAGAAGATGCAGGAGATCCAGAAGCGCGGCCAGCGCTTCTCGCGCCGCGTCGTCACCGACGAGGCCGCCCGCGAGGAGCTCGCCGACGAGCCGTACAAGCTGGAGCTGATCGGCCTCAAGGGCTCGGCGTCCCACGACGACGGCGCCGACGTCGAGGTGGGCGCCGGCGAGCTCACGATCTACGACAACCTGGACGCCAAGACCGGCGACCTGTGCTGGAAGGACCTCTGCCGGGGTCCCCACCTGCCCACCACGCGCACCATCCCGGCCTTCAAGCTGATGCGCAACGCCGCCGCGTACTGGCGCGGCAGCGAGAAGAACCCGATGCTCCAGCGCATCTACGGCACCGCCTGGCCGTCCAAGGACGAGCTGAAGGCGCACCTCGACTTCCTCGCCGAGGCCGAGAAGCGCGACCACCGCAAGCTGGGCAACGAGCTGGACCTCTTCTCCATCCCGGACCAGATCGGCTCCGGCCTCGCGGTCTTCCACCCCAAGGGCGGCATCATCCGCCGGGTCATGGAGGACTACTCGCGCAAGCGGCACGAGGAGGAGGGCTACGAGTTCGTCTACACCCCGCACGCCACCAAGGGGAAGCTCTTCGAGACCTCGGGCCACCTCGACTGGTACGCCGAGGGCATGTACCCGCCCATGCAGCTCGACGAGGGCGTGGACTACTACCTCAAGCCCATGAACTGCCCGATGCACAACCTGATCTTCGACGCGCGCGGCCGGTCCTACCGTGAACTGCCCCTGCGCCTCTTCGAGTTCGGGACCGTGTACCGGTACGAGAAGTCCGGCGTCGTGCACGGTCTGACCCGTGCCCGCGGCTTCACCCAGGACGACGCGCACATCTACTGCACCAAGGAGCAGATGGCGGACGAGCTCGACTCGACGCTCACCTTCGTGCTCAACCTGCTGCGCGACTACGGTCTGACCGACTTCTACCTGGAGCTGTCCACCAAGGACGAGACCAAGTTCGTCGGCTCGGACGAGGTGTGGGAGGAGGCCACCGAGACGCTGCGGCAGGTGGCCGAGAAGCAGGGCCTCCCGCTGGTCCCGGACCCGGGCGGCGCCGCCTTCTACGGCCCGAAGATCTCCGTCCAGGCCAAGGACGCCATCGGCCGGACCTGGCAGATGTCGACCGTGCAGCTCGACTTCAACCTGCCGGAGCGCTTCGACCTCGAGTACACCGGCCCCGACGGGACCAAGCAGCGCCCGGTCATGATCCACCGGGCCCTGTTCGGCTCGATCGAGCGCTTCTTCGCGGTGCTGCTGGAGCACTACGCGGGCGCGATGCCGCCGTGGCTGGCGCCGGTCCAGGCCGTCGGCATCCCGATCGGCGACGCGCACGTCGAGTACCTGCAGGAGTTCGCCGCGGACGCGAAGAAGAAGGGGCTGCGGGTCGAGGTCGACGCGTCCTCGGACCGGATGCAGAAGAAGATCAGGAACCAGCAGAAGCAGAAGGTCCCGTTCATGATCATCGTCGGTGACGAGGACATGAACGCGGGCACGGTTTCGTTCCGCTACCGCGACGGCTCGCAGGAGAACGGCATCCCGCGCGAGGAGGCCCTGGCCAAGCTCGTCGACGTGGCGGACCGACGGGTCCAGGTCTGACCCGAGCAGGCACGCGAGGGGCGGTCCAGGAAGGGGCCGCCCCTCGCCGCATGCCGCCGTCAGCGGCGAATATGCTGGCACGCATGACGACTGAGCCGGAGCAGCAGATCGGGGTCGGGACGCCTGACTCGTTCCAGCGCCTGTGGACGCCTCACCGCATGGCGTACATCCAGGGCGAGAACAAGCCGACCGGCCCGGGGGCCGACGACGGCTGCCCGTTCTGCTCGATCCCGTCGAAGTCGGACGAGGACGGCCTGATCATCGCCCGCGGCGAGACGGTCTACGCCGTGCTCAACCTTTACCCCTACAACGGCGGCCACCTGATGGTCGTCCCCTACCGCCACGTCGCCGACTACACCGAGCTGGACGACGCCGAGACGATGGAGCTCGCGCTGCTGACCAAGCAGGCCATGACCGCCCTGCGCGCCGCCTCCGGCGCCCACGGGTTCAACATCGGCCTCAACCAGGGCTCCGCCGCCGGCGCCGGTATCGCCGCCCACCTGCACCAGCACATCGTGCCCCGGTGGGGCGGCGACACCAACTTCATGCCGGTCGTCGCGACCACCAAGGTGCTGCCGCAGCTCCTCGCCGACACCCGCCGGATGCTCGCCGCCGCCTGGCCCGTCTGACCCGCACCGGAGCCGTACGGCTCACGCGTCGTACAGGTCCGCGTTCCGCGGAGTCGGGTCCTGGACGAACCCGCTGACCACCATCGAGCGGTTGTCGAACTTCTCCGTGCTGACGCCGTTGTCGGCGAGGACCTTCATCGCGGCGGCGTGGGCCACGCGCAGCACCGGAGTGGCGGCGCGCATCGCGTCGTCCGCCATGAACCGGTGCCGCCAGGGCTTCTCGGCCCAGGCGTGGCGCAGTCCGAACGGCTCCGGCAGCACCAGCTTGCCGCCGAGGAAGTCGAGCAGCGGCGGGAACCAGGTGAAGGGCGCCCGCACTGCCAGACGTACGACCTCGGGCGCGTCCACCAGCGGCAGCACCCGGTCGACCGTCTCCCAGAACTTGACCGTCTTGCTGACGGTGACCGTCTTGGGCTCGGGCTTGGTGGTGAACAGGGAGTGCACGGGGCCGAGCGCGTGCCCGGTGACCTCCACGCGCAGGGTCTCGTGGAGCACGGTGACCGTGATCATCATGGTGATGACCAACTGGCCGTCCCACAGCGTGAACTGGACGCCGAGGTAGTGGCGGTTGCCGCCGCCGAACTGCTGGTGGTTGCAGATGCGCTGTATCTCGTGGCCTTTGACCTGGAAGGTCTCCACGTCCTGGCCCTCGGGCCTGGCGACCGCCGCGGCGTTCTCGCCGACCGGGGAGACGATCCAGTGCCGGACGGAGGGGGTCGGGAAGCCGCCGGAGTTCAGCGGGCCCCGCTCCAGCAGCTTCATCTTGTCGTGGATGGCCCTTATGACGTCCCAGCTGCGGAACTGGTTGATCTCCTTGCCCGGTTCGCCGGAGACGAGATCCTCGGCCATCTGCCAGCTGCCCCAGCGGGTGCCCATGCCGAGTATTCCCTTGGGGCCCGCGTAGAAGACGACGTTGGAGTGCTGCTCGGCGGTGAGCTTCTGCAGCCCCTGGCGCAGTTGCTCGCGGGCGGTCTCGTCGGGATTTCCCGGCACGGCCTCGGGGACCTTCGCGCCGATGCCGCCGCCCCCGGACAGGAGGCTGTCCCACCGTGCCCGCATGTCCTTCGCGGTGGACTCGCAGATCCTCTTCGCGAGCATCCAGCCGACGACCGGGGCCACGATCATGCCGCGGAGGTAGTAGCCCCAGAAGCCCGTGAACGGCAGCCTCAGCAGAAGGATCACCGCCATGGCGCCCATTCCCACCAGCAGGAGGGTGCCGAGGGCTCCGGCGCGCTTGTTCGCCGCGCCCGCGAGGGTGCGGCGCAGCTGGAAGACGCCCATCCACAGCAGGAGTCCGGGCAGGAAGAGCAGCCCGCACAGCGCCATGACGGCGGTGAGCCGGGCGTCCCGCTCCTTGCGGATGCGGGTGGCGGCCAGGCAGTGCTCCACGACGGTCTGGGGCTCCGTGCCGAAGGACTGGATCAGTGCCTTGCGGGCGCCGCCGAGCATCCGCACCTGGACCGCCCGGGAGAACGCCTCGCCGAGGTTCGGCTCGAAGAGGGAGAACTTGCCCGGCGTCACCTCGGACTTGTGCCACTCGCTGTTGGCATTGAGGATCTCGGCGACCGGGCTGTCGCGGTACGCCGCCGAGGCGAGCGCATGAGTCGCCGCGGTCTGCCCGGCCGACCCCATGAGCGGGACCTGAGCCCCGGGTGTGAAATCGAATCCGTCTGTCACTACCGCCCCCATCGCCGCACGCGTCCGCACTGCGGCCTGTTCCCAACTGCCGTGCCCCGCACACCTGCTGAGCTGGACGCCTCAGCGTATCGGGGGCCGGGCGGTCACGGCAGTGGACATCAGGACGGCCGTCCGCCGGCGGTGCGCACCGGCGGACGGCCACCGGCTAGGAGGCTTTCGACGTCGCCTCCTCGCGCATCCGGTCGGCGACCTGCTGCGGCATCGGCTCGTGCCGTGCGTAGGTCCGGCTGAAGTGCCCCGTGCCGTGCGAGATGGAACGCAGGTCGACCGCGTAGCGCCCGATCTCGATCTCCGGCACCTCCGAGCGCACCAGTGTGCGTCCGCCGCCCGCCTGTTCGGTGCCGATGACGCGGCCGCGCCGGCCGGACAGGTCGCTCATCACCGGACCCACGTACTCGTCCGGGACGAGCACCTGCACTTCGGCGACCGGTTCGAGCAGGCTGATCCGCGCCTCGGCCGCGGCCTCGCGCAGGGCGAGCGCGCCCGCGGTCTGGAAGGCCGCGTCGGAGGAGTCCACCGAGTGCGCCTTGCCGTCCCGCAGGGTGACCCGTACGTCGACGAGCGGGTAGCCCGCCGCGACGCCGCGCGCTGCCTGGGCGCGTACGCCCTTCTCGACGGACGGGATGAACTGCCGCGGCACCGCGCCGCCGACGACCTTGTCGACGAACTCGACCCCGGAGCCGGGCGGCAGGGGCTCGACGTCGATCTCGCAGATCGCGTACTGCCCGTGGCCGCCGGACTGCTTCACGTGGCGGCCGCGTCCCGCGGAGCCGACGGCGAAGGTCTCACGCAGCTGGACCTTGTGCGGCACGACGTCGACCTGGACGCCGTAGCGGTTGCGCAGCCGTTCGAGGGCGACGTCGGCGTGTGCCTCGCCCATGCACCACAGCACCACCTGGTGGGTGTCCTGGTTCTGTTCGAGCCGCATCGTCGGGTCCTCGGCGGCGAGGCGGGTCAGGCCCTGCGACAGCTTGTCCTCGTCCGCCTTGCTGTGCGCCTGGATGGCGAGCGGCAGCAGCGGATCGGGCATGGTCCAGGGCGCCATCAGCAGCGGATCGTCCTTGGCCGAGAGCGTGTCGCCGGTCTCGGCGCGGGACAGTTTCGCGACGCAGGCCAGGTCCCCGGCGATGGCGTGGGGGAGCGGGCGCTGCTGTTTGCCGAAGGGCGCGGACAGGGCGCCGATGCGCTCGTCGACGTCGTGGTCCTCGTGCCCCCGGTCGGCCAGTCCGTGACCGGAGACGTGGACCGTCTCGTCGGGCCGCAGCGTTCCGGAGAAGACGCGGACCAGCGAGACCCGGCCGACGTACGGGTCCGACGCCGTCTTGACCACCTCGGCGACGAGCGGTCCCGCCGGGTCGCAGCTGATCGCGGGCCGCGGCGACCCGCCGGGGGTGGTGACGTCCGGCGGTGTGGTCTCGAGCGGGGTCGGGAAGCCGCCGGTGATCAGCTCCAGCAGCTCGACCGTGCCGAGGCCCTCCCGGGCGCCGTCGGCCGCGGGGGCGGCGGCGAGGACCGGATGGAACGTGCCGCGCGCCACGGCCTTCTCCAGGTCGTCGACGAGGGTCTTGAGGTCGATCTGCTCACCGCCGAGGTAGCGGTCCATGAGGGTCTCGTCCTCGCTCTCCGCGATGATGCCCTCGATGAGCCGGTTGCGGGCCTCCTCGATCAGCGGCGTCTGTGCGGGGTCGGGCGGGGACTCCTTCCGTTCCCCGGACGAGTAGTCGAAGATCTTCTGCGTCAGCAGGCCGACCAGGCCGGTGACCGCCGCGTGACCGTCGGCCTGCTGCGAGCCGTACTGCGGCAGGTAGAGCGGCAGGACCGCGTCGGGGTCGTCGCCGCCGAAGATCCGGCTGCAGACGGCGGTGAGCTCCTCGAACCCGGTGCGCGCGGTGTCCAGGTGCGTCACGACGATGGCGCGCGGCATGCCCACCGCCGCGCACTCGTCCCACACCGCGCGGCATGCGCCCGCCACGGCGTCGGCCTCCTGCGCGGCCGAGACGACGAAGAGGGCCGCGTCCGCAGCTCGCAGACCGGCCCGCAGCTCCCCGACGAAGTCCGCGTATCCGGGAGTGTCGAGAAGGTTGATCTTGTATCCGCCCCATTCGACGGGGACGAGGGACAGCTGTACGGAACGTTGCTGGCGGTGCTCGATCTCGTCGTAGTCCGAGACCGTGGCGCCGTCCTCGACCCGGCCGGCCCGGTTGACCGCGCCCGCGGTCAGTGCCAGGGCCTCGACCAGTGTCGTCTTGCCCGACCCGCTGTGGCCGACCAGCACCACATTCCGTACGGATGCGGGGTGGTCGGCCGTTACTGCTCTGCCGGCGGCTCCGGGGTGTGCATGCGCCTTGTCGCCCATGATCTTGCCTCCCGATCGATTGCACGGCGAGGAGGGAAATCCGCGGGCGCGGGAAGCCGGGACGATGTCCCGAATCGTCGTCCGGGGCAGCTCCGGCGATGCCCGCGGTGGTCTTTCGAGCTTTCCACTGTCGTCATGGTGCGTCCATACGTCGGACACCGCAGCACCTGTCCGGGTCCGGCCCGTGGGGCGTCACCGTCCTGGCTACGATGGGCCCGCCGGTGGCCGTAGGGGCCACACGGCCCACCGGACCCCTCGGGAAGGCCATGCTGAACAAGTACGCGCGTGCATTCTTCACGCGTGTTCTCACACCGTTCGCCGCGTTTCTGCTCCGCCGCGGGGTGAGCCCCGACGCAGTCACGCTCATCGGCACGGCCGGAGTCATGGCGGGAGCGCTGGTCTTCTTCCCCAGGGGCGAGTTCTTCTGGGGCACGATCGTCATCACGCTGTTCGTCTTCTCCGACCTGGTCGACGGCAACATGGCCCGGCAGGCGGGCGTCTCCAGCCGCTGGGGCGCCTTCCTGGACTCGACGCTCGACCGGGTCGCCGACGGCGCGATCTTCGGCGGTTTCGCGCTCTGGTACGCGGGCAAGGGCGACAACAACGTGCTCTGCGCGGTGTCGATCTTCTGTCTCGCGAGCGGCCAGGTAGTGTCGTACACCAAGGCCCGGGGCGAATCGATCGGCCTGCCCGTCGCCGTCAACGGACTGGTCGAGCGGGCCGAGCGGCTCGTCATCTCGCTGGTCGCCGCCGGTCTCGCCGGCCTCCACGCGTTCGGCGTACCGGGCATCGACGTCCTGCTGCCGGTCGCCCTGTGGATCGTCGCCGTCGGCAGCCTGGTCACGCTGGGGCAGCGGGTCGTCACCGTACGGCGGGAGTCCGCCGAGGCGGAGGCCGCGGCCGGGCCCGGCGGGGCCGAGCAGGAAGGGGCCGGGGCATCATGATGCGCGACCGGTTGACCGACGCCCTGTACGGACTGGGCTGGGGCGCCGTGAAGAAGCTGCCCGAGCCGGTGGCCGCCGGACTCGGCCGCACCATCGCCGACGCCGCCTGGAGGCGGCGCGGCAAGGGCGTGCTGCGCCTGGAGTCCAACCTCGCACGCGTCGTCCCGGACGCGGGCCCCGAGCGCCTGGCCGAGCTCTCCAAGGCCGGAATGCGCTCGTACATGCGCTACTGGATGGAGTCCTTCCGGCTGCCCGCCTGGAACCAGGAGCGCGCCCGGCTGAGCTTCGACCCCAAGGACGCCCACCACCTGACCGACGGCCTCGCGTCGGGCCGCGGCGTCGTCCTCGCCCTGCCGCACCTGGCCAACTGGGACGTCGCCGGGATCTGGGTGACCCGGGCGCTCGGCATCACCTTCACCACGGTCGCCGAACGCCTCAAGCCGGAGTCCCTGTACGACCGGTTCGTCGCCTACCGCGAGAGCCTCGGAATGGAGGTCCTGCCGCACACGGGCGGGTCGGCCTTCGGCACGCTGGCCCGGCGGCTGCGCGACGGCGGCCTCGTCTGCCTGGTCGCGGACCGCGACCTGTCCGCCTCCGGCGTCGAGGTGACCTTCTTCGGCGAGACGGCCCGCATGCCCGCGGGGCCCGCGCTGCTGGCCCAGCAGACCGGCGCCCTGCTGCTCCCGGTGACCCTCTGGTACGACGAGACGCCCGTGATGAAGGGCCGCGTCCACGCGCCCGTCGAAGTCCCCGAGTCGGGCACGCGCGCCGAGAAGACGTCCGCCATGACGCAGGCCCTCGCGGACGTGTTCGCGGAGGGCATCGCCCAGCACCCGGAGGACTGGCACATGCTGCAACGGCTGTGGCTTTCGGACCTGGAGCCCCGGGAGGACAGGTCGTGAGGATCGGCATCGTCTGCCCGTACTCCTGGGACGTGCCCGGTGGCGTGCAGTTCCACATCAGGGACCTGGCCGAGCACCTCATCCGGCTCGGGCACGACGTGTCCGTCCTCGCTCCGGCGGACGACGACACGCCCCTGCCGCCCTACGTGGTCTCCGCGGGCCGCGCCGTGCCCGTGCCGTACAACGGCTCGGTCGCCCGGCTCAACTTCGGCTTCCTGTCCGCGGCCCGGGTACGGCGCTGGCTCCACGACGGCACCTTCGACGTCATCCACATCCACGAGCCGGCGTCGCCGTCCCTGGGCCTGCTCACCTGCTGGGCCGCGCAGGGGCCGATCGTCGCCACGTTCCACACGTCCAACCCGCGGTCGCGGGCGATGATCGCGGCCTACCCGATCCTGCAGCCCGCGCTGGAGAAGATCAGCGCGCGGGTCGCGGTGAGCGAGTACGCCCGCCGCACGCTCGTCGAGCACCTCGGCGGCGACGCGGTCGTCATCCCGAACGGCGTCGATGTCGGCTTCTTCGAGAAGGCCGAGCCCAAGGCGGAGTGGCAGAACGGCACGATCGGCTTCATCGGCCGCATCGACGAGCCGCGCAAGGGCCTGCCGGTGCTCATGAAGGCGCTCCCGGCGATCTTCGACGCCTGCCCGGACGCCCGGCTGCTGGTCGCCGGGCGCGGCGACGAGGAGGAGGCCGTCGCGTCCCTGCCGGCCGCGATGCGCTCGCGGGTCGAGTTCCTCGGGATGGTCAGCGACGAGGACAAGGCACGGCTGCTGCGCAGTGTCGACGTGTACGTGGCGCCCAACACGGGCGGCGAGAGCTTCGGCATCATCCTGGTCGAGGCGATGTCGGCGGGTGCGCCGGTGCTGGCGTCCGACCTGGACGCGTTCGCCCAGGTGCTGGACAAGGGCGCGGCGGGGGAGTTGTTCGCCAACGAGGACGCGGACGCGCTGGCCACGGCGGCGATCCGCCTGCTGGGCGACCCGGACCGGCGGCGGGAGCTGCGCGAGCGGGGCAGCGCGCACGTGCGGCGGTTCGACTGGTCGACGGTGGGGGCGGACATTCTCGCCGTGTACGAGACGGTGACGGACGGCGCGGCGTCGGTCGCGGCGGACGAACGCCCGGGACTGCGGGCGCGTTTCGGTCTGGCGACGCGGGACTGAGCCCCCGAGGGCGTTGCGCCGTTCGAGCCAGGGGTAGGGACGCGCAGGGGTCGTGTTCGGGACGTAAGGCGTCGTGGGATACCGCAACGCAGGTTCGTGAAAGCAGTCCCGAATGCGAGCCCCGGAGCGGCCCGACGCTGCGGTCACGGACCGGGCCCAGCCCGGAAAGCCCGGCCCGCCCCAGGGGGCGTTACCCGTACGGGCCGGCCGCGCCCGGGGGCGTAAAGCCCGGTCCGCCGCCCGCGCAAGGGCCCGGTAGCCTTGCCGCCCGTGAGCACCCTGATCTGGATCGTCGTCGCCCTCGTGGCCATCGGCATGTACCTCAGCTGGACCGCCGGGCGACTCGACCGGCTCCACGCGCGGATCGACGCCGCCCGTGCCGCGCTCGACGCGCAACTCCTGCGGCGTGCCTCGGTCGCACAGGAGCTCGCGACCTCCGGAGTGCTCGACCCCGCCGCGTCGATCGTGCTGTACGAGGCCGCGCACGAGGCGCGGCAGGCGGAGGAGGAGCACCGCGAGGTCGCCGAGAGCGAACTCAGCGCCGCACTGCGGGCGGTGTTCGGGGAGCCCGAGCAGATGGAGGCACTGCGCGAGGTACCGGGCGGTGAGGAGGCCGCCGGCGAGCTCGCGCAGGCGGTGCGCCGCGTCCCCATGGCGCGCCGGTTCCACAACGACGCCGTCCGCGCCGCGCGCGCCCTGCGCCGGCACCGCAAGGTGCGCTGGTTCCGCCTCGCGGGCCACGCCCCGTTCCCCATGGCGTTCGAGATGGACGACGAGCCCCCGGCAGCGCTGGCGGACCGGCCCGCCTGACCGGCCCCGGGCCGCCGGTGGCCGGTGGTACGCCCCAAAACGATCCACGGGGTGACTATTGGCCCTTGATGTGGCCTGGTCCCCGGATGTTCCATCGGTGACGCATCACAACGTCGTCATCGAGTGAGGTCCATCCGTGTCCAGCACCACCACCCCGCAGACCCCCGAGACCGGTACCGCCCGCGTCAAGCGCGGCATGGCCGAGCAGCTCAAGGGCGGCGTGATCATGGACGTGGTCAACGCCGAGCAGGCGAAGATCGCCGAGGATGCCGGCGCCGTGGCCGTCATGGCCCTGGAGCGCGTGCCCGCGGACATCCGCAAGGACGGCGGCGTGGCCCGGATGTCCGACCCGAACATGATCGAGGAGATCATCGACGCGGTCTCCATCCCGGTCATGGCCAAGTCGCGTATCGGCCACTTCGTCGAGGCCCAGGTGCTCCAGTCCCTGGGTGTCGACTACATCGACGAGTCCGAGGTCCTGACCCCCGCCGACGAGGTCAACCACAGCGACAAGTGGGCCTTCACCACCCCGTTCGTCTGCGGCGCCACCAACCTGGGCGAGGCCCTGCGCCGTATCGCCGAGGGCGCGGCCATGATCCGCTCCAAGGGCGAGGCCGGCACGGGCAACGTCGTCGAGGCCGTCCGCCACCTGCGCCAGATCAAGAACGAGATCGCCAAGCTGCGCGGCTTCGACAACAACGAGCTGTACGCCGCCGCCAAGGAACTGCGCGCCCCGTACGAGCTCGTCAAGGAGGTGTCCGAGCTCGGCAAGCTGCCGGTCGTGCTGTTCTCCGCCGGTGGCGTGGCCACTCCCGCCGACGCCGCGCTCATGCGCCAGCTCGGTGCCGAGGGCGTCTTCGTCGGCTCCGGCATCTTCAAGTCGGGCGACCCGGCCAAGCGCGCCGCCGCCATCGTGAAGGCCACCACCTTCTACGACGACCCGAAGATCATCGCGGACGCCTCCCGCAACCTGGGCGAGGCCATGGTCGGCATCAACTGCGACACCCTGCCCGAGGCCGAGCGCTACGCGAACCGGGGCTGGTGATGACCACTCCGCTCATCGGTGTCCTGGCTCTCCAGGGCGATGTACGGGAGCACCTGATCGCCCTGGCCGCGGCGGACGCCGTGGCCAGGCCGGTCCGGCGGCCCGAGGAGCTCGCCGAGGTCGACGGTCTCGTGGTCCCCGGCGGCGAGTCCACCACCATCTCCAAGCTGGCCGGTCTCTTCGGCCTCATGGAGCCGCTGCGCGAGCGCATCGCGGCGGGCATGCCCGTCTACGGCACCTGCGCCGGCCTGATCATGCTCGCCGACAAGATCCTCGACCCGCGTTCGGGCCAGGAGACGCTCGGTGGCATCGACATGATCGTCCGCCGCAACGCCTTCGGGCGCCAGAACGAGTCCTTCGAGGCGGCCGTCGAGGTCGCCGGCATCGACGGCGGCCCCGTCGAGGGTGTCTTCATCCGCGCCCCCTGGGTCGAGTCGTTCGGCGCCCAGGCCGAGGTCATCGCCGAGCACGACGGCCACATCGTCGCCGTACGGCAGGGCAATGCCCTTGCCACCTCGTTCCACCCGGAACTGACGGGCGACCACCGGGTGCACGCCCTGTTCGTCGAGATGGTGCGCGCAGCTGCCTGACCCGATCCCGGTAGGATCTCTGGGGTTCGTTCAGAAATTGGTTACGCGAAGGAGACAGGCAGATGTCCGGCCACTCTAAATGGGCTACGACGAAGCACAAGAAGGCCGTGATCGACGCCAAGCGCGGCAAGCTCTTCGCGAAGCTGATCAAGAACATCGAGGTCGCGGCCCGTACCGGCGGCGCCGACCCCGACGGCAACCCGACGCTGTTCGACGCCATCCAGAAGGCGAAGAAGAGCTCGGTCCCGAACAAGAACATCGACTCCGCCGTCAAGCGGGGCGGCGGTCTCGAGGGCGGCGGCGTCGACTACGAGACGATCATGTACGAGGGCTACGGCCCGAACGGTGTCGCGGTGCTCATCGAGTGCCTCACCGACAACCGCAACCGCGCCGCCTCCGACGTGCGTGTCGCCATGACCCGCAACGGCGGCTCGATGGCCGACCCGGGCTCCGTCTCGTACCTGTTCAACCGCAAGGGCGTCGTCATCGTCCCCAAGGGCGAGCTGACCGAGGACGACGTCCTCGGCGCCGTCCTGGACGCGGGCGCCGAGGAGGTCAACGACCTCGGCGAGTCCTTCGAGGTGCTGAGCGAGGCCACCGACCTGGTCGCGGTCCGCAGCGCCCTCCAGGAGGCCGGCATCGACTACGACTCGGCCGACGCCAACTTCGTCCCGACCATGCAGGTCGAGCTGGACGAGGAGGGCGCGCGCAAGATCTTCAAGCTGATCGACGCGCTGGAGGACAGCGACGACGTGCAAAACGTCTTCGCCAACTTCGACGTATCGGACGAGGTCATGGAGAAGGTCGACGCCTGATCCACGCTCGTACGACGGGCCGACGGGGGCACATCCCCGTCGGCCCGTCGCGTTGTCGGCGGCTGTCGGTGGCAGCCGATAGCCTGCACAAACAGCTGAGCGAAGGAGGGGTGGGACGCGTGCGCGTTCTCGGGGTGGACCCTGGGCTGACCCGGTGCGGTGTCGGCGTCGTGGAGGGCGTGGCCGGCCGTCCGCTGACGATGCGCGCCGTCGGGGTCGTACGGAGCCCGGTGGACGCCGATCTGGGCCACCGGCTGGTCGCGATCGAGCAGGGCATCGAGCGGTGGCTCGACGAGCACAAGCCCGAATTCGTCGCCGTTGAGCGTGTGTTCAGCCAGCACAACGTCCGTACGGTCATGGGCACGGCCCAGGCGAGCGCCGTGGCCATGCTCTGCGCCTCCCGCCGCGGGATTCCCGTCGCCCTGCACACGCCCAGCGAGGTGAAGGCGGCCGTCACCGGCAGCGGACGGGCCGACAAGGCGCAGGTGGGCACCATGGTGACCCGACTGCTGCGGCTCGACGCACCGCCCAAGCCCGCCGACGCCGCGGACGCCCTCGCCCTCGCCATCTGCCACATCTGGCGCGCCCCCGCGCAGAACCGCCTCCAGCAGGCGGTCGCCGCGCATCACGCAACGAAAGGCCGGACCGCATGATCGCCTTTGTGAGCGGCACGGTGGCCGCCCTCGCCCCGACCACGGCCGTCATCGAGGTCGGCGGCGTCGGCATGGCCGTGCAGTGCACACCGAACACCCTCTCCGAGCTGAGGCTGGGTCAGGAGGCGAAGCTCGCCACGTCGTTGGTGGTCCGGGAGGACTCGCTGACGCTCTACGGCTTCGCCGACGACGACGAGCGCCAGGTGTTCGAGCTCCTGCAGACCGCGAGCGGCGTGGGCCCGCGCCTGGCCCAGGCGATGCTCGCCGTGCACACACCGGACGCCCTGCGGGTCGCCGTCGCGAGCGGCGACGAGAAGGCCCTGACGGCGGTGCCGGGCATCGGCAAGAAGGGCGCGCAGAAGCTGCTGCTGGAGCTGAAGGACCGCCTCGGAGCGCCGGTCGGCTCCGCCCCCGCCGTCGGTGCGCCGGTCGGCCAGACCTGGCGCGACCAGCTGCACGCCGCGCTGATCGGCCTCGGCTACGCGACCCGGGAGGCGGACGAGGCGGTGACGGCCGTGGCCCCCCAGGCGGAGTCCCTGGGCCCGGCCCCCGAGGTGGGCCCCCTGCTCCGAGCGGCCCTGCAGACCCTGAACAGGGCGCGCTGACATGCCCGCGGGGTGTTTCCCGACCCGCCCCACGGCCTGGCCGCCGTGGGAGGTGTCCCAACCCGAGACCGGGGGGCTCTGCTCCCGGGCCCCCCTACGCCCTGCGGATGGAGGGATCCCCAGCGCCTCCATCTCCTCCCACGGCATGGCGGCCGTGGGTGGGGATCCCGGCGAAGCCGGGGGAGTGCCCCCAGCCGGGCCTGATCTACCTGCGGGGCGTCAGCCCGTCTGGAGGTGCCCCGGGCGAAGCCCAGGAGGAGATCGAGGACACCGCGCGCAGCGCGGTGCGGGGCCCGGGGCTTGCCCCGGTCTCTGGATGGGGGGGTGCCCCCGGCCGCCAGGCCGTAGGGGGCGGGTCCGGGGGTGAAGCCCCCGTTCGGGAAGGGGCGGGTAGAGGAAAGCCCCCCCGCAGCCCCGGCCACCCGCACGCAACCGTACGAACCGAGAAGGCAGACACCACGTGAACTGGGACGACGAGACCACCGCCGAAGCGGAACCGCGGCTGGTCGGCGGGGCCGCCGACGGCGAGGACCAGGCCGTCGAGGCGGCTCTGCGACCCAAGTCGCTGGCCGAGTTCGTCGGCCAGGAACGCGTGCGCGAGCAGCTCGACCTCGTGCTCAAGGCGGCCCTCGCACGCGGCGCCACCGCGGACCACGTCCTGCTCTCCGGCGCACCCGGCCTCGGCAAGACCACCCTGTCGATGATCATCGCCGCCGAGATGAACGCCCCGATCCGCATCACCTCCGGCCCCGCCATCCAGCACGCGGGCGATCTCGCCGCCATCCTCTCCTCGCTCCAGGAGGGCGAGGTCCTCTTCCTCGACGAGATCCACCGGATGTCCCGGCCCGCCGAGGAGATGCTGTACATGGCGATGGAGGACTTCCGCGTCGACGTGATCGTCGGCAAGGGCCCCGGGGCCACCGCCATCCCCTTGGAGCTGCCGCCGTTCACCCTCGTCGGCGCGACGACCAGGGCCGGTCTGCTGCCGCCCCCGCTGCGCGACCGCTTCGGGTTCACCGCGCACATGGAGTTCTACGAGCCCGTCGAGCTGGAGCGCGTCGTCCACCGTTCCGCGCAGCTTCTCGACGTCGACATAGAGGCGGAGGGGGCCGCGGAGATCGCCGGCCGCTCCCGCGGCACGCCCCGCATCGCCAACCGTCTGCTGCGCCGCGTCCGGGACTACGCCCAGGTCAAGGCCGACGGCCTGATCACCCGGGAGGTGGCCGCGGCCGCCCTCGGCGTGTACGAGGTCGACAGCCGCGGCCTGGACCGGCTGGACCGGGCGGTGCTGCACGCGCTGCTGAAGCTGTTCGGGGGCGGCCCGGTCGGTCTGTCCACGCTCGCGGTCGCGGTGGGGGAGGAGCGCGAGACGGTCGAGGAGGTGGCCGAGCCCTTCCTCGTACGGGAGGGTCTGCTGGCCCGGACGCCCCGCGGCCGGGTGGCGACGCCCGCGGCCTGGGCGCACCTCGGGCTCGTGCCGCCCCAGCAGGGCGCAAGTGGACAACAGGGTCTGTTCGGGGCGTGACGGCGAGGAGAGTCGCCACCAGCGGAACCAGGGTGGGATGCTGGGCGTTGTTCCAGTGATGCGGACTCGCTTAGACTCCGCCGATGCCGACCTTCCGGGTCGGCGTGCCCACCCCCGTAGATCAGGCCGTTCATCAGCGCGGTCGTGCGAAGGAATTCCCCGCCGTGGATATCTTGACCCTCCTCCCCTTCATCGTGCTCATCGGGGCCATGTTCCTGATGACCCGCTCCGCCAAGAAGAAGCAGCAGGCAGCCGCGCAGATGCGCGACCAGATGCAGCCCGGCACCGGAGTGCGGACCATCGGTGGCCTCTACGCGACCGTCAAGGAGGTCAACGACGACACGGTCCTTCTCGAGGCCGCCCCCGGCGTGCACCTGGTGTTCGCGAAGAACGCCATCGGCGCGGTCCTCGCCGACGACGAGTACAACCGCATCGTCCACGGTGACGACGATGTCAAGACCGACGACGTCACCGTCGTGCCCGACGACGCCTCCTCGCTGAGCGACGACGCCGCTGCCGCCGAGGCCACCGACTCCGACAAGATCGACCTCGGCAAGAAGGCCGACGCGGACGACGCGGAGTCGAAGGACGCCGAGACCAAGGACGGCAAGACCGACGGCGAGGCCGACGCGAAGTAGTCACGATCGGGGACCGCGACGGCGTCCACCGGCGCCGGGCGGTCCCCCGGTTGTGCCGACTTACCTTCGGGGGCAGGTCCCCACAACACTTCGTGGCCGCCTCGGCGCTCACGGCGCAGGCGGTTGGACAGGGAGAAACGAGAAGGTGGCAGCACCGAACAGGGGCCGAAGGCCCGCGGGGGCTCAGGGCAAGCCGGGGCGTGCCCTGGTTCTGATCCTGATCGCCATGGTCGCGCTCACGGGCGGCATGTTCTGGGCGGGGCAGCTCACGCCGCGTCTGGGCATCGACCTGGCGGGCGGTACGACCATCACGCTCGAGGCGAAGAGCGAGCCCGGCAAAGAGAGCGCCGTCAACGAGACCAACATGAACACCGCGGTCGGCATCATCGAGCGCCGTGTCAATGGTCTGGGCGTCTCCGAGGCCGAGGTCCAGACCCAGGGCCGCCAGAACATCATCGTCAACATCCCCAAGGGGACGAATTCCGAGCAGGCCCGCGAGCAGGTCGGCACCACCGCCCAGCTCTACTTCCGGCCCGTGCTGACGGTCGCGGCCGGCACCCCCGTGGCCCCCGAGCCCTCCCCGAGCGCGTCGCCCAGCGGCAAGCCCAAGGACGACAAGGCGACGGACAAGCCGAGGGCCGACGCCCCCTCCGGCTCCCCCTCCGCCTCCCCGACCACGCAGGGCCGCGCCGTGACCGAGGGCCTCAAGGCCCCCGCGGCGAGCCCGAGCCCGTCCGCGTCGGACAAGCCGAAGACGTCCGAGAGCCCGAAGCCGACGGACAAGCCCGAGCCGACGCCCTCCAGCGACCCGGCCTCCGCCGCGCTGGAGAAGCGCTTCACCGCGCTGGACTGCACGGACGACAAGGCCCGCGGCAAGCTCGGTGACGGCGTCAAGCCGACCGAGACGACCCTCGCCTGTGGCAAGAACAGCGTGGGCGAGTGGGAGAAGTACATCCTCGGCCCGGCCGAGGTGGACGGCAAGGACGTCGACGACGCCAAGGGCCAGCTCGACCAGCAGCGCGGCATGTGGATCGTCACGATGGAGTTCACCGAGAACGGCGCCAAGAAGTTCTCGAAGATCACCAGCCGCCTGTCGCAGCAGCAGCCCCCGATGAACCAGTTCGCCATCGTCCTCGACGGTGAAGTGGTCTCGGCCCCGCAGGTGAACCAGACGCTGAGCGCCAGCGCCGAGATCACCGGCAACTTCACCCAGGACTCCGCACAGAACCTGGGCAACATCCTGTCCTACGGCGCCCTGCCCCTGTCCTTCGAGGAGCAGAGCGTCACCACGGTCACCGCCGCCCTCGGCGGTGAGCAGCTGAAGGCGGGTCTGATCGCCGGTGCGATCGGCCTCGCGCTCGTCGTGATCTACCTGGTCGTCTACTACCGCGGCCTGGCCCTGATCGCGATCCTCAGCCTCATGGTCTCCGCCATCCTGACCTACACGATCATGGCCCTGCTCGGCCCGGGTATCGGCTTCGCGCTGAACCTGCCCGCCGTCTGCGGCGCCATCGTCGCGATCGGCATCACCGCCGACTCGTTCATCGTCTACTTCGAACGCATCAGGGACGAGATCCGCGAGGGCCGCACCCTGCGCCCGGCCGTGGAGCGTGCCTGGCCGCGTGCCCGGCGCACGATCCTGGTCTCCGACTTCGTGTCGTTCCTGGCCGCCGCCGTGCTCTTCATCGTCACGGTCGGCAAGGTCCAGGGCTTCGCGTTCACGCTGGGTCTGACGACCCTGCTCGACGTGGTGGTCGTCTTCCTGTTCACCAAGCCGATCATGACCATCCTCGCCCGCAAGAAGTTCTTCTCGAACGGCCACCCGTGGTCCGGACTGGACCCGAAGCGGCTCGGCGCCAAGCCGCCGCTGCGCCGCTCGCGTCGCGTCTCCGCCCCCACCGACCTGAAGGAGGCGTGAGATGTCACGACTCGGAACCCTCGGTGCCAAGCTGTACCAGGGCGAGGTCGGCTACGACTTCGTCGGCAAGCGCAAGATCTGGTACGGCGTCTCGATCCTGATCACCATCACGGCCATCCTCGGCCTGGTGGTCCAGGGCCTCAACATGGGCATCGAGTTCAAGGGCGGTGCCGTCTTCACGACGCCGAAGACGAGCGTGTCCGTCGCCCAGGCCCAGGCAGCCGCCGAGGAGGCCTCCGGCCACCCCGCGATCGTCCAGGAGCTCGGCACCGGCGGCATGCGCATCCAGGTCAGTGAGCTGGACACGAAGCAGGCCGACAAGGTCGCCGCCGAGCTCTCCGAGACGCTCGACGTCGACGCGGAGAGGATCAACGCCGAGCTCGTCGGGCCCAGCTGGGGCGAGCAGATCGCCAACAAGGCCTGGACCGGCCTCGGGGTCTTCATGATCCTCGTGGTGATCTACCTGGCCATCGCCTTCGAGTGGCGCATGGCGGTCGCGGCCCTGGTCGCGCTGATCCACGACATCACCATCACCGTCGGCGTCTACGCCCTCGTCGGCTTCGAGGTCACGCCCGGCACCGTGATCGGTCTGCTCACGATCCTCGGTTACTCGCTGTACGACACGGTCGTCGTCTTCGACTCCCTCAAGGAGGGGTCGAAGGACATCACCAAGCAGACCCGCTGGACCTACAGCGAGGTCGCCAACCGCAGCATCAACAGCACCCTGGTGCGTTCGATCAACACCACGGTCGTCGCCCTGCTGCCGGTCGCCGGCCTGCTGTTCATCGGTGGCGGTGTCCTCGGCGCCGGCATGCTGAACGACATCTCGCTCTCGCTGTTCGTCGGCCTCGCCGCCGGTGCGTACTCCTCGATCTTCATCGCCACTCCGCTGGTCGCCGACCTCAAGGAGCGCGAGCCGCAGATGAAGGCCCTGAAGAAGCGGGTGCTCGCCAAGCGCGCGGCCGCCGCCGCCAAGGGCGAGTCGGCGGAGTCCGAGCAGAGCGATGCCGTCGACGCCGACGCCGACGTGCCGGAGGACGCGGCGCCGGCCGGCGCCATCGTCGGTCAGCGCGGACGCGGGCGCGGCCGTCCCTCGGGCAGGCGCCGGTGACCCCCGCCGGCACCAGGGAACTGCTGCTCAGCCGTATCCGGGACGTCGCCGACCACCCGAAGCCGGGAGTGGTGTTCAAGGACATCACGCCCCTGCTCGCCGACCCGGTCGCCTTCACGGCGCTGACGGACGTCCTCACCGAGCTCTGCGTCCGCCACGGCGCGACGAAGATCGTCGGCCTCGAGGCGCGCGGCTTCATCCTCGCCGCGCCGGTAGCCGTCCGCGCCGGCATCGGGTTCATCCCGGTGCGCAAGGCGGGCAAGCTGCCCGGGGCGACGCTGGGACAGGCGTACGAGCTGGAATACGGCACCGCCGAGATCGAGGTGCACGCCGAGGACCTGAGCGCGGGAGACCGCGTCATGGTCATCGACGACGTCCTCGCCACCGGCGGGACCGCCGAGGCGTCGCTGGAACTCATCCGGCGGGCGGGCGCGGAGGTCGCGGGCATCGCGGTCCTCATGGAGCTCGGCTTCCTCGGCGGCCGTGCCCGGCTGGACGGCGCCCTGGGCGGAGCGCCGCTGGAGGCGCTGATCACGCTCTGACGGCCGGCCGCACGGCCGGCCCACGGCACACGACGGGTGCCCCGGAATCACTCCGGGGCACCCGTCGTCGTTCCCGCCCCGCTCCCGGGCGGCTCCTGTGGCGCATGCCTCTCCACCGCCTCGTGCGCACCTGCAGAGCCGGGTCGATACCATGGGCTTTCCGGGCCTGACCGGGGGACCCGGAACCTCCCCCAGACTCCGTCCCGGGGGACCCCCAGAGGAGTGCCCTTGCCAGACGAGGCCCAGTCCGCAGCCGCGCAGCCCGGCCAGAAGGCCGCAAAGGCCGCGGCAGCCCCTGTCACGCCCGAGCCGAAGCCGGACCGTCAGCCGCAGCCCCCCGCGCCCGAGCGCGTGAGCCCGGTGCCCGTCTCCGCGCCCAAGCCCGTACCGCCCGCCACGACGCGGTCCGGCGGCTCCTCGAATCGGGTACGCGCCCGTCTCGCCCGTCTCGGCGTGCAGCGCTCGTCGCCGTACAACCCGGTGCTGGAGCCGCTGCTGCGGATCGTGCGCAGCAACGACCCCAAGATCGAGACCTCCACGCTGCGCCAGGTCGAGCGCGCCTACCAGGTCGCCGAGCGCTGGCACCGGGGGCAGAAGCGCAAGAGCGGCGACCCGTACATCACGCATCCCCTCGCCGTCACCACCATCCTCGCCGAACTCGGCATGGACCCGGCGACGCTGATGGCCGGCCTGCTGCACGACACCGTCGAGGACACCGAGTACGGCCTCGACCAGCTGCGCCGCGACTTCGGCGACTCGGTGGCCCTGCTCGTCGACGGCGTCACCAAGCTGGACAAGGTCAAGTTCGGCGAGGCCGCGCAGGCGGAGACCGTGCGCAAGATGGTCGTCGCCATGGCCAAGGACCCGCGCGTCCTGGTCATCAAGCTCGCCGACCGCCTGCACAACATGCGCACCATGCGCTACCTCAAGCGGGAGAAGCAGGAGAAGAAGGCCCGCGAGACGCTGGAGATCTACGCCCCGCTGGCGCACCGGCTGGGCATGAACACCATCAAGTGGGAGCTGGAGGACCTCGCGTTCGCGATCCTCTACCCCAAGATGTACGACGAGATCGTGCGCCTCGTCGCCGAGCGCGCGCCCAAGCGCGACGAGTACCTCGCCATAGTGACCGACGAGGTCCAGGCCGACCTCCGCGCGGCCCGCATCAAGGCCACCGTCACCGGCCGCCCCAAGCACTACTACAGCGTCTACCAGAAGATGATCGTCCGAGGCCGTGACTTCGCGGAGATCTACGACCTGGTGGGCATCCGCGTCCTCGTCGACACGGTCCGCGACTGCTACGCGGCCCTCGGCACGGTGCACGCGCGATGGAATCCGGTCCCCGGCCGGTTCAAGGACTACATCGCGATGCCGAAGTTCAACATGTACCAGTCGCTGCACACGACGGTCATCGGCCCCAACGGCAAGCCCGTCGAGCTGCAGATCCGCACCTTCGACATGCACCGCCGCGCGGAGTACGGCATCGCGGCCCACTGGAAGTACAAGCAGGAGACCGTCGCCGGGGCCTCCAAGATCCGTACGGACGTCCCCAAGGCCGGCAAGGGCACCGCGGGCCAGGACACCGTCAACGACATGGCCTGGCTACGGCAGCTGCTGGACTGGCAGAAGGAGACCGAGGACCCCAGCGAGTTCCTGGAGTCCCTGCGTTTCGACCTGTCCCGCAACGAGGTCTTCGTCTTCACGCCCAAGGGTGACGTCATAGCGCTCCCCGCGGGCGCCACTCCCGTCGACTTCGCCTACGCCGTGCACACCGAGGTGGGTCACCGCACCATAGGCGCGCGGGTCAACGGCCGGCTCGTCCCGCTGGAGTCGACCCTCGACAACGGCGACCTGGTGGAGGTCTTCACCTCCAAGGCCGAGGGCGCGGGTCCCTCCCGCGACTGGCTCGGCTTCGTCAAATCGCCGCGGGCACGCAACAAGATCCGCGCCTGGTTCTCCAAGGAGCGCCGCGACGAGGCCATCGAGCAGGGCAAGGACGCCATCGCGCGCGCCATGCGCAAACAGAACCTGCCGATCCAGCGCATCCTCACCGGCGACTCCCTGGTCACCCTCGCGCACGAGATGCGCTACCCCGACATCTCGTCGCTCTACGCGGCGATCGGCGAGGGCCATGTCGCCGCGCAGGGCGTCGTGCAGAAGCTGGTGCAGGCCCTCGGCGGCGAGGAGGCCGCCAACGAGGACATCGCCGAGTCCACCCCGCCCTCCCGCAGCCGCGGCAAGCGCCGCAACAGCACGGACCCGGGCGTGGTCGTCAAGGGCGTCGAGGACGTGTGGGTCAAGCTGGCCCGCTGCTGCACGCCCGTTCCCGGCGACCCGATCATCGGCTTCGTCACCCGCGGCAGCGGCGTGTCCGTGCACCGCGCGGACTGCGTCAACGTCGACTCGCTCTCGCAGCAGCCCGAACGGATCCTCGACGTCGAGTGGGCGCCCACCCAGTCGTCGGTCTTCCTCGTCGCCATCCAGGTCGAGGCCCTGGACCGCTCCCGGCTGCTGTCGGACGTGACCCGCGTCCTGTCCGACCAGCACGTCAACATCCTGTCGGCGGCCGTGCAGACCTCCCGCGACCGGGTGGCCACCTCGCGCTTCACGTTCGAGATGGGCGACCCGAAGCACCTCGGCCACGTACTGAAGGCCGTCCGCGGCGTGGAGGGCGTCTACGACGTCTACCGCGTCACCTCCGCGCGCCGGCCCTGACAGGCCACGACCGCGCCGGCGGCCCCGCGACGGCTCGACCACGCAGGCCGAGCCGTCGGGCCACGGGCTCGCCGGGGCGCGCAGGGCGTCGGCCCCGGGTTCGCCGGCCCGCGCAGGGCGTCGGCCGCGGGATCGCCGGCCGCGCCGTAAGTGCCCGGAGTGCCCGCCGGAAGTGCCGGAGTACGCAAAGGCCCCGGTACGCACCGCGTACCGAGGCCTTCCCGTACTCCGGGGGCCGGCGCGTCAGCCGCCGAACTCCTCCAGGCCCTTCAGCGCCTGGTCCAGCAGCGCCTGACGGCCCTCGAGCTCCTTGGCGAGCTTGTCGGCCTTGGCGTTGTTGCCCGCCGCACGCGCCGCGTCGATCTGCTCACGCAGCTTGTCCACGGCCGCTTGCAGCTGCCCGGTCAGACCCGCGGCACGCGCACGTGCCTCCGGGTTCGTCCGGCGCCACTCGTTCTCCTCGGACTCCTGCAGGGCCCGCTCCACCGCGTGCATCCGGCCCTCCACCTTCGGCCGGGCGTCGCGCGGCACGTGGCCGATGGCCTCCCAGCGCTCGTTGATGGCCCGGAAGGCGGCGCGGGCCGCCTTGAGGTCCGTCACCGGCACCAGCTTCTCGGCCTCGGCCGCGAGCTCCTCCTTGAGCTTGAGGTTCTCCGCCTGCTCGGCGTCGCGCTCGGCGAACACGCCGCTGCGCGCGGCGAAGAAGACGTCCTGCGCACCCCGGAAGCGGTTCCACAGGTCGTCCTCGGCCTCGCGCTGGGCACGGCCCGCCGCCTTCCACTGCGCCATCAGGTCGCGATAGCGGGCGGCGGTGGGGCCCCAGTCCGTCGACCCGGACAGGGCCTCGGCCTCGGCCACCAGCCGTTCCTTGGTCTGACGGGCCTCCTCCCGCTGCGCGTCCAGCGACGCGAAGTGCGCCTTGCGGCGCTTGGAGAACGCGGAGCGGGCGTGCGAGAAGCGGTGCCACAGCTCGTCGTCGGACTTCCGGTCGAGCCGGGGCAGGCCCTTCCAGGTGTCCACGAGCGCCCGCAGCCGCTCACCCGCGGCTCGCCACTGGTCACTCTGTGCCAGCTCCTCGGCCTCGGTGACCAGCGCCTCCTTGGCCCGGCGCGCCTCGTCGCTCTGCTTCGCGCGCTGCGCCTTGCGCTCCTCGCGGCGCTTGTCGACCGTCGCCACGAGCGCGTCGAGACGCACGCGCAGGGCGTCGAGGTCACCCACGGCGTGGTGCTCGTCCACCTGCTGACGCAGATGGTCGATCGCCGCCATGGCGTCCTTGGCCGACAGGTCGGTGGTCTTCACCCGCCGCTCGAGGAGGCCGATCTCGACCACCAAGCCCTCGTACTTGCGCTCGAAGTAGGCCAGCGCCTCCTCGGGAGAGCCCGCCTGCCACGATCCGACGACCTTCTCGCCCTCGGCAGTACGCACGTACACGGTGCCCGTCTCGTCGACACGGCCCCACGGGTCGCTGCTCACAGCGCCTCCTCAACCTGATGCCCGCGAGGGAGTTCGTCCCCGGGCATCGTCCACAGTTTCCTGGGACGGGCCTCGCCCGTCCTGAACAACGCGAAGCCGGCCCGCGCTGCACAACGCCAATCTAGGCGACCGGCCGCCTGGCTGTCCGCACTCGGCGCCGCCGAAATTCCCCGGCTCACACCTTGGGGACGGTGGCCTTCTCGATGCTGACGGCCTGCTTGGGCGCGCCGTCGCTCGCGCCGCCCTCGACACCGCCCTTGCCCACGGCCTCCACGATCTTGAGGCTCTTGTCGTCCATGGTGCCGAACGGCGTGTACGTGGGCGGCAGTTTGGTGTCCTTGTACACGAGGAAGAACTGGCTGCCGCCCGAGTTCGGTTGGCCGGTGTTCGCCATCGCGACCGTGCCCGCCGGGAACGTCACCCTGCCGTCGGCGCCCGCCTTGCCGAGCGCCGCGAGGTTCTCGTCCGGGATCGTGTAGCCCGGACCGCCGGTGCCGTCGCCCTTCGGGTCGCCGCACTGGAGCACGAAGATGCCCTGCGTAGTGAGGCGGTGACACTTGGTGCCGTTGAAGTAGCCCTTGTCCGCCAGCGACTTGAACGAGTTGACCGTGCGGGGCGTCTTCGCCGCGTCCATCGCGATCGTGATGTCGCCCTGGTTCGTCTTCAGCGCGAAGGTGTACTTCGCCTTCTTGTCGATCGACATCGCGGGCTCGGGCGAGCTGCTCTCGGACGGCGAAAGGGTGGCGCCGGGCGAGGTTTCCGACGAGGCGCTGTCGCTCGTGTCGCCGTCGCTCAGGGCCGCGCCCGCGTAGACGGCGCCGCCGGCGGCGACCACGACGGCCAGGGCGGCCGCGATGATCGCGTTGCGCTGCTTCGCCTTCTTCCGCGCCTGCTCCCGACGCTGCTGCTGGCGCTCGAACTTCTCCCTGGCGAGCTGCCGCCGCCGCTGATCGCTGCTGACCACCGGGTCTTCTCCTTGTAGGTCGAGAACGTCGAAAACGTCGTGTCCGTCGAGGGGCCGTGCACGTGGCGCGATGCCGACCGCCGGGCCAGGCCCTCTCACCGGTCCGGCCTGACCGGGAAGAGTGGGCCTGGCCCCGTACCGTATACGGGTTGGCTGTGGAGCGAGCAGCGCCGGTAGGCTCTGAACTGCTGTGATCGACGCGGCAGCACCGCCCGCCGATCCGCCGCATGCCTCTCGACGACCGAACTGAGGACGATCGTGCTTATTGCCGGGTTCCCCGCCGGGGCCTGGGGGACCAACTGTTACCTGGTCGCCCCCGCCGCCGGCGAGGAGTGCGTGATCATCGACCCGGGCCACCAGGCCGCCCAGGGGGTCGAGGAGACGCTCAAGAAGCATCGGCTCAAGCCCGTCGCCGTCGTGCTCACGCACGGCCACATCGACCACGTCGCCTCCGTCGTCCCCGTCTGCGGCGCCCATGACGTGCCGGCCTGGATCCACCCGGCCGACCGCTACATGATGAGCGACCCCGAGAAGTCCCTCGGCCGCTCCATCGGCATGCCGCTCATGGGCGAGCTGACCGTCGGGGAGCCCGACGACGTCAGGGAGCTGACCGACGGCGCCGCGCTCAGCCTCGCCGGCCTGGACTTCTCCGTCGCGCACGCACCCGGCCATACCAAGGGGTCGGTGACCTTCCGGATGCCCGAGTCCGCGGACGTTCCGTCCGTCTTCTTCTCGGGCGACCTGCTGTTCGCCGGCTCCATCGGACGCACGGACCTGCCCGGCGGCGACATGGACGAGATGCTCGACTCGCTGGCCCGGGTGTGCCTGCCGCTCGACGACTCGACCGTGGTGCTGTCCGGCCACGGTCCCCAGACGACCATCGGCCGTGAGCGCGCCACCAACCCGTATCTGCGCGAGGTGGCGGCCGGCCTCGGGAGCGCCCAGCCCGCTCCCCGACGAGGAATGTGACGAGATTCCGACGTGAGTACCTTCCAGGCCCCCCGGGGCACCTACGACCTGATCCCGCCGCGCTCCGCGAAGTTCCTCGCGGTGCGCGACGCGATCTCCACCCCGCTCAAGAACTCCGGCTACGGCTACATCGAGACGCCGGGCTTCGAGAACGTGGAGCTGTTCGCGCGCGGTGTCGGTGAGTCCACCGACATCGTCACCAAGGAGATGTACGCCTTCGAGACCAAGGGCGGCGACCGGCTCGCGCTGCGCCCCGAAGGCACCGCGTCCGTCCTGCGCGCGGCCCTGGAGGCCAACCTCCACAAGGCCGGCAACCTGCCCGTGAAGCTCTGGTACTCGGGCTCGTACTACCGCTACGAGAAGCCGCAGGCGGGCCGCTACCGCCACTTCTCGCAGGTCGGCGCCGAGGCGATCGGCGCGGAGGATCCGGCGCTGGACGCCGAGCTGATCATCCTGGCGGACCAGGCGTACCGCTCGCTGGGCCTCACGAACTTCCGCATCCTGCTGAACTCGCTGGGCGACAAGGAGTGCCGCCCGGTCTACCGTGAGGCGCTCCAGGGCTTCCTGCGCGACCTCGACCTCGACGAGGACACCCGCCGCCGGGTGGAGATCAACCCGCTGCGGGTCCTCGACGACAAGCGTGCCGACGTGCAGAAGCAGCTGGTGGGCGCGCCGCTGCTGCGCGACTACCTGTGCGACGCGTGCAAGGCGTACCACGAGGAGGTGCGGGCGCTGCTGACGGCGGCCGGCGTCCCCTTCGAGGACGACGAGAAGCTGGTGCGCGGCCTCGACTACTACACGCGCACCACGTTCGAGTTCGTCCACGACGGTCTCGGCTCGCAGTCCGCGGTGGGCGGCGGCGGCCGCTACGACGGCCTGTCCGAGATGATCGGCGGCCCGGCGCTGCCGTCCGTCGGCTGGGCGCTCGGCGTCGACCGCACGGTCCTCGCGCTGGAGGCCGAGGGCGTCGAGCTCGACCTGCCCGAGGCCACCAGCGTCTACGCGGTCCCGCTCGGCGAGGAGGCCCGCCGGGTGCTGTTCGGCGTGGTGACCGAGCTGCGCAAGGCCGGCGTCGCCGCCGACTTCAGCTACGGCGGCAAGGGCCTCAAGGGCGCGATGAAGAACGCCAACCGCTCGGGTGCCCGGTACGCCCTCGTGGCGGGCGAGCGCGACCTGTCCGAGGGCGTGGTCCAGCTCAAGGACATGGAGTCCGGGGAACAGCAGCCCGTGGCGCTGGACGCCGTGGTCGCCAGGCTGCGCGCCGAACTCCTCGGCTGACAGCGCGACGCGAAGGGGCCCCGGGCATCAACTGCCTTGGGCCCCTTCGCCGTTGTCCAGGTCCGAGAGCATCGCCGGGGGTGTTGCTTATCCGGAGCGAACAGAGAGAACCGGATGGGGTGCGGCAGAATGGCGGTACCCAGCAGACCGGCGAACGATGGAACGGCGATATGACGACTGCAGCGGTTGACGACGTGTCCACCGACCACGGGACGACAGGCGCGAGCCGTGGGTTCGCGTGGATGCTGGTGGTCACGGGTGCGGCGGGGCTGCTGGCGGCGTGGGTGATCACGATCGACAAGTTCAAGCTGCTGGAGGATCCGGGGTTCACGCCGGGGTGCAGTCTGAATCCGGTGGTGTCGTGCGGCAGCATCATGAAGAGCGAGCAGGCGGCGGTGTTCGGGTTCCCGAACCCGATGCTGGGTCTGGTCACGTACGGCATGGTGATCGCGATCGGGGTGGCGCTGCTGGCGGGGGCGCGTTTTCGGCGGTGGTACTGGCTGGGGCTGAACGCGGGGACGCTGTTCGGCGTCGGGTTCTGCATGTGGCTGATGCAGCAGTCGTTGTACGAGATCAACGCGCTGTGCCTGTGGTGCTGTCTGGCGTGGGTCGCCACGATCGTCATGTTCTGGTACGTGACCTCGCACAACGTCCGTCATGGGCTGCTGCCCGCGCCGGCTGTGGTACGGGGGTTCCTGGACGAGTTCACGTGGGTGCTGCCGGTGCTGCACGTCGGGATCATCGGGATGCTGGTGCTCACCCGCTGGTGGGACTTCTGGACCGGCTGACCGGCCCAGCGGCGGTGTCGGTGCTCTGACATAGGCTTCACCACGTGGAGCCCGACCTGTTCACCGCCGCAGCCGAAGACCGCCAGGAGAAGGACCCGACCAGTAGCCCCCTGGCAGTCCGGATGCGCCCGCGCACCCTGGACGAGGTGGTCGGCCAGCAGCATCTGCTGAAGCCCGGATCACCGCTGCGCCGGCTCGTCGCCGAAGGCGGCTCGGGCCGGGCGGGCGCCTCCTCGGTGATCCTCTGGGGACCGCCCGGCACCGGCAAGACGACCCTCGCGTACGTCGTCTCGAAGGCGACCAACAAGCGCTTCGTCGAGCTGTCCGCCATCACCGCGGGCGTCAAGGAGGTCCGGGCGGTCATCGACGGCGCCCGCCGGGCCGCGGGCGGCTTCGGCAAGGAGACCGTCCTCTTCCTCGACGAGATCCACCGCTTCTCCAAGGCCCAGCAGGACTCCCTGCTCCCGGCGGTGGAGAACCGCTGGGTCACGCTGATCGCGGCGACCACGGAGAACCCGTACTTCTCCGTGATCTCCCCCCTGCTCTCCCGCTCCCTGCTGCTCACCCTGGAGCCGCTCACCGACGACGACATCGGCGCTCTGCTGGTGCGCGCGCTCACCGAAGAACGCGGTCTCGCCGACGCGCTCGCCCTCCAGGACGACGCGAGGGCGCACCTGCTGCGCATCGCGGGAGGCGACGCCCGGCGGGCCCTGACCGCTCTGGAGGCGGCGGCCGGCGCGGCCATCGACAAGGGCGAGGAGGAGATCACCCTCGAGACCGTCGAGGAGACCGTCGACCGCGCCGCGGTGAAGTACGACCGCGACGGCGACCAGCACTACGACGTCGCCAGCGCGCTCATCAAGTCGATCCGCGGTTCGGACGTGGACGCCGCGCTGCACTATCTGGCCCGCATGATCGAGGCGGGGGAGGACCCCCGGTTCATCGCCCGCCGGCTGATGATCGCGGCCAGCGAGGACATCGGTCTCGCCGACCCCACGGCTCTGCCGACGGCCGTGGCGGCCGCCCAGGCCGTCGCCATGATCGGCTTCCCGGAGGCGGCGCTCACCCTCAGCCACGCCACGATCGCCCTGGCGCTCGCCCCCAAGTCGAACGCGGCCACGCTCGCCATCCAGGCCGCCCGGCAGGACATCCGCGACGGCCTCGTCGGCCCCGTCCCGCCGCACGTGCGCGACGGCCACTACAAGGGAGCCCAGAAGCTCGGCCACGCCCAGGGCTATGTCTATCCGCACGATGTCGCCGGAGGCATCGCCGCCCAGCAGTACGCGCCGGACGCGGTCCACGGCCGCCGGTACTACGAGCCCACGCGCTACGGCGCCGAGGCGCGGTATGCCGACGTGGTGGAGAAGGTGCGTGAGCGCCTGCGCGGTGAGGCGAAGTAGCCCGCACCGGCAGCCGTCAGAGCGCGGCGGCCTCGAAGAGCGTGTGCATCGCGCGCCGCAGTCCGGTGATGTCCCGCACGGGCTCCGGGAAGTCGAAGCGGGCGTCGACCGGCTGCTCCCCGGTGAACCGCACGCGCAGCCCGAAGCGGTCCAGCGCCAGCGGCACCGCCCGCCGTCCCCCGGCCGTCGCGGCCGTGCCGCGCTCGCCGAACAGTCCCGCGAGCGCCTGCACCTGGTCGAAGTGGGCGGAGTGCAGATGCTGGAGCAACTCGGTCTCGTGGGCCACCAGCGGGTCGGCGGATGCCCGGGCCAGGTCCTCCGCCTCGACGGCGGACGCGCCCCACAGGTCGTCGACGCTCGCCTCTCCCACCTCCAGGCGCAGCATCATGGCGCCGGGCTCGGTCGCGAGGCCGGGTGCGCAGGTCAGCCAGCCGGAGACCCGGGCGCGGGCGCGGATACGGTGGGGCACGGCGACCGGCGCGACGTCGGTGATTTCCAGCACGGCCGAGAGCTCGTCGTCCTGCGCATGGGTCGCCGCCCGGACGACGGGGGCGTTCCCCGGGAAGAGGAGGAACACCTCCCCGTCCGCGCCGAATGCCCTGGCCTGCGGACTGAGCTGGTCGGTCCGGGCACCCTCCACGCCGGGAACGAGCAGTACCGCCGAGGATGTACTCTGTACGAGAGTTCGTGTGCGCTCGGCTGCTGACGGCATCCGGGTGATTTCAAGCCCGCTGGGACGCGGCTGACCATGAGCTGATCGGACCTCCGTCACCTCGACGCTCGATGAAGCGTCGGCGTTCTTTGTGCTGTCCGTGATGCGCTTGGTGTTCCCACGGCGAGACATGCGATCTCCTTGAGTAAGGTGAGCCTAACCTAACCTACAACGGAGGTCTGGAGAACGTGCCTAACCAGTCGCGTCCCAAGGTCAAGAAGTCCCGTGCGCTCGGTATCGCGCTGACGCCCAAGGCCGTCAAGTACTTCGAGGCCCGCCCCTACCCGCCGGGCGAGCACGGCCGTGGCCGCAAGCAGAACTCGGACTACAAGGTCCGTCTGCTCGAGAAGCAGCGTCTGCGTGCCCAGTACGACATCAGCGAGCGCCAGATGGCGCGCGCCTACGACCGCGCCAAGAAGGCCGAGGGCAAGACCGGCGACGCGCTCGTCATCGAGCTCGAGCGCCGCCTCGACGCCCTGGTCCTGCGTTCGGGCATCGCCCGCACCATCTACCAGGCCCGTCAGATGGTCGTCCACGGCCACATCGAGGTCAACGGCGGCAAGGTCGACAAGCCGTCCTTCCGCGTCCGTCCCGACGACGTCGTGATGGTCCGCGAGCGCTCCCGCGACAAGGCCCTGTTCCAGGTCGCTCGCGAGGGTGGCTTCGCCGCCGACGGTGAGACCCCGCGCTACCTGCAGGTCAACCTGAAGGCCCTGGCGTTCCGCCTGGACCGTGACCCGCAGCGCAAGGAGATCCCGGTCATCTGTGACGAGCAGCTGGTCGTCGAGTACTACGCCCGCTGATCCTGGGATCCTCCCAGCGGCAGCCGGCGCAGTAGCTCCCCGCACCTCGGCCCGCCGCTTCCCCGCCGTTTCCGGTGGGGGAGCGGCGGGCTCCCGCGTTTCCGGGACCGCCCGGCGCGCGTCACGCCGCCGCACCGGAAACGGCCGTACGTCCGTCCGCGCCGACAGTGCCCGCCGCACCGCCGCATCCGGCCACAGCGACCTGCCTCCGCCACGCACGCCTCGTAGCGCTCCGTGCCGAGCAGGCGCCGCGCCTGCCGGTCGCACCGCGCGCGCGGCGCACCGAATGGCCACCCTGAGGGGGTCGCCGGGGGAGGAGCCGGTGCGAGAGGATCGTCCCCCATGGGGCACGCAGCGTATCGGCGCGTAAGCACTCCGTAGAATCGATCCGCAGGGCCACCGCTCGCCGACCGCTAATGCGGTATGGGGCCCCACCCAGGGCGCGATAGGGTCGGGATGCGACTTTTCAGGTGCCAGACGACAGCAGAGAGCGGTGCGCAGTGACCGGTGGAGAGGTTGCCGGGATTCTGGTGGCCGTCTTCTGGGCGATCTTGGTCTCCTTCCTGGCCGTGGTGCTGGTGAGGCTGGCGCAGACGCTCAGAGCGACCACCAGACTCGTGGCGGACGTGACCGAACAGGCGGTGCCCCTGCTGGCCGACGCCGCCGCGACCGTGCGCTCGGCGCAGACCCAGCTCGACCGGGTGGACGCCATCGCGAGCGACGTCCAGGAGGTCACCTCCAACGCCTCGGCGCTGTCCACGACCGTCGCGTCGACGTTCGGCGGCCCTCTCGTCAAGGTCGCCGCCTTCGGGTACGGCGTACGACGGGCGCTCAGCCGCCGGGACGACGCCCCGGCCCCCGAGACCAGGCGGACCGTGATCGTCGGACGGGCCGTGCCCCCCGCGCGGCGCAAGAAGCGGAAGGGCTGAGGCGCCGTGTTCCGCCGTACGTTCTGGTTCACCGCGGGCGCCGCAGCCGGCGTCTGGGCCACCACCAAGGTCAACCGCAAGCTCAAGCAGCTCACCCCCGAGAGCCTCGCCGCCCAGGCGGCCAACAAGGCGATCGACGCGGGACACCGTCTCAAGGACATCGCCGTCGACATCCGCGCGCAGATGCGCCAGCGCGAGGCGGAGCTGGGCGAGGTCCTCGGACTCAACGCGGCACCCGGCGGCGACCTCCCCGCCGCCCGCCGGCCCGCGATCGAGCCCGACCGGCCCGCATCGATCACCTACCTGCACAGCAGGACCGAAGACTCGTACCGCACGACCAAGAACACCACCGAAGACCCGGCCACCGGGACTTCGTACAACCGGAATGAGGACCACTGATGGAGTCGGCTGAAATCCGCCGCCGCTGGCTGAGCTTCTTCGAGGAGCGCGGGCACACCGTCGTCCCTTCGGCGTCGCTCATCGCGGACGACCCGACTCTGCTGCTGGTGCCCGCGGGCATGGTCCCCTTCAAGCCGTACTTCCTCGGCGAGGTCAAGCCGCCCGCCCCCCGTGTCACCAGCGTGCAGAAGTGCGTGCGCACGCCCGACATCGAAGAGGTCGGCAAGACCACCCGCCACGGCACGTTCTTCCAGATGTGCGGCAACTTCTCCTTCGGCGACTACTTCAAGGAAGGCGCCATCAAGCTCGCCTGGGAGCTGCTCACCAATCCCCAGGACAAGGGCGGTTACGGCCTCGACCCCGAGCGCCTGTGGATCACCGTCTACCTCGACGACGACGAGGCCGAGCAGATCTGGCGCGACGTCATCGGCGTGCCCGCCGAGCGCATCCAGCGCCTCGGCAAGAAGGACAACTTCTGGTCCATGGGCGTCCCCGGCCCCTGCGGACCGTGCTCCGAGATCAACTACGACCGCGGTCCGGAGTTCGGCGAGGAGGGCGGCCCGGCCGTCAACGACGAGCGCTACGTGGAGATCTGGAACCTGGTCTTCATGCAGTACGAGCGCGGCGCCGGCGAGGGCAAGGAGGACTTCCCGATCCTCGGCGACCTGCCGTCGAAGAACATCGACACCGGCCTCGGCCTCGAACGCCTCGCCATGATCCTGCAGGGCGTGCAGAACATGTACGAGACCGACACCCTGCGCGTCGTGATGGACCGGGCCACCGAGCTGACCGGCGTCCGCTACGGCGCCGACCACGGCTCTGACGTCTCCCTGCGGGTGGTCGCCGACCACATCCGTACGTCCACGATGCTCATCGGCGACGGGGTCACCCCGGGCAACGAGGGCCGCGGCTACGTGCTGCGCCGCATCATGCGCCGCGCCATCCGCAACATGCGCCTGATGGGTGCCACCGGCCCGGTCGTCAAGGACCTCGTCGACGTGGTGATCGAGACCATGGGGCAGCAGTACCCGGAGCTGATCACCGACCGCAAGCGCATCGAGACCGTCGCCGCCGCCGAGGAGGCCGCCTTCCTCAAGGCCCTCAAGGGCGGCACGAACATCCTCGACACCGCCGTCACCGAGACCAAGGCCGCCGGGGGCACGGTGCTCTCCGGCGACAAGGCGTTCCTGCTCCACGACACGTGGGGCTTCCCGATCGACCTCACCCTCGAGATGGCCGCCGAGCAAGGCCTGAGCGTGGACGAGGACGGCTTCCGCCGTTTGATGAAGGAGCAGCGGGACCGCGCCAAGGCCGACGCCAAGGCCAAGAAGTCCGGCCACGCCGACCTGTCCGCCTACCGCCACGTCGCCGACACCTCGGGCACCACCGAGTTCACCGGCTACACCTCCACCGAGGGCGAATCCACCGTCGTCGGCCTGCTCGTCGACGGCGTCTCCTCCCCGGCCGCCTCCGAGGGCGACGAGGTCGAGATCGTCCTCGACCGCACCCCGTTCTACGCCGAGGGCGGCGGCCAGCTCGCCGACCAGGGCCGGATCAAGCTCGACACCGGCGCCGTCATCGACGTCCGCGACGTCCAGCAGCCCGTCCCGGGCGTCAGCGTCCACAAGGGCGTCGTCCAGGTCGGCGAGGTCACCGTCGGCGCCTCGGCCTACGCCGCCATCGACGTACGCCGCCGCCGGGCCATCGCCCGCGCCCACAGCGCCACGCACCTGACCCACCAGGCGCTGCGGGACGCCCTCGGCCCCACCGCCGCCCAGGCCGGCTCGGAGAACTCCCCGGGCCGCTTCCGCTTCGACTTCGGCTCGCCGAACGCCGTCCCCGGCACGGTCCTCACCGACGTCGAGCAGAAGATCAACGAGGTCCTCGCCCGCGAACTCGACGTCCACGCCGAGGTCATGAGCATCGACGAGGCCAAGAAGCAGGGCGCCATCGCCGAGTTCGGCGAGAAGTACGGCGAGCGGGTGCGCGTCGTGACCATCGGCGACTTCTCCAAGGAGCTGTGCGGCGGTACGCACGTCCACAACACCGCCCAGCTGGGTCTGGTGAAGCTGCTCGGCGAGTCCTCCATCGGCTCCGGCGTGCGCCGCGTCGAGGCCCTCGTCGGCGTGGACGCGTACAACTTCCTCGCCAAGGAGCACACGGTCGTCGCCCAGCTCCAGGAGCTCGTCAAGGGCCGCTCCGAGGAGCTGCCGGAGAAGATCGCCGCCATGCTCGGCAAGCTGAAGGACGCCGAGAAGGAGATCGAGAAGTTCCGTGCGGAGAAGGTGCTCGGCGCCGCTGCCGGTCTCGCCCAGGGCGCCAAGGACGTCCGCGGCGTCGCCCTGGTGACCGGCACGGTCCCGGACGGCACGTCCGCCGACGACCTGCGCAAGCTGGTCCTCGACGTCCGCGGCCGCATCCCCGGTGACCGCCCGGCCGTCGTCGCCGTGTTCACCACCGCGAACGGGCGTCCGCTCACCGTCATCGCCACCAACGAGGCCGCCCGCGAGCGCGGCCTCAAGGCCGGCGACCTGGTGCGCACCGCGGCCAAGACGCTGGGCGGCGGCGGTGGCGGCAAGCCGGACGTCGCCCAGGGCGGCGGCCAGAACCCGGACGCCATCGGCGCCGCCGTCGCCGCCGTCGAGCGTCTCGTCGCCGAGACCGCCTGATGACGATGCGCAGAGGACGTCGTCTCGCGATCGACGTCGGGGACGCCCGGATCGGGGTCGCCTCGTGCGACCCCGACGGGCTCCTCGCCACGCCGGTGGAGACCGTGCCGGGCCGCGACATCCCGGCCGCCCACCGGCGGCTGCGCCAACTCGTCGAGGAGTACGAGCCGATCGAGGTCGTCGTCGGTCTGCCCCGCTCGCTCAGCGGCGGTGAGGGACCGGCGGCGAAGAAGGTCCGCAGCTTCGCACAGACACTCGCCCAGGGCATCAAGCCGGTTCCGGTACGACTGGTGGACGAGAGGATGACCACAGTGACGGCCACCCAGGGGCTGCGCGCTTCGGGCGTGAAGTCCAAAAAGGGCAGGTCCGTCATCGATCAGGCTGCCGCTGTGGTGATCCTCCAGAACGCTCTGGAGTCCGAACGGGCGTCCGGTGTTGCTCCAGGAGAGGGCATCGAAGTGGTTGTCTGATCGCGATACGGTAACGTTCCGCGCGATGCGGCGTGTTCGAACAGCTGCCGCACATAAGAGAGGCGGGTCGTTTCGCGCCGTCTCGCGGCCCTAGGGGATCGATGACTGAGTATGGCCGGGGCCCCGGCTCCGAACCGTGGCATCCCGAGGACCCCTTGTACGGGGACCAGGGATGGGGAGGCCAGGCGGCCGCGGCCAGTCACGCTCCGTACGGCGGCCAGTCGCAGCAGCAGTACCCGCAGGCGCAGCAGGACGCGTACCAGCAGTACGGCACGCAGGACCCGTACCAGCAGGCGCACGACCCCTACCAGCAGTACGACGCCGGCTGGGACACCGGACAGCAGACGGCGGCCATGCCCTACGGCGCCGACCAGGCGGGCGGCTACGGAGTCCATCCCGCGGGCTACGGCAGTCCCCAGGAGGCCGACTACTACGGCACGGCCGAGGCGTACCCGCCACCGCAGCCCCCCGGTCGTCGCCCGCCGGAGCCCGAACCGGCCACCGACTGGGACAATGAGGCGGCCCAGGAGGAGACCCACCCGTTCTTCACTGGCGACGACGGACCCGGCGGCGACGACGGTGACGACGCGGAGCCGCGCGGCGGCGGAGGCCGCGACCGGCGCGGCAAGGGCAAGAAGAAGAGCCGCAACGGTCTGGCCTGCCTGGTCGTCGCGGCGGTCCTCGTCGGCGGTCTCGGCGGTGTCGGCTACTTCGGGTACCAGTTCTGGCAGAGCCATTTCGGCGCGGCCGAGGACTACGCGGGCGACGGCACCGGATCGGTCCAGGTCGAGATCCCCAGGGGCGCCGGCGGTTACGAGATCGGCAACATCCTCAAGGACGCCGGCGTCGTCAAGAGCGTCGACGCCTTCGTCGCCGCCCAGGAGGAGAACCCGAAGGGCAACACGATCCAGGACGGCGTGTACCTCCTGAAGAAGGAGATGTCGGCGGCGAGGGCCGTGGAGCTCATGCTGAGCCCCGCCAGCCGGAACAACCTGATCATTGCCGAGGGCAGGCGCAACGTCCAGGTCTACGCGGACATAGACAAGCGCCTCGAACTGAAGCCGGGCACCACGCAGGAGATCGCCGAGAAGGAGGCCGACAACCTGGGCCTCCCGGACTGGGCCAGGAACCACCCGGACGTCAAGGACCCGCTCGAAGGCTTCCTCTTTCCGGCCAGCTACCCGGTCGCCAAGGGCGCCAAGCCGGAGGCGGTCCTCAAGAAGATGGTCGCCCGTGCCAACCAGGAGTACGAGAAGGCCGGCCTGGAGGCGAAGGCCGAGGGCCTCGGTCTCAAGAACCCCTGGGAACTGCTCACGCTCGCCAGTCTGGTCCAGGTCGAGGGCAAGACGCACGACGACTTCCGCAAGATGTCCGAGGTCATCTACAACCGCCTCAAGCCGACCAACACCGAGACGAACCAACTGCTCCAGTTCGACTCCGCGTTCAACTACCTCAAGGGGCAGAGCAAGATCGACATCTCTGAGGACGAGATCAACAGCAACCAGGACCCGTACAACACGTACACCCAGAAGGGTCTGACGCCGGGGCCGATCAGCAACCCGGGCAACGAGGCCCTGGCCGCTGCCCTCAACCCGACGGACGACGGCTGGCTGTACTTCGTGTCGACCGACGGCATGAAGAAGACCGAGTTCGCCAAGACGTTCGCCGAGCACCAGAGGCTGGTGGACAAGTTCAACGATTCGCGGGGCAACTGATGACCCCTTCCCTGTCCCCGGCCCGGAACCGCGCCGCGGTGCTCGGGTCGCCCATCGCGCACTCCCTGTCCCCGGTGCTGCACCGCGCCGCCTATGCCGCGCTCGGCCTGACCGACTGGTCCTACGACCGGTTCGAGGTCGACGAGGCGGCGCTGCCGGCGTTCGTGGCCGGGCTGGACGCGTCCTGGGCGGGCCTGTCGCTCACCATGCCCCTGAAGCGGGCGATCATCCCGCTGCTGGACGGCATCAGTGACACGGCCGCCTCGGTGGAGGCCGTCAACACGGTCGTGTTCACCGACGACGGCCGGCGCCTCGGCGACAACACCGACATCCCCGGCATGGTCGCCGCGCTGGCGGAACGCGGCGTGGAGAAGGTCGAGTCCGCCGCCGTCCTCGGCGCGGGCGCCACCGCCTCCTCCGCGCTCGCCGCCCTCGCGCAGGTCTGCGCCGGGCCGGTCACGGCGTATATACGCAGCGCGGCCCGTGCCGACGAGATGCGCGGCTGGGGCGAGCGGCTCGGCGTCGACGTGCGTATCGCGGACTGGTCCGCCGCCGCCGAGGCGCTGAGCGCGCCGCTCGTCGTCGCCACGACCCCCGCGGGCACCACGGACGCCCTGGCGGCCGAGGTGCCGGAGCGGCCGGGCACGCTCTTCGACGTGCTGTACGAACCGTGGCCCACGGCGCTCGCCGCCGCCTGGTCCGGCCGGGGCGGCGAGGTGGTCGGTGGCCTCGACCTTCTGGTGCACCAGGCGGTGCTCCAGGTCGAGCAGATGACCGGCCGCGCGCCCGCACCGCTGCGGGCGATGCGTATCGCCGGTGAACGCGCGCTCGAAGCCCGCTAGGATCTGCGCGTTCGATCAGGAGCACGTCAACAGCACACGGGGAGTCCGGCCATGGAAACCGGTCAGCCGCAGGCGTCGATCGCCAAGAACATCTTCGAGGGCATCGTCTCGTTCCTGCCCGACTGGCTGCAGATCCCGATTCTGTGCCTGATCATCCTGCTGGTGGTGCTCGGCTGGGTCTCGTCGATCCGCAAGAAGATCGCGCGGCGCCGAGCGGCGCGCAACCCGCAGCCGGTGCCCGTGGCCCCGGGCAGCCAGGGCAGCGGGGCGGACTACCTGGGGCAGTACGCCCCCGCCCAGCAGTCCCCGCAGGCCGCCGTGCAGCAGCCGAGCGGTGCAGACTACCTGGGGCAGTACGCCCCGGCCCAGCAGGGACCGCAGGGCGTCGCGCAGCAGCCCAGCGGCGCGCACTACCTCGGGTCGTACGCGCCCCAGCAGCGCCGCGACGGCGACTGACCCCCTGCCGGCTGTCCACGGGCGTCCGCCAGATGGACCGGTGGCCGGGAGCCGCGCGCGGACGTGGGAGGATCGAGGAAGGCGGGCCAGGGCCGCGCCTCCCCGGCCCCTGCCGGGAGGTTTCCCCAGGCCGCGCCGTCGCAGTTCCACGCGCGAGCATGAGGAGCACCGTTGAGCAGGTTGCGTTGGCTGACCGCGGGCGAGTCGCACGGACCCGCACTGGTGGCGACGCTGGAGGGTCTTCCCGCCGGTGTGCCGATCACCACCGAGATGGTGGCGGACCACCTCGCCAGGCGGCGCCTCGGCTATGGGCGCGGTGCCCGGATGAAGTTCGAGCGGGACGAGGTGACCTTCCTCGGCGGCGTCCGGCACGGCCTCACCATGGGCTCCCCGGTGGCGGTCATGGTCGGCAACACCGAGTGGCCGAAGTGGGAGAAGGTCATGGCGGCCGACCCCGTCGACCCCGACGAGCTCGCCCAGCTGGCGCGCAACGCGCCGCTGACCCGGCCCCGCCCCGGTCACGCCGACCTCGCCGGCATGCAGAAGTACGCGCTGGAAGAGGCCCGGCCGATCCTGGAGCGCGCGAGCGCCCGTGAGACCGCGGCCCGCGTCGCGCTCGGCGCGGTGGCCCGCTCGTACCTCAAGGAGACGACGGGCATCGAGATCGTCTCCCACGTCGTCGAGCTCGCCTCGGCCAAGGCGCCGTACGGCGTCGTCCCCGTCCCCGCCGACGAGGAGCGCCTGGACGCGGACCCCGTCCGCTGCCTGGACGCCGACGCGAGCAAGGCGATGGTCGCCGAGATCGACCAGGCCCACAAGGACGGCGACACCCTCGGCGGCGTCGTCGAGGTCCTCGCGTACGGCGTGCCCGTCGGGCTCGGCTCGCACGTCCACTGGGACCGTCGCCTCGACGCCCGGCTCGCCGCCGCGCTCATGGGCATCCAGGCCATCAAGGGCGTCGAGGTCGGCGACGGCTTCGAGCTCGCCCGGGTGCCGGGCTCCAAGGCGCACGACGAGATCGTGCCGGGCGAGGACGGCATCCGCCGCAGCTCCGGCCGTTCCGGCGGTACGGAGGGCGGCATGTCGACCGGCGAGCTGCTGCGCGTCCGGGCCGCGATGAAGCCGATCGCGACCGTGCCGCGTGCCCTCAGGACGGTGGACGTCACCACCGGCGAGCCGGCCGCCGCGCACCACCAGCGGTCCGACGTGTGTGCCGTGCCCGCCGCCGGCATCGTCGCCGAGGCCATGGTCGCGCTGGTCCTCGCGGACGCCGTCGCCGAGAAGTTCGGCGGCGACAGTGTCGGGGAGACCCGCCGCAACGTCCAGTCGTACCTCGACAACCTGCACATCCGGTGAGCGCCCCGCTGATCGTCCTCGTCGGGCCGATGGGCTCGGGCAAGTCCACGGTCGGTGAGCTGCTGGCCGGACTGCTCGGAGTCGGGTTCCGGGACACCGACGCCGACATCGTGGCCGCGCAGGGCCGGGAGATCGCCGACATCTTCGTCGACGAGGGCGAGCCGTACTTCCGCGAGCTGGAGCACGCGGCCGTCCGCGCCGCGCTCGCCGAGCACACCGGCGTCCTCGCCCTCGGCGGCGGCGCCGTCCTCGACGAGGGCACCCGGGAGCTGCTGGCCGGGCTGCCCGTGGCCTATCTGTCGATGGACGTCGAGGAAGCGGTGCGGCGCGTCGGACTCAACGCCGCCCGTCCGCTGCTCGCCGTCAACCCGCGGCGCCGCTGGCGCGAACTCATGGAAGCGCGCCGCCACTTGTACACCGAGGTGGCCCGCGTCGTCGTGGCGACGGACGACCGCACACCTGACGAGGTCGCCCGCGCGGTCCTCGACGCGCTGGAGCTGAAGACGGTAATCCCGGGTGACGAGACCCCGGACCCCCGGCAGGAGACTGCATCCCCCGGGGGACAACCCCCGGAACCGGCAGGAGAAGAAGTGACTGACCAGGCAGTGACGCGTATCCAGGTCGGCGGCACGGCCGGCACCGACCCGTACGAGGTACTGGTCGGCCGGCAGCTCCTCGGCGAGCTGGGCGGGCTGATCGGGCCCAAGGCCCAGCGTGTGGCCGTCATCCACCCCGAGGCGCTCGCCGAGACCGGTGAGGCACTGCGCGCGGACCTCGCCGACCAGGGCTACGAGGCCGTCGCCATCCAGGTGCCCAACGCGGAGGAGGCCAAGACCGCCGAGGTCGCCGCCTACTGCTGGAAGGCGCTCGGACAGACCGGCTTCACCCGCACCGACGTGATCGTCGGCGTCGGCGGCGGCGCAACCACCGACCTCGCCGGATTCGTCGCGGCCAGCTGGCTGCGCGGGGTGCGCTGGATCGCCGTGCCCACGACCGTGCTCGCCATGGTGGACGCGGCCGTCGGCGGCAAGACCGGCATCAACACCGCCGAGGGCAAGAACCTCGTCGGCGCCTTCCACCCGCCGGCGGGCGTGCTCTGCGACCTGGCCGCGCTCGACTCGCTGCCGGTCAACGACTACGTCAGCGGCCTGGCCGAGATCATCAAGGCCGGTTTCATCGCCGACCCGGTGATCCTCGACCTCATCGAGGCCGACCCCGAGGGCGCGCGCACGCCGAAGGGCCCGCACACGCACGAACTGATCGTCCGCTCCATCCAGGTCAAGGCGGACGTCGTCTCGTCCGACCTCAAGGAGTCCGGCCTGCGCGAGATCCTCAACTACGGTCACACGCTCGCCCACGCGATCGAGAAGAACGAGCGCTACAAGTGGCGCCACGGCGCGGCCGTCTCGGTCGGCATGGTCTTCGCCGCCGAACTGGGCCGCCTCGCCGGGCGGCTGGACGACGCCACCGCCGACCGGCACCGCGCCGTCCTGCAGTCCGTCGGGCTCCCGCTGACCTACCGCGGCGACCAGTGGCCCAAGCTGCTGGAGACCATGAAGGTCGACAAGAAGTCCCGCGGCAACCTGCTGCGCTTCATCGTCCTCGACGGCCTCGCCAAGCCGACCGTCCTCGAGGGCCCCGACCCGGCGGTGCTGATGGCCGCATACTCCGAGATCGCGGCGGTGTCCGCATGAGCCGCCGGACGCTGGTGCTCAACGGCCCCAACCTCGGCCGCCTGGGCTCCCGCGAGCCGGACGTGTACGGCGCGACGTCGTACGCCGGGCTCGTGGAGACCTGCCAGGCCCTCGGCAAGGAACTCGGTCTCGACGTCGAGGTCCGGGAGACCAACGACGAGGGCGAGATGATCCGCTGGCTCCACGAGGCGGCCGACGGGGCGATTCCGGTCGTTCTCAACCCCGGTGCGTTCACGCACTATTCGTACGGGATGCGCGACGCGGCGGCCCAGCGGACCGCGCCGCTGATCGAGGTGCACATCTCCAACCCGTACACCCGTGAGACCTTCCGCCACACGTCCGTTGTCGCGTCGGTCGCCAGCGGGACCATCGCGGGCTTCGGGATCGGCTCCTACCGGCTCGCGCTGCGCGCGCTGGCCGACGAACTGGACGGCTGACGCCCGGGACCGGTCACTTCTCGCCGCCCCCGGCCGTTGTGGCGACAGCGGCCGGGGGCGGTCGCACATCCGAGCGGCTCCGGGAGGGTACCGTTCGGTAGATCAGCGTCAGTCGCACGAGACGGAGTGGCACCGGATGCAGCACGCAGTGGGGGCTCCGCTACCGCCTCCCCACCGCCCGGGGCAGGGTCCGGCCGTATGGACACCCAGCGCCCACCACCCGGGTCCGGTTTCCGGACCTCCCGCCGGGCCGCCCGCGCCGCCTCCGCCTCCTCCGCCGATGTCCGGCCCCGCGCAGCCGGCGTGGCCCGCCGCACCGCAGCACCCGTCCGCGCCGCCACCTCCCGCGCCGCCGTCCCGTGAGTCGACGGGCCACGTCCAACTGCCGTCCGGGCAGCCCGTCCCGGTGCCCGACCCGCCTCCGGCGGACAGCGGGACGGGGACGGCCATGCTCGCCGTGCTGCTGATCGGCCCTGCCGGCGCGGGCAAGACGACGGTGGCCCGCCACTGGGCTAAGCACCGCCGCGTCCCTACCGCCCACATCAGCCTCGACGACGTCCGCGAGTGGGTCTGCTCCGGCTTCGCCGACCCCCAGGACGGCTGGAACGACAACTCCGAGGCCCAGTACCGCCTCGCCCGCCGCACCTGCGGCTTCGCCGCGCGCAACTTCCTGGCCAACGGGATCTCCTGCATCCTCGACGACGCGGTCTTCCCCGACCGCCCGGTCGTCGGCCTCGGCGGCTGGAAGCGCCACGTGGGCCCCGGCCTGCTGCCGGTGGTGCTGCTGCCGGGCCTGGAGATCGTCCTCGAACGGAACGCGGAACGCACGGGCAACCGCCGCCTCTCGGACGAGGAGGTCGCGGGCATCCACGGCCGCATGGCGGGCTGGTACGGCTCGGGCCTGCCGATCATCGACAACTCGAAGTACGACGTGGAAACGACGTCCCGCGTCCTGGACGACGTCCTGGCCCGCGCGATCGCCAGTCCCCCGACCTGGTAGCGGTCGGGGCTCTGCCCCGCACCCCGCGCCTCGAGCGCCGACGGGGCTGGATGTGCACGGGCGGGGCTGCGTGCCCGGAGACGCGCCCTGACGACGCCTCGGCTCTGCCCCGCACCCCGCGCCTCGAGCGCCGACGGGGCTGGATGTGCCGGCCACGTGCCTCAATGGTCCGGGACGGAGCCCCCGCCCAGCGGTACCGCCCGCGACTCCCAGGCCGGCCGGCTCGCGCGAGCCGGGCCGCCGGGCCTCGGGCGGTGCCCAGTCGCGGGAGGCCGATGCCCCCCCGCAGCGCCGCGTCGGTGGCCGGGGTGCGGATCTGGGATGCGCCCCGCGCAGCGACACCGCCCGCGGCCGTCAGGCCGGATGCCCCGGCACCTCAGGCACGGGTGGCCGGGTGTCTGCCCGGGCCGCCAGGCCGTCGGGCCCCCGGTCCGGGGCGGTGCCCCAGTTTCGGGAAGGGGCGGGGTGGGGGAAATGCCCCCGCCGCGACCAGCCTGCAGCCACCAGGCCGTGGAACTCGGCAGAGCCGGTTCGCCCGTGCCCCAGTCGCGGGGGCCGATGCGCCCCCGCGGCGCCCACGCCCGCCGGAGCGCCCGGGCCGCCAGGCCGTCGGGCCCCCGGTCCGGGGCGGTGCCCCAGTTTCGGGAAGGGGCAGGGTGGGGGAAACGCCCCCGCGGCGCCCATGCCTGCAGTCGCCAGGAAGGACGGGCCGGGAGAGCCGGGCCGCCGGGTCTGGGCGGTGCCCAGTCATGGGAGGCCGATGCGGCCCCGCAGCGCCCACGCCCCCCGGCCGGCAGGCCGTCGGGTCCCCGGGTCTGGGGCCGTGCCCCAGTTCCGGGAAGGGGCGGGTGGGGGGAAACGCCCCGCGGCGCCCACCCCGCTCGGCCGCGTCACCAGGCCGACTCGCCGTCAGGCTCGTACGCTCGGAGAATGTCCGAGGTCTTTGGCGCCCGACGCGGTCGGCTGCGCGACCGTCACGCAGCCGCCGGCAGCGCAGCGGTCCTGATCTCCCGACCCGCCAACGTCCGCTATCTCGCCGGCACCGCCCCGCCCGGCGCCGTACTTCTGCTCGGTCCCGACGACGACGCCCTCCTGTGCCCCCGTACCCCCTCCGGCGACCCGGCCGACGGGCGGCCCGACGAGGAGCTGCGGCTGACCGTGCTGCCGACCTCCGCCGGCGACCCGGCCGTCGCCGCCGCCGAGCTGGCGCGCGCTTCCTCGGCGGACACACTCGCCGTGGAGGAGCACCACCTCACCGTCGCCCGGTACCGGGCCCTGCAGTCCGTGGCACCGCGCCTGCGCATCACCGACCTCGGTCTCGCCGTCGAGCAGCAGCGCATCGTCAAGGACGAGGACGAGATCGCCTGTCTGCGCATCGCCGCCGAGATCACCGACCAGGCCCTCGGCGAACTCCTCGAGTCCATCCTCGTCGGCCGCACCGAACGGCATCTCGCCCTCGAACTGGAGCGCCGTCTCGTCGACCACGGCGCCGACGGCCCCGCCTTTCCCACGTCCGTGGCCACCGGCCCGAACTCCGGGCGGCCCGGTCACCGCCCCAGCGACCGCCGTGTCGAGGAGGGCGACTTCCTCTCCGTGTGCCTGGGCGCGAACTACCGCGGCTACCGTTGCGAGATCGGCCGCACCTTCGTGATCGGCACGACTCCCGCGGACTGGCAGATCGAGCTCTACGAGGTCGTGTTCGCCGCTCAGCGCGCAGGCCGCGAGGCCCTGCTGCCGGGCGCTGCCTACCGCGAAGTGGATCACGCGGCCCGTCATGTCCTCGACGCCGCGGGCCACGGCGAGGACCTCGCCCCCCGCACGGGGCACGGCGTCGGGCTCGAAATCGGTGAGGACCCGCAGCTCGCCCCTGCGGCCATGGGTAAACTGGACGCTTGCGTGCCGGTCACCGTCGAACCGGGGGTCCACCTCCCGGGCCGGGGCGGCGTCCGGATCGATGACACGCTCGTCGTGCGCCAGGAGGCGGACGGCGGCCCCGAGCTACTCACCATCACGACCAAGGAGCTGCTCGCGCTCTAGTGCGCGGCCCCCGCAGCCACTGGGTCGTCCACCAGCGTCAGTCCAGGAGATTCCGCAACCGTGGCTTCCACGAACGACCTCAAGAACGGCATGGTGCTCAAGCTCGACGGAGGCCAACTCTGGTCCGTCGTCGAGTTCCAGCACGTCAAGCCCGGCAAGGGCCCGGCCTTCGTGCGCACCAAGCTCAAGAACGTGCTCTCCGGCAAGGTCGTCGACAAGACCTTCAACGCCGGCGTGAAGGTCGACACGGCCACCGTCGACCGGCGCGACATGCAGTTCTCGTACATGGACGGCGAGTACTTCGTCTTCATGGACATGCAGACCTACGACCAGCTGATGGTCGACCGCAAGCAGGTCGGCGACGCGGCGAACTTCCTCATCGAGGGCTTCACGGCGAGCGTCGCGCAGCACGAGGGCGAGGTGCTCTACGTCGAGCTCCCGGCCGCCGTCGAGCTCACCATCCAGCACACCGAGCCGGGCGTGCAGGGCGACCGTTCCACCGGTGGCTCCAAGCCCGCCACCCTGGAGACGGGCTACGAGATCCAGGTCCCGCTGTTCATCACCACCGGTGAGAAGATCAAGGTCGACACCCGTTCGGGCGACTACCTCGGCCGGGTGAACAGCTAACCGTGGCTGCCCGTAACAAGGCCCGCAAGCGGGCCTTCCAGATCCTCTTCGAGGCCGACCAGCGCGGGGCGTCCGTGCAGACGGTCCTCGCGGACTGGGTCCGGCACGCCCGTTCGGACGACCGTCAGCCGCCGGTCGCCGAGTACACCATGGACCTCGTCGAGGGTTACGCACAGCACGCGGACCGCATCGACGAGCTCATCGCCACGTACGCGGTCGGCTGGACGCTGGACCGGATGCCGGTCGTCGACCGCAACATCCTGCGGCTCGGTGCGTTCGAGCTGGTGTGGATGGACGAGACGCCCGACGCGGTGGTGATCGACGAGGCGGTGCAGCTCGCCAAGGAGTTCTCCACCGACGAGTCGCCGTCGTTCGTGAACGGCCTGCTGGGCCGCTTCAAGGACCTCAAGCCGAGCCTCCGCCGCGACTGAGCGGCGCGGCGGGCCGGCTTCGCCGGGCCCGGGGCAGAAGACGACGGTCTTCTGCCCCGGGCCCGGTGCTTTCCGGCCACACCGACTGCCCTGCGCCCCACCCGGCACGCCGAAAGGATCCGGCCACGGGTCGCTCTGTGAGGATTCCGTGCGAAACCGGCCGCCCGGCCGTGAGCCGGGGCCCGGGGCCGGGGGCGGGCGCCCCGGCCGCACCTCCTAGGGCCCGCTGCCCGGCCGTCGGCCCGCGGAGTGCCCGCCCGGCCAAGCACGGCGCTCGGGCACACCGCTGTCGAACACGGCCCTGCCCGGTCCGGACACGCGGCTACGGCTACGCAGGTGTCCGTGGCCCCGAGAGCCCCGGCCCCGACCACGCTGGAGTCACGGGCCCCGCGGCCCGGCGGCCGGCCCTCCGTGGCACGCCCAGCGACCCGCCCAGGCTGGAGCCGCGGTCCCGACCACGCAGGCGCCCGTGGGCCCCCAACCGCCCCGGCCGACCAGGCCACGCCCGCCCGGGCGAGGCCGCGGCGGCGCGCGCCGAGCCCCCCTCAGTCGGCCGGCGCGACGAAGGGCGGGCCGGTCAGTGCCCGGCCCGCCCTTCGGTGTGACGTTTTTTCAAAGGGCTGAGGTCAGCTCTCCTCGTGCGCCACCGCACGCCGCGCGTCCGCGTCCAGCACGCCCCAGCTGATCAGCTGTTCGGTCAGGACCGAGGGCGACTGGTCGTAGATCACGGCCAGCGTGCGCAGGTCGTCCTGGCGGATCGAGAGCACCTTGCCGTTGTAGTCGCCGCGCTGGGACTGGATCGTCGCCGCGTAGCGCTGCAGCGGGCCCGCCTTCTCCTGCGGGACGTGGGCCAGGCGCTCCAGGTCCAGGACGAGCTTCGGCGGCGGCTCGGCGGCCCCGCCCGGCGTCGTGCCCGGGAGCAGCTCCTGCACCGGGACGCCGTAGAAGTCCGCGAGCTCGGCGAGGCGCTGCACGGTCACGGCACGGTCGCCGCGCTCGTACGAGCCGACCACGACGGCCTTCCAGCGGCCCTGGGACTTCTCTTCCACGCCGTGGAGGGAGAGCCCCTGCTGGGTGCGGATGGCGCGGAGCTTGGCCCCGAGCTGTTTTGCGTATTCGCTGGACATATAGCTCCCCGGACGCTGTGACAACGTGCGGCTCCGCCGCGCGACTGGTAACTCACTGTGAGGTTACGCAGCGTGACTTGGCTGAGTCAAGCCGAATGATCCGGAACGGTTTCGGCCACGTACCGGCGTACCCGGATCCGTACACCTATCAAGCACTGGTAACGTGGACGGCGCAATTCCGACGTCCTTTAAGAGCCGTCCCGTGAGGCGGAGAAGGAGGTCCGTTTCGTATGGACACGCAGAAGAACCCCGATGCGGCCCGCCCCGTTCTCGAGGCTCCCGACATCGCGCGGGTACTGACCCGCATCGCCCACGAGATCGTCGAACGCGCCAAGGGTGCCGACGACGTGGTGCTCCTCGGCATCCCGACCCGCGGCGTCTTCCTCGCCCGCCGGCTCGCCGAGAAGCTCGAAGGCATCACCGGCCAGAAGGTGCCGGTCGGCTCCCTCGACATCACCATGTACCGCGACGATCTGCGTCTCAAGCCCGCCCGTGCGCTGGCCCGCACGGAGATCCCCGGTGACGGCATCGACGGCCGCCTCGTCGTCCTCGTCGACGACGTGCTCTTCTCCGGCCGCACCATCCGCGCCGCGCTCGACGCCCTCGGCGACATCGGGCGCCCGCGCGCCGTGCAGCTCGCGGTCCTCGTCGACCGCGGCCACCGCGAGCTGCCCATCCGCGCCGACTACGTCGGCAAGAACCTCCCCACGTCGCTGCGCGAGACGGTCAAGGTCCAGCTCGCCGAGGAGGACGGTCGCGACACCGTGCTGCTCGGCCTGCGGGAGACCGCCGCGGCCGGCGAGCGGTAACACCTCCGTACGACCACCCCTCGTACGGCGTGTGCTGCTGCGCGCCCGCATGTCCTACGAACTCCAAAGACCTGGAGAAACCACCCAGATGATGCGCCACCTCATCTCGGCCGCCGACCTCACCCGTGACGACGCCGTCCTCATCCTCGACACCGCCGAGGAGATGGCCCGGGTCGCCGACCGGCCGATCAAGAAGCTTCCCGCGCTGCGCGGCCGCACGGTCTGCAACCTCTTCTTCGAGGACTCGACCCGGACCCGGATCTCCTTCGAGGCCGCCGAGAAGCGCCTGTCCGCCGACGTCATCAACTTCGCCGCCAAGGGGTCGAGCGTCTCCAAGGGCGAGTCCCTCAAGGACACCGCCCAGACCCTGGAGGCCATGGGCGTCGACGCCGTCGTCATACGGCACAGCGCCTCCGGCGCCCCCTACCGCCTCGCCAACTCCGGCTGGATCGACGCGCCCGTCATCAACGCCGGTGACGGCACCCACCAGCACCCCACCCAGGCCCTGCTCGACGCCTTCACCATGCGCCGCCGACTCGTCGGCAGGGACGCCGGGCTGGGCCAGGACCTGGCCGGGAAGCGGATCACGATCGTCGGAGACGTCCTGCACAGCCGGGTCGCCCGCTCCAACGTCGACCTGCTGCACACCCTCGGCGCCCACGTCACGCTGGTCGCGCCGCCCACCCTCGTGCCCGTCGGCGTCGAGACCTGGCCCTGCGAGATCTCGTACGACCTGGACAGCACGCTGCCCAAGTCCGACGCCGTGATGATGCTGCGCGTCCAGCGCGAGCGCATGAACGCCGCCTTCTTCCCGACCGAGCGCGAGTACTCCCGCCGCTACGGCCTGGACGGCGACCGCATGGCCAAGATGCCCGAGCACGCCATCGTGATGCACCCCGGGCCGATGGTCCGCGGCATGGAGATCACCGCCGAGGTCGCCGACTCGGACCGCTGCACGGTGATCGAGCAGGTCGCCAACGGTGTCTCCATCCGCATGGCCGTCCTCTACCTGCTGCTCGGCGGCAACGAATCCGACGCCCCCAACCCCCGTACCGAGGAGAAGTAAGAACCATGAGCAAGATCCTTATCCGCGGTGCGAAGGTACTCGGCGGCGAGCCGCAGGACGTGCTCATCGACGGCGAGACCATCGCCGAGGTCGGTACGGGCCTGTCGGCCGACGGCGCCACCGTCGTCGAGGCCGACGGGCAGATCCTGCTGCCGGGCCTGGTCGACCTGCACACCCACCTGCGCGAGCCCGGCCGCGAGGACTCCGAGACCGTCCTCACCGGCACCCGCGCCGCCGCGAGCGGCGGCTACACCGCGGTGTTCGCGATGGCCAACACCTTCCCGGTCGCCGACACCGCCGGCGTCGTCGAGCAGGTCTACCGGCTCGGCAAGGAGTCGGGCTACTGCGACGTGCAGCCCATCGGCGCCGTCACCGTGGGCCTGGAGGGCAAGAAGCTCGCCGAGCTCGGCGCGATGCACGAGTCCGCGGCCGGCGTCACCGTCTTCTCCGACGACGGCAAGTGCGTCGACGACGCCGTGATCATGCGCCGCGCCCTGGAGTACGTGAAGGCGTTCGGCGGCGTCGTCGCCCAGCACGCCCAGGAGCCGCGGCTCACCGAGGGCGCCCAGATGAACGAGGGCGTCGTCTCCGCCGAGCTCGGCCTCGGCGGCTGGCCGGCCGTCGCCGAGGAGTCGATCATCGCCCGCGACGTGCTCCTCGCCGAGCACGTCGGCTCCCGCGTGCACATCTGCCACCTGTCGACCGCCGGCTCGGTCGAGATCGTCCGCTGGGCCAAGTCCCGCGGCATCGACGTCACCGCCGAGGTCACCCCGCACCACCTGCTCCTGACCGACGAGCTGGTGCGCTCCTACAACCCGGTCTACAAGGTCAACCCGCCGCTGCGCACCGAGCGCGACGTCATGGCGCTGCGCGAGGCGCTGGCGGACGGCACGATCGACATCGTCGCCACCGACCACGCCCCGCACCCGCACGAGGACAAGGACTGCGAGTGGGCCGCGGCCGCCATGGGCATGGTCGGTCTGGAGACCGCCCTGTCCGTGGTCCAGCAGACGATGGTCGAGACCGGACTGCTCGACTGGGCCGGCGTCGCCGACCGCATGTCGTACGCGCCCGCGCGCATCGGACAGGCGACCGGCCACGGCCGGCCCGTCTCGGCAGGTGAGCCCGCGAACCTCACGCTGGTCGATCCGGCATACCGTGGAGCCGTGGACCCCGCGGGCTTCGCCTCCCGCAGCCGCAACACCCCTTACGAGGGCCGTGAGCTGCCGGGACGCGTCACCCACACCTTCCTGCGGGGCCGTGCGACGGTCGTGGACGGGAAGCTGGCGTGACACCTGAACTCATCACCATGGCGGCGGAGCGCAAGTCCGCGGAGGTGACCGACTGGGCGGCCCGCCTCGGCTGGGTCGCCGGACTGCTGCTCTTCGTCGCCTTCGTCTACTGGCTGATGCGCCAGGGCTGGAAATGGCGCGGCAGCCTCCAGTCGGACCTGCCCGAGCTCCTGGCCGTGCCGGAGCGGCCCGGCGAGGCGAAACTGACCATGAGCGGCCGCTACCACGGCTCCACGACCGCCGGGCAGTGGCTCGACCGGATCGTCGCCCACGGGCTGGGCGTGCGCAGCCGCGTCGAGCTCACGCTCACCGACGCGGGGCTCTCGGTCGTACGGCCCGGGGCGCAGGACTTCTTCGTACCGAAGGAGGCGCTGCGCGAGGCCCGGCTCGACAAGGGCATCGCGGGCAAGGTCCTCGCCGAGGGCGGTCTGCTGATCGTCACCTGGGCGCACGGCGACAAGGTCCTCGACTCCGGCTTCCGCTCCGACCACGCGGTCGAGCAGAGCACCTGGGCCGACACCCTCAACATCATGATCAAGACAACGGAAGGCACCGCACGATGACAACCTCCACCAGGGGAGCTGCCAAGGCTCCCGCCGTACTCGTCCTGGAGGACGGCCGAACCTTCCGCGGCCGTGCCTACGGGGCCGTGGGGGAGACCTTCGGCGAGGCGGTGTTCAACACCGGCATGACGGGCTACCAGGAGACCCTGACGGACCCCTCGTACCACCGCCAGGTCGTGGTCATGACCGCGCCGCACGTCGGCAACACCGGCGTCAACGACGAGGACGACGAGTCGAAGCAGATCTGGGTGGCGGGCTACGTCGTCCGTGACCCGGCCCGCATCCCGTCCAACTGGCGCTCCCGCCGCACCCTCGACGAGCAGCTGACCGCCCAGGGCGTCGTCGGCATCAGCGGCATCGACACCCGCGCCCTCACCCGCCACCTGCGCGAGCGCGGCGCCATGCGCGTCGGCATCTTCTCCGGCGAGGCGCTGGCCGACGAGGCCACGCTGCTCGCCCGCGTCCAGCAGGCCCCCGAGATGAAGGGCGCCAACCTCTCCGCCGAGGTCGCCACCACTGAGGCGTACGTCGTCCCGGCCATCGGCCCCGACGGCGAAGCCGTCCCAGTCGGTACGGCGAAGTTCACCGTCGCCGCCCTCGACCTCGGCATCAAGGGCATGACCCCGCACCGCATGGCCGAGCGTGGCATCGAGGTGCACGTCCTGCCCGCCACCGCCACCGTCGACGACGTCTACGCGGTGAACCCGGACGGCGTCTTCCTCTCCAACGGCCCCGGCGACCCCGCCACCGCCGACCTGACCGTCATCAAGGCGGTGCTGGAGCGCAGGACGCCGCTGTTCGGCATCTGCTTCGGCAACCAGCTGCTCGGCCGCGCGCTCGGCTTCGGCACGTACAAGCTGAAGTACGGCCACCGGGGTATCAACCAGCCCGTGCAGGACCGCACCACCGGCAAGGTCGAGGTCACCGCGCACAACCACGGATTCGCCGTCGAGGCTCCCCTCGACAAGGTCTCCGACACCCCCTACGGCCGCGCCGAGGTTTCCCACGTCTGCCTGAACGACAACGTGGTGGAGGGCCTCCAGCTGCTCGACCAGCCGGCCTTCAGCGTCCAGTACCACCCCGAGGCGGCCGCGGGCCCGCACGACGCCGCGTACCTCTTCGACCGATTCGTATCCCTGATGGAGGCCGAGCGTGCCTAAGCGCACCGATATCCAGTCCGTCCTGGTCATCGGCTCCGGCCCGATCGTCATCGGCCAGGCCGCCGAATTCGACTACTCCGGCACCCAGGCCTGCCGCGTCCTCAAGTCCGAGGGCCTGCGCGTCATCCTGGTCAACTCCAACCCGGCCACGATCATGACCGACCCGGAGATCGCCGACGCCACGTACGTCGAGCCGATCACCCCCGAGTTCGTCGAGAAGATCATCGCCAAGGAGCGCCCCGACGCGCTGCTGCCCACCCTCGGCGGCCAGACCGCGCTCAACACCGCCATCTCCATGCACGAGAAGGGTGTGCTGGAGAAGTACGGCGTCGAGCTGATCGGCGCCAACGTCGAGGCCATCAACAAGGGCGAGGACCGCGACCTGTTCAAGGAGGTCGTCGAGGAGGTCCGCCGCAAGACCGGCCACGGCGAGTCCGCCCGCTCGGTCATCTGCCACTCGATGGACGACGTCATGAAGGGCGTCGACACGCTCGGCGGCTACCCCGTCGTCGTCCGCCCCTCCTTCACCATGGGCGGCGCCGGCTCCGGCTTCGCGCACGACGAGGAGGAGCTGCGCCGCATCGCCGGCCAGGGCCTCACGCTCTCCCCGACCACCGAGGTGCTCCTGGAGGAGTCCATCCTCGGCTGGAAGGAGTACGAGCTGGAGCTGATGCGCGACAAGAACGACAACGTCGTGGTCGTCTGCTCCATCGAGAACTTCGACCCGATGGGCGTCCACACCGGTGACTCCATCACCGTCGCCCCGGCGATGACCCTCACCGACCGTGAGTACCAGCGCCTGCGCGACATCGGCATCGCGATCATCCGCGAGGTCGGCGTGGACACCGGCGGCTGCAACATCCAGTTCGCCGTCAACCCCGACGACGGCCGGATCATCGTCATCGAGATGAACCCGCGCGTCTCCCGGTCCTCCGCGCTCGCGTCCAAGGCCACCGGCTTCCCGATCGCCAAGATCGCCGCGAAGCTCGCCGTCGGCTACACGCTGGACGAGATCCCGAACGACATCACGGAGAAGACGCCGGCCTCCTTCGAGCCGACCCTCGACTACGTCGTGGTCAAGGCCCCGCGGTTCGCCTTCGAGAAGTTCCCGCAGGCGGACTCCACCCTCACCACCACCATGAAGTCGGTCGGCGAGGCCATGGCCATCGGCCGGAACTTCACCGAGGCACTCCAGAAGGCCCTGCGCTCCCTGGAGAAGAAGGGCAGCCAGTTCTCCTTCACCGGTGAGCCGGGCGACAAGGACGAGCTGCTGCGCGAGGCGGTGCGCCCCACCGACGGCCGGATCAACACGGTCATGCAGGCCATCCGCGCGGGCGCCACGCCCGAGGAGGTCTTCGAGGCGACGAAGATCGACCCCTGGTTCGTCGACCAGCTGTTCCTGATCAAGGAGTACGCCGACGAGCTCGCCGCCGCCGAGAAGCTCTCCCCCGAGCTGCTCGCCGAGGCCAAGCGCCACGGCTTCTCCGACGCACAGATCGCCGAGATCCGCGGACTGCGCGAGAACGTGGTCCGCGAGGTGCGGCACGCCCTCGGCATCCGCCCGGTCTACAAGACGGTCGACACCTGCGCCGCCGAGTTCGCCGCCCGGACCCCGTACTTCTACTCGTCCTACGACGAGGAGTCCGAGGTCGCGCCGCGCACCCGGCCCGCCGTGATCATCCTCGGCTCCGGCCCCAACCGCATCGGCCAGGGCATCGAGTTCGACTACTCCTGCGTGCACGCCTCCTTCGCGCTGCACGACGCCGGGTACGAGACCGTGATGGTCAACTGCAACCCGGAGACCGTCTCCACGGACTACGACACCTCCGACCGCCTGTACTTCGAGCCGCTCACGCTCGAGGACGTGCTGGAGATCGTCCACGCCGAGTCGCTCGCCGGCCCCGTCGCCGGTGTCGTCGTCCAGCTCGGCGGCCAGACCCCGCTGGGTCTCGCCCAGGCGCTCAAGGACAACGGCGTCCCCGTCGTCGGTACCTCCCCGGAGGCCATCCACGCCGCCGAGGACCGCGGCGCGTTCGGCCAGGTCCTCGCCGAGGCCGGTCTGCCCGCGCCCAAGCACGGCACGGCCACCACCTTCGCCGGCGCCAAGGCCATCGCCGACGAGATCGGCTACCCGGTCCTGGTCCGCCCGTCGTACGTGCTCGGCGGCCGCGGCATGGAGATCGTCTACGACGAGGCGCGCCTGGAGGCGTACATCGCCGAGTCCACCGAGATCTCCCCGACCCGGCCCGTGCTGGTCGACCGGTTCCTCGACGACGCGATAGAGATCGACGTCGACGCGCTCTACGACGGCACCGAGCTCTACCTCGGCGGCGTCATGGAGCACATCGAGGAGGCCGGCATCCACTCCGGCGACTCGGCCTGCGCCCTGCCCCCGATCACTCTCGGCGGCTTCGACATCAAGCGCCTGCGCGTGTCCACCGAGGCGATCGCGAAGGGCGTCGGCGTCCGCGGCCTGATCAACATCCAGTTCGCGATGGCCGGCGACATCCTGTACGTCCTCGAGGCCAACCCGCGCGCCTCCCGGACCGTCCCCTTCACCTCGAAGGCGACCGCGGTCCCGCTCGCCAAGGCCGCCGCGCGCATCTCGCTCGGCGCGACCATCGCCGAGCTGCGCGAGGAGGGCCTGCTGCCGAAGAGCGGCGACGGCGGCACGCTCCCGATGGACGCGCCGATCTCCGTCAAGGAGGCCGTCATGCCGTGGACCCGCTTCCGGGACGTGCACGGCCGCGGCGTGGACACCGTCCTCGGCCCGGAGATGCGCTCCACCGGCGAGGTCATGGGCATCGACTCGGTCTTCGGCACGGCGTACGCCAAGTCGCAGGCCGGCGCCTACGGCCCGCTGCCCACCAAGGGACGCGCCTTCGTCTCCGTCGCCAACCGCGACAAGCGTTCGATGATCTTCCCCGCGCGCGAGCTGGTCGCGCACGGCTTCGAGCTGCTCGCCACGTCCGGCACGGCCGAGGTGCTCAAGCGCAACGGCATCAACGCCACCGTCGTGCGCAAGCAGTCCGAGGGCCCGGGTCCGGACGGCGAGCGGACCATCGTCCAGCTCATCCACGACGGCGAGGTCGACCTCATCGTCAACACCCCGTACGGCACCGGCGGCCGCCTCGACGGCTACGACATCCGTACGGCGGCGGTGGCCCGCTCCGTCCCGTGCCTGACGACGGTCCAGGCGCTCGCCGCGGCGGTCCAGGGCATCGACGCCCTCAACCACGGCGGCGTGGGCGTCCGTTCGCTCCAGGAACACGCGGAACACCTGACCGCGGCCCGCGACTAGCAGCCATGAGGGGGACACCGGAAACGGTGTCCCCCTCCTCATGAGGACACCACTTCCCATGTACAAGATCTTCTTCACCCTCGTCTTCTCGCGCATGGACCCGGAGAAGGCCCACTACCTGGCCTTCCGGTGGATCCGCCGCACGGCCCGCGTCCCCGTCCTGCGCACCTTCGTCGCCGCGGTGCTCGCCCCCCGCCACAAGGAGCTGCGCACCGAGGCCCTCGGCCTGCGCATGCACGGCCCGTTCGGGCTCGCGGCCGGTTTCGACAAGAACGCCGTCGCCATCGACGGCATGGCGATGCTGGGCTTCGACCACGTCGAGATCGGCACCGTCACCGGGGAGGCCCAGCCCGGCAACCCCAAGAAGCGGCTCTTCCGGCTGGTCCCGGACCGCGCCCTGATCAACCGCATGGGCTTCAACAACGAGGGCTCGGCCGCCGTCGCCGAGCGGCTGCGCACCCGGGTGCCGGTCTTCAGGACCGTCGTCGGCGTCAACATCGGCAAGACGAAGGTCGTCCCTGAGGCAGAGGCCGCCGCCGACTACGTGAAGTCGACCGAGCGCCTGGCCGCCCACGCCGACTACCTCGTCGTCAACGTCTCCTCGCCGAACACCCCCGGCCTGCGCAACCTCCAGGCGACCGAGTCGCTGCGCCCGCTGCTGACCGCCGTGCGTGCGGCGGCGCACCGCACCGTCACCGACCGCCGCGTCCCGCTGCTCGTCAAGATCGCCCCCGATCTCGCCGACGAGGACGTCGACGCGGTGGCCGACCTCGCGGTCGAGCTCGGTCTCGACGGCATCATCGCCACCAACACCACGATCGCCCGCGAGGGCCTGAAGTCCCCGGCGTACCTCACCCGCGAGACCGGCGGCCTGTCCGGCGCCCCGGTCAAGGCGCGCTCCCTGGAGGTCCTGCGCCGCCTGTACGCCCGCGTCGGCGACCGCATCACGCTCGTCGGTGTCGGCGGCATCGAGAACGCCGACGACGCCTGGCAGCGCATCCTCGCCGGCGCCACCCTCGTCCAGGGCTACAGCGCCTTCGTCTACGAGGGCCCGTTCTACGCCCGCGCGATCCACAAGGGCCTCGCCGCACGCCTCGCGGCCAGCCCGTACGCCACCCTCGCCGATGCCGTCGGCGCCGAGACGCGAAAGGTCACCGCATGAGTCCTCTGGAGCCCTTCGGCACCCGACTGCGCCACGCCATGGACCACCGTGGTCCGCTGTGCGTCGGGATCGACCCGCACGCCTCGCTGCTGACCGCCTGGGGCCTGAACGACGACATCGCCGGCCTGGAGCGGTTCACCCGCACCACGGTCGAGGCGCTCGCCGACCGGGTCGCCGTCCTGAAGCCGCAGTCCGCGTTCTTCGAGCGCTTCGGCTCGCGCGGCATCGCCGTCCTGGAGAAGGCCGTCGAGGAGGCACGGTCCGCCGGCGCGCTGGTCCTCATGGACGCCAAGCGCGGCGACATCGGCTCGACCATGGGCGCCTACGCGGAGACGTTCCTGCGCAAGGACTCGCCGCTGTTCTCGGACGCCGTCACGGTGTCCCCGTACCTCGGTTTCGGTTCGCTGCGGCCCGCGCTCGACCAGGCCGTGCTGAGCGGCTGCGGGGTGTTCGTCCTGGCGCTGACCTCCAATCCGGAGGGTGCCGAGGTGCAGCGCTCCACGTCGGCGGACGGCGTGTCCCTCGCGCAGCTGATGCTGAACCACATGGCCGCCGAGAACGAGGGCGCCGACCCGCTCGGCTCCGTCGGCGCGGTCGTCGGCGCGACGCTCGGCGACGCCGGCGTGGACCTCGACATCAACGGCCCGCTGCTGGCTCCGGGCATCGGCGCCCAGGGGGCCACCCCGGCGGACCTCCCGCGCGTCTTCGGCTCGGCCGTCGGCAACGTGCTGCCGAGTGTCAGCCGCGGTGTGCTCAGGCACGGCCCGGACGCGGCCGGGCTGCGGGCCGCCGCCGAGCGGTTCACGGACGAGGTGCGCGAGGCGGTGGCCTCGGCCGGGGGCTGACCCGGGACGTCAGGGCGGGCGCGTGCGCTTTCCGGTACCGGTCGCACGCGCTGCGTGACCGCCGTCAACGCAGGGGGCGGGTCCGTACAGGACTTCTCGGCCGAAAAGCCGGTCGTTTTGTCTGAAATGTCCTGATCGGTCGATGCTGACCAGGACTTTTCGTCTGTTCTCGCTGACTGGAGCGGTGATGGCCGCTAGTCTCCGTCGAAGAGCGAACGTGCAGGCAGCGTCCCGCAAAGGCGTCCTGCGTTGCTCGTTGCTCCCCTGGTGTGGGGCGACTAGGTTCCTCACCGGTCCGTATCCGACAGTTCGACATCCGAGGTGACGTAGGCGTGGCTCTTCCGCCCCTTACCCCTGAACAGCGCGCAGCCGCGCTCGAAAAGGCCGCCGCGGCTCGCCGGGAGCGGGCCGAGGTCAAGAATCGACTCAAGCACTCCGGCGCCTCCCTCCACGAGGTCATCAAGCAGGGCCAGGAGAACGACGTCATCGGCAAGATGAAGGTCTCCGCCCTCCTCGAGTCCCTGCCGGGCGTGGGCAAGGTCCGCGCCAAGCAGATCATGGAGCGGCTCGGCATCTCCGAGAGCCGCCGGGTCCGTGGTCTCGGCTCCAACCAGATCGCTTCCCTGGAGCGCGAGTTCGGCGGCGGCGCCGCCTGACGTTCCCGGGCACTCCCGGGAACCTGGATAATCGCTGCATGGCAGCAGAGGTACGTCCGCGGCTGACCGTGCTCTCCGGCCCCTCCGGGGTCGGCAAGAGCACGGTCGTCGCCCATATGCGCAAGGTCCACCCCGAAGTCTGGCTCTCGGTGTCGGCTACCACCCGGAAGCCGCGGCCCGGCGAGAAGCACGGCGTCCAGTACTTCTTCGTCACCGACGACGAGTTCGACAAGCTGGTCGCCAACGGCGAGCTGCTGGAGTGGGCCGAGTTCGCGGGCAACCGCTACGGCACGCCCCGTCGCGCGGTCCTCGACCGCCTGGAGGCAGGGGAACCGGTGCTGCTGGAGATCGATCTCCAGGGTGCGCGGCAGGTCAAGGAGTCCATGCGGGAGTCGCAGCTGGTCTTCCTCGCCCCGCCGAGCTGGGACGAGCTGGTCCGTCGGCTCACCGGCCGCGGCACCGAGTCCGCAGAGGTCATCGAGCGCCGGCTCGCGGCCGCGAAGGTCGAGCTCGCCGCCGAGTCGGAGTTCGATACGACCCTGGTCAACACCTCCGTCGAGGACGTGGCGCGCGAGCTGCTAGCCTTGATGGCAGTTGTTTGATCTTTTGTCCGATCTTTTTGCACGTTCTTCGGAAGGCTTAGCGTGTCCTCTTCCATCACCGCGCCCGAGGGCATCATCAACCCGCCGATCGACGAGCTGCTCGAGGCGACTGACTCGAAGTACAGCCTCGTGATCTACGCGGCCAAGCGCGCGCGCCAGATCAACGCGTACTACTCGCAGCTCGGTGAGGGCCTGCTCGAGTACGTCGGTCCGCTGGTGGACACCCACGTCCACGAGAAGCCGCTGTCGATCGCCCTGCGTGAGATCAACGCGGGTCTGCTGACCTCCGAGGCCATCGAGGGCCCGGCGCAGTAAGCGCGACGCATCGTTCTTCACCACAGGCCCGGCGGATCGTCCGCCGGGCCTGTGGCCTGTGCGCAGGCGTGTGAGCCGGGCGCGCGAGGGGGCGCGGCAGTTCGTTCCGCCGGAGTGATGCAGCATGGGGGAACCAACCGAGTGCGGGGAGGCGCAGTGGACGCGAGTGTCAGGCCGAGGGTCGTCCTGGGAGTCAGCGGCGGCATCGCCGCGTACAAGGCGTGCGAGCTGCTGCGCCGGCTCACCGAGTCCGGCCACGACGTCCGGGTCGTGCCGACCGCGTCGGCCCTGAACTTCGTCGGCGCCGCGACCTGGTCGGCGCTGTCCGGCCACCCCGTCTCCACGGAGGTCTGGAACGACGTCCACGAGGTGCCGCACGTGCGCATCGGCCAGCACGCCGACCTCGTCGTGGTCGCCCCCGCCACCGCCGACACGCTCGCCAGGGCCGCTCACGGCCTCGCCGACGACCTGCTCACCAACACCCTGCTCACCGCCCGCTGTCCGGTCGTCTTCGCACCGGCGATGCACACCGAGATGTGGGAGCACCCCGCCACCCAGGAGAACGTCGCCACGCTGCGCCGACGCGGCGCCGTCGTCATCGAGCCCGCCGTCGGCCGGCTCACCGGCGTCGACACCGGCAAGGGCAGGCTGCCCGAGCCGGGCGAGATCTTCGAGGTGTGCCGCCGGGTGCTGGCCCGCGGAGTGACCGCCCCCGACCTCGCCGGCCGTCACGTCGTCGTCAGCGCCGGCGGCACCCGCGAACCGCTCGACCCGGTCCGCTACCTCGGCAACCGCTCCTCCGGCAAGCAGGGATACGCCCTGGCCCGTACCGCGGCCGCCCGCGGCGCGCGCGTCACCCTCGTCGAGGCGAACACCGGCATGCCCGATCCTGCGGGCGTCGACGTCGTCCACGTCGGCACGGCGGTCCAGCTGCGCGAGGCGGTCCTCAAGGCGGCCGCCGACGCCGACGCCGTGGTCATGGCGGCGGCCGTCGCCGACTTCCGGCCCGCCGAGTACGCCACCGGCAAGATCAAGAAGAAGGACGGCGTCGAGGCGCCGACCGTGACGCTCGTGCGCAACCCCGACATCCTGGCCGAGATCTCGGCCGACCGCGCCCGCCCCGGACAGGTGATCGTCGGCTTCGCCGCCGAGACCGACGACGTCCTCGCCAACGGTCGCGACAAGCTGCGCCGCAAGGGATGCGACCTGCTCGTCGTCAACGAGGTGGGGGAGCGCAGGACTTTCGGGGCCGAGGAGAACGAGGCGGTCGTCCTGGCCGCGGACGGCGCCGAGACCCCCGTCCCGTACGGACCCAAGGAGGCACTCGCCGACACGGTCTGGGACCTCGTCGTCCCCCGGCTCGGCTGAGGCCGGGCGAGCTGTCTGACGAACTCTGGGCGAATTTCCGGCGACGGACGACCCGCGAGAAACTCGCGAAATGTGGCGAATCGCTCAGTCCGCAGACGCTATGGTCATAGCGTCTCGGCCATGGACCACAGGTCAGGGGGCTCCCAAGCTGCGAGACGGGTTGTCCGGCGGTGGAAAGCGACCGATAAACTGGTTCGCGGAACGTCGCGGGGCGCAGCCCCCTGCCGGTCCGTCAATGATCAGCCAGCAGCCGCTGCAACCCCAGGGAGCGATGTGTCCCGCCGTCTCTTCACCTCGGAGTCCGTGACCGAGGGCCACCCCGACAAGATCGCCGACCAGATCAGCGACACGATTCTCGACGCCCTTCTGCGGGAGGACCCGACCTCCCGCGTCGCCGTGGAGACCCTGATCACCACCGGCCTCGTGCACGTCGCCGGTGAGGTGACCACCAAGGCGTACGCCGACATCCCCACCCTCGTGCGCAACAAGATCCTCGAGATCGGCTACGACTCCTCGAAGAAGGGCTTCGACGGCGCCTCCTGCGGAGTCTCGGTGTCCATCGGCGCGCAGTCTCCCGACATCGCGCAGGGCGTCGACACGGCGTACGAGAAGCGCGTCGAGGGCGATGAGGACGAGCTGGACAAGCAGGGCGCCGGCGACCAGGGCCTGATGTTCGGCTACGCCTGCGACGAGACGCCCGAGCTGATGCCGCTGCCGATCAACCTCGCGCACCGGCTCTCGCGCCGCCTCTCGGAGGTCCGCAAGAACGGCACCATCCCCTACCTGCGACCGGACGGCAAGACCCAGGTCACCATCGAGTACGACGGCGACAAGGCCGTCCGCCTCGACACCGTGGTGGTGTCCTCGCAGCACGCGTCCGACATCGACCTGGACTCGCTGCTCGCGCCCGACATCCGCGAGTTCGTCGTCGAGCACGTGCTCAAGCAGCTCGTCGAGGACGGCATCAAGCTCGACACCGACGGCTACCGCCTCCTGGTGAACCCGACCGGGCGTTTCGAGATCGGCGGCCCGATGGGCGACGCGGGCCTGACCGGTCGCAAGATCATCATTGACACGTACGGCGGCATGGCCCGCCACGGCGGCGGCGCCTTCTCCGGCAAGGACCCGTCCAAGGTGGACCGCTCGGCGGCCTACGCGATGCGCTGGGTGGCGAAGAACGTCGTCGCGGCCGGCCTCGCGGCCCGCTGCGAGGTCCAGGTCGCGTACGCGATCGGCAAGGCCGAGCCCGTCGGTCTGTTCGTGGAGACCTTCGGCACGGCGACGACCGACGTCGAGAAGATCGAGCAGGCCATCGCCGAGGTCTTCGACCTCCGCCCGGCCGCGATCATCCGCGACCTCGACCTGCTCCGTCCGATCTACGCCCAGACCGCGGCGTACGGCCACTTCGGCCGCGAGCTGCCCGACTTCACCTGGGAGCGCACGGACCGCGTCGACGCGCTGCGCGCGGCGGCGGGCCTGTGACCCTGTAGCCCCACGGCTCCCGAAGGCCCCGGACCGGGACGGTCCGGGGCCTTCGTGTGTGGGGGAGCGGGGCGGGGCGCGGAGGGCGGGGGCTCTCGCCCTTCGTGTGCGGCGCGCCCGGAGCCGGGCCTTGCGCGTGCGGGCCGCGGGTCCGGCGCCGGGCTCGGTGGCGTGCCTTCGCGCGTGCGAGGCGGTGGGCCGGGAGCCGGGCGCGGGGGCGCGCGGGGGCGGGGCGAGGCCCTTTGCGTGGGGGGTGGGAGCCGGGGGTCGGGCCCGGAGGCGTACGCGCGGCGCGGCTTGGCCCCACCGCCTGCGGGCCGTCCCGGTCCGGGCCTTCGCGGGTGCGGGACGCAGGGCCCGGAGGCGTACGGGCAGCGGGGCCGGGGTCCTCGCGCCTGCGGGACGCGTGCCCGCGGGGCCCGGTGTGCGGAAGCGGACGCAGGGCGGGTCCCGGTGCGTGGGCGGGGGTGGCCGGCGGGGGCTGGTCGACGGTCATGGGGCCGCAGGCGACGGCGCCGGGCGCTGTCGGTGGGCTCTGGTAGGAATGGGGCTGTGAGCAGCGACAACGAGCAGCCGGAGGAGTCCGCCGCGGGCGGGCCCGAGCAGCTTGCGCTCATACGCGAGACGGTGCGCAAGGCCAAGGTGCCCAAGGCCAAGCCGCGCACCTGGCGGGGGGCCGCGCTCGCCAAGGAGCTGCCGGTCGCGCGGGTCGTCGTGAACAAGGGCGTCCTGCACCTCGACCAGTACTTCGACTACGCCGTGCCGGAGGAGCTCGACGCCGCCGCACAGCCCGGCGTGCGGGTGCGCGTGCGGTTCGGGGCGGGGGCGCACCGGGTGCGGGAGGGCCGCCGCGAGGGCGGCGGGCTCATCGACGGATTCCTGGTCGAGCGCCTCGCCGAGACCGACTACACCGGCCCCCTCGCGGCGCTCGCCCACGTCGTCTCGCCCGAGCCCGTCCTCGGCCCCGAGATCCTCCGCCTCGCCCGCGCCGTCGCCGACCGGTACGCGGGCAGCCTCGCCGACGTGCTGCAGCTCGCGGTGCCGCCCAGGAACGGACGCGCCGAGGCCAAGCCGTCGCCCGAGCCGCTGCCGCCGCCCGCGCCCCCCGGAGCCGGCTCCTGGGAGCGGTACGGGCGGGGGCCCGCGTTCATCGAGGCCCTCGCCACCGGCGACTCACCCCGCGCCGTGTGGACCGCGCTGCCCGGCCCGCACTGGCCCGAGGAACTGGCCCGTGCCGTCGCCGCGACGCTCGCGTCCGGGCGCGGGGCGCTCGTCGTCGTGCCCGACGGGCGTCGCGCCGTCCGTGTCGACGCCGCGCTCACCGCTCTGCTGGGGGAGGGCCGCCACGCTCTCCTGACCGCCGAATCCGGGCCCGAGGAGCGCTACCGGCAGTGGCTCGCCGTGCGCAGGGGCTCGGTGCGGGCCGTGGTGGGCACCCGGGCCACCATGTTCGCGCCCGTGCGGGACCTCGGGCTCGTCGTCGTCTGGGACGACGGCGACGCGAGCCACAGCGACGACAACGCACCCTTCCCCCACGTCCGCGAGGTCCTGGAGCTGCGCGCCGCTCACGACGGATGCGCCTTCCTGCTGGGCAGCACCAGCTGCACGGTCGAGGCCGCCCAGCTCGTCGAGAGCGGCTGGGCCGTGCCGCTCGTCGCCGACCGGGCGCGGGTCAGGGCCGCTGCGCCCCTGGTGCGTACCGTCGGCGACCAGGACTTGGCGCGGGACGAGGCCGCGCGGGCGGCCCGGCTGCCCAGCCTCGCCTGGCAGGCGGTACGGGACGGGCTGCGGACCGGCCCTGTGCTGGTCCAGGTGCCACGGCGCGGCTACGTGCCACGGCTCGCCTGCGAGCGCTGCCGCACGCCGGCCCGGTGCCGGCACTGCGCCGGGCCGCTGGAGGCACCGGACGAGCGCGAGCTGCGCTGCGCCTGGTGCGGGCAGGGCGAGCCCGAGTGGCACTGTGTGGCCTGCGGCTCCGTCCGGTTGCGGGCGCGGATCGTGGGCGCGCGCCGCACCGCGGAGGAACTGGGCCGCGCCTTCCCCGCCGTGCCCGTGCGCACCTCCGGCCGGGACCACGTGCTCGACGCCGTGTCCGGCCGTCCCGCGCTGGTGGTCTCCACGCCCGGCGCCGAGCCCGTGGCCGACGGCGGTTACGCGGCCGCGCTGCTCCTGGACGGCTGGGCCATGCTCGGGCGGCCCGATCTCCGCGCGGGCGAGGAGGCGCTGCGCCGCTGGCTCGCCGCGGCCTCGCTGGTGCGGGGACAGGACGAGGGCGGCACGGTCGTCGTCGTCGCCGAGCCGACGTTGCGGCCGGTCCAGGCGCTCGTGCGCTGGGATCCGGTCGGCCACGCGCTGCGTGAGCTCGCCGAGCGGGCGGAGCTCGGCTTTCCGCCGGTGTCGCGGATGGCGGAGGTGGTGGGGCGTCCGGAGGCGGTCGCGTCGTTCCTGCTCGCCGCCGAACTGCCCGAGCAGGCCGAGGTGTTGGGGCCCGTCGCGCTCCCGGTGACCGACGCCGGACGGGTGCGGAGGCCGGGGGAGGCCCCGGTGGGGGAGCGCTGGGAGCGGGCGTTGCTGCGGGTGCCGCCGGGCCGCGGGGCGGCGCTGGCGGCCGCACTCAAGTCGGCGCAGGCGGCGCGGCTCGCCCGTGGCGGCACGGACCCGGTCCGCATCAGGATCGACCCGCCGGACATCGGCTGACGGCCGGCCCGATCGTGGGGGGCGTGGACGTCCCCGGCCACACGTGCGGGGCCGGGGCCTCGTGAACGGGCACCCGGACTGCTTTCCGGCCGCCGGACGTTGCGGTGTCTCCTCATGTCCGGACACCTCAGGTCTTCCGCCCCCGCCACGGGTGGCGGCCGTCGCGGCTGTCGGTCGCCTCCACGGCGGTGGTCGCCGCCGCTGGGAGCGGATGCCCGCGGGTGTGGGGACGTCAGCCCCCACCAGGCGTCAGCCGTTGCGCGGACCCGGGAACGCGCCAGGGCGCGTCTCGGCCGACTGCGGCGGCATCGAGCGCGCGGCCGGAACCGCCGACACCGGCGGCAGCGTGCGGGTCGTCGTCGGCTCGGCCTCCACGGCGCCCGGCTGCGGCGTCGCCCTGCGGGCACCGTAACGGCGGTGCACCGCCTGCTTCGTGACCCCGAGCGCCGAGCCCACCGCGTCCCAGGAGAAGCCCAGCGAACGGTCGAAGTCCACGGCCGCGGTCACCAGCGTCTCGACGCTGTCGCGCAGCTCCTGCGCGAGACGGACGGTCGGGGCCGGGGCCCTGCCGTAGACGACGAAGCCCGTGGACGGGCCGGAGCGGCGCGGGCGGTAGACATTGCCCAGCTGGGCGGTGAGCGTGCGCAATGCGTCCACCTGCCGGCGGACCCGCTCGATGTCCCGCACCAACAGGTGCAGACTTGCCCGGGCTTGGGCGTCGTGGGTTGCGTGGTCGGCCATTGACAAGCCTCTCGAACCGGCGTTGAAAGGGGCCGGGCCGCATCAGGGCGGCCCGCTTCGGTCAATCTCTCTTGACCAACGGCGAAGCCGCCGATCTGGTCACGCTTCGGGGCGTATGCGCATGTGCGCGGGGCGCGCGGTCTCCCGTACGCCCCCTGAGGCCCGGCCCCATAGACTGGTGAGCTGCTCGTCGCACCGAACCGCACACGTCCGAGAGGCAGTCAGCCACCGATGAAGCTCGTCTTCGCAGGTACCCCCGAGGTCGCCGTTCCCGCCCTGGACGCCCTGATCGCCTCCGGACGGCACGAGGTCGCCGCCGTGGTCACCCGGCCGGACGCGCCCGCCGGGCGCGGCAGGCACCTGGTGGCCAGCCCGGTCGCACAGCGCGCCGAGGAGGCCGGCATCGAGGTGCTCAAGCCGGTCAGGCCGCGGGACGAGGCGTTCCTGGAGCGGCTGCGTGAGATCGCGCCGGACTGCTGCCCGGTCGTCGCCTACGGCGCGCTGCTGCCCAGGGCCGCCCTCGACGTGCCGGCCCGTGGCTGGGTCAACCTGCACTTCTCGCTGCTTCCCGCCTGGCGCGGCGCGGCTCCTGTCCAGCACGCGATCCTTGCCGGCGACGAGATGACCGGTGCCGCCACGTTCCAGATCGAGGAGGGCCTCGACTCGGGGCCGGTGTACGGGGTGATCACCGAGCCCGTGCGGCCCACCGACACCAGCGGTGACCTGCTGACGCGACTGGCTTTCGCCGGCGCCGGGTTGCTCGCGGCGACGATGGACGGCATCGAGGACGGCACCCTGAAGCCCGTACCGCAGCCCGCCGAGGGAATCTCCCTCGCCCCGAAGATCACGGTCGAGGACGCGCACGTGGACTTCGCGGCCCCCGCGCTGCGCGTCGACCGCGTCGTCCGCGGCTGCACGCCCGCCCCCGGCGCGTGGACGCTCTTCCGGGGCGAGCGGCTGAAGCTGATCCAGGTCGCGCTGCTGACCGACCGCACGGACCTGGCCCCCGGCGAGCTGGATTCGGGCAAGAACAACGTCTACGCGGGCACCGGATCGCACGCCGTCGAACTGCTGTGGGTGCAGCCCCAGGGCAAGAAGCCGATGCGGGCGGCGGACTGGGCGCGCGGGGTGCGCATCGCCCCCGGCGAGCGGCTCGGCGCCTAGGCTCTGTCGTTCGTTGCCGGGCTCGCGTGCCCCCCGGCACCGCACCTTTGCCCGTAACCCTTCCGGTGCGGCAGGCGACGCCCCTCCGGTCGTCGTCGGTCACCGACGCCCCGCGTGGCCCCTCCCTCGGGCCACCTTCCAGCGGCAGTTGGGGGACTCCGGCGGGGAGGGGGCTTCGTCCTCCGCTGCGATGCGTCCCCCGGGCCCTGCGGGGCCTGGGGAGCCCGCAGGCAGGCCCTGCGGGCTGGGGTGTCCGGCCGGGAGGCGCCGCGTGGCGGCGTAGGCTGGCAGGGTTCAACCCTCTCGAACGCGGAGCACCTTTTGAGCGAGCAGTCCCGTCGCCGTCCCCCCAAGCCGTACCGCCGGCCCAAGAAGGATCCCGTCCGGATCCTCGCCTTCGAGGCGCTGCGCGCCGTCGACGAGCGGGACGCGTACGCGAATCTCGTCCTGCCTCCGCTGCTGAGGAAGGCCCGCGAGAAGAGCGACTTCGACGCGCGGGACGCGGCGCTCGCCACCGAGCTCGTGTACGGGACGCTGCGCCGCCAGGGCACGTACGACGCGATCATCGCGGCCTGCATCGACCGGCCGCTGCGCGAGGTCGACCCGCCCGTGCTCGACGTGCTCGCCCTCGGCGCGCATCAGCTGCTGGGCACCCGGATCCCCACGCACGCGGCGGTGTCCGCGAGCGTGGAGCTCGCGCGGGTGGTGCTCGGCGACGGGCGGGCCAAGTTCGTCAACGCCGTGCTGCGCAAGGTCTCCCAGGACGACCTGGACACCTGGGTGGAGCGCGTCGCCCCGCCGTACGACGAGGACGCCGAGGACCACCTCGCGGTCGTGCACTCCCACCCCCGCTGGGTCGTCTCCGCGCTGTGGGACTCGCTCGGCGGCGGGCGCGCCGGCATCGAGGACCTGCTGGAGGCGGACAACGAGCGGCCCGAGGTGACCCTGGTCGCCCGCCCCGGCCGCGCGACGACCGGTGAGCTGCTCGACGTGCTGGGCGAGGAGTCGGCCCTGCCGGGCCGCTGGTCGCCGTACGCCGTCCGGCTCGCCGAGGGCGGTGAGCCGGGCGCGATCGACGCCGTGCGCGAGGGGCGGGCCGGTGTGCAGGACGAGGGCAGCCAGCTCGTGGCGATCGCCCTGGCCAACGCCCCGCTGGAGGGACGCGACGAGCGGTGGCTCGACGGGTGCGCCGGGCCCGGCGGCAAGGCCGCGCTGCTCGGCGCCCTCGCGGCAGGGCGCGGCGCGACCCTGTTGGCCTCCGAGAAGCAGCCGCACCGTGCACGGCTCGTGGACCGCGCGCTGACTGGGAACCCCGGCCCGTACCAGGTGATCGCCGCGGACGGTACGCGCCCGCCCTGGCGCCCCGGGTCCTTCGACCGGGTGCTCGTGGACGTGCCCTGCTCGGGGCTCGGCGCGCTGCGCCGCCGGCCCGAGGCGCGCTGGCGCCGCCGTCCCGAGGACCTGGAAGGCTTCGCCCCGCTTCAACGCGCCCTGCTGCGCGAGGCGTTGAGCGCCGTGCGGGTCGGCGGCGTGGTGGGGTACGCCACCTGCTCGCCGCACCTCGCCGAGACGCGAGTCGTCGTCGACGACGTGCTGCGCGGGCGCGGCGGCCCGGCACCCGAGGCGGAGCTGGTGGACGCACGGCCGCTGATGCCCGGCGTCCCGGCACTCGGCGACGGCCCCGACGTCCAGCTGTGGCCGCATGTGCACGGGACCGACGCGATGTACCTGGCGCTGCTGCGCCGCACCGCGTAGCCGCATCGCGTAGCCGCATCGCGTAGTCGTACCGGGCAGCCGCGCCGCGTCGCCGCTGGATGGGCGGGTGCGCGGCGGGTGACTCCCGCGCCTCGCCGCCGCGAGAGCCGCGAGGCAGCCGGTCCGCGGCGGGGGCGTCCCTCGCACACCGCCGCCGCGAGAGCCGCCGGGGCCGGCCACACCGGTGCGATCCGGTGCCCGGCCTCCGCGAGCGGCGCCGCGAGGACCCGGACGACCGGTCGAATGGCCGGTATTGCGGTGGGCTGTGCAGATCCTGCCGACGGCTGGTCCGTACCGAGTACCGTCCCGGGGAGGGGAAGCGTCTCGGAACATGGCAGGCTTGGCACATGGCCGTTCAGATCAATCCCAGCATCCTCTCCGCCGACTTCTCGCGACTGGCGGAGGAGGCGGAGGCCGTCACGGGCGCCGACTGGCTCCACGTCGACGTGATGGACAACCACTTCGTGCCCAACCTGACCCTGGGCGTGCCGGTCGTGGAGTCGCTCGCCAAGGCGACGGACACTCCGCTGGACTGCCACCTGATGATCGAGGACCCCGACCGCTGGGCCCCGCAGTACGTCGAGGCCGGCGCCGGCTCCGTCACCTTCCACGTCGAGGCCGCCGCCGCTCCCGTGCGCCTCGCGCGGGAGATCCGTGCCAAGGGCGCGCGCGCCTCCATGGCGCTCAAGCCCGCGACGCCGATCGAGCCGTACGAGGACCTGCTCCCCGAGCTCGACATGCTGCTGATCATGACCGTGGAGCCGGGCTTCGGCGGGCAGGCGTTCCTGGACATCATGCTGCCGAAGATCCGCCGCACCCGGGAGCTGATCTCCAAGCACGGTCTGGAGCTGTGGCTCCAGGTCGACGGCGGGGTGTCGGCGTCGACGATCGAGCGGTGCGCGGAGGCGGGCGCCGACGTGTTCGTGGCCGGTTCCGCGGTCTACAACGCCGAGGACCCGGCCGCGGCGGTGCGGATGCTGCGTGACCAGGCGTCCACGGCCACCGCGTCGGCCGCCTGGGCGTGCGGCCACTGAGGTGCGCTCCGATGGCCGCGCTTGTTCAACCGATGTTGCCCCATCAGGGCTGATCAAGGACCGGCGGATCTGACAGGATGGCCGGACCCGGGAGTGTGTGTACGTGTGTACGGCAGTGAGGAGATCGCGGTGACTGCTAGGCCGGCGGGACGGTCCGCCCTGCGGATGGGGCCCGCTGAGCTGGTGCAGGCGGCGGCCATGGCGCGTCGCTTCTATCTCGAGGGCAAGTCCAAGATCCAGATCGCGGAGGAGTTCGGCGTCAGCCGCTTCAAGGTCGCGCGGGTCCTGGAGACCGCTCTCGAACGTGATCTGGTGCGAATCGAGATCCGAGTGCCCGCCGAGCTCGACGCCGAGCGCTCGGACGCGCTGCGCGCCCGGTACGGCCTGCGGCACGCCGTCGTCGTCGAGTCCCCGGCGGAGGCGGACGAGTCGCCCGACCCGGAGAATCTGGGCGAGGTGGCCGCGGACCTGCTCGGCGAGCTCGTGAACGAGGGCGACGTACTGGGTCTGGCCTGGGGCCGTTCCACGATCCACATGGCGGCGGCCCTGGACCGGCTGCCGCCGTGCACGGTCGTGCAGCTCACGGGCGTCTACGACGCGGGGACCGCCGAGCGCGGTTCGGTCGAGGCGGTACGGCGGGCGGCCCAGGTCTCCGGCGGCGAGGCCCACCCCATCTACGCGCCCATGCTGCTGCCGGACCCGGCGACCGCGGCGGCGCTTCGGCACCAGACGGGGATCGCCCGTGCCTTCGACTACTTCGACAAGGTGACCGTCGCCTGCGTCTCCATCGGCTCCTGGGAGCCGGGCATCTCGACGGTGCACGACATGCTCACCGACGAGGAGCGCGCGCACTACGCCTCGCTCGGCGTGGCCGCGGAGATGTCCGCGCACCTCTTCGACCGGCAGGGCCGCCGCGTCGGGCGTGACCTGGGGGAGCGGTGCATCACCGTCGAGGCCGACCGGCTCCGGCGCATCCCCGAGGTCGTGGCCATCGCGGGCGGCCAGCGCAAGGCGGAGGCCATCGCGGCGGTGCTGCGCTCCGGTCTCGTGACCAGCCTGGTCACGGACACCGCGGCGGCCGACCTGCTGCTGACGTCGGAACCGGGCCAGCGCCCCGCCCTGGAGCGCGCCGACCCGGACGACTGACCAAGCGGCGGGGCCCGCGCGCCGCGGGCACGGTCCGCCGGCTCCGTGACCGGGGCGTTTGGAGGATCCGCTCGACGGGCGACGCCGTGACTGGAGCTTTCGCCGGGGCATGACAACGGACCCGGCATGGGACAATGAAGTACGTGCGTTTTCCCCGGCTGCAATGCCCGGGGGTCCTCCGATCGACTGGGATGTTCAGCACGTGCGTTTCCTCAATGACCAGAAGCCGCCGTACGACCTGACGTACGACGATGTGTTCATGGTGCCGAGCCGTTCGGCCGTGGGTTCCCGCCAGGGCGTGGACCTGTCCTCCCCCGACGGCACCGGCACGACCGTCCCGCTGGTCGTCGCCAACATGACGGCCATCGCCGGCCGCCGGATGGCCGAGACCGTCGCGCGCCGCGGCGGACTCGTCGTGATCCCCCAGGACATCCCGATCGACGTCGTCACCGACGTCATCTCCTGGGTCAAGACGCGTCACCACGTGCTCGACACCCCGATCGTCCTCGGGCCGCACCAGACCGTCGCCGACGCCCTGTCGCTGCTGCCCAAGCGGGCCCACGGCGCCGGTGTCGTCGTCGACGACGGCCACCGCCCCATCGGCATCGTCACCGACCACGACCTGGCCGGCGTGGACCGCTTCACCCAGCTGTCCGAGGTCATGTCCAAGGACCTCCTGCTGCTGGACGCGGACATCGACCCGCGCGAGGCGTTCAACCGGCTCGACGGCGCCAACCGCCGCTACGCCCCCGCGGTCGACGGCGACGGCCGGCTCGCCGGCGTCCTCACCCGCAAGGGCGCGCTGCGCGCCACGCTGTACACCCCGGCCCTCGACGCGCGGGGCAGGCTGCGCATCGCCGCCGCCGTGGGCATCAACGGCGACGTGGCGGGCAAAGCCAAGCAGCTGCTCGACGCGGGTGTCGACACGCTCGTCGTGGACACCGCACACGGCCACCAGGAGTCGATGCTCAGCGCGATCAGGGCGGTGCGTGGTCTCGATCCGCACGTGCCGGTCGTCGCGGGCAACATCGTGGCCGCCGAGGGCGTGCGCGACCTGGTCGAGGCCGGCGCGGACATCATCAAGGTCGGTGTCGGGCCGGGCGCGATGTGCACCACCCGCATGATGACCGGCGTGGGCCGCCCGCAGTTCTCGGCCGTTCTCGAATGCGCCGCCGAGGCGAAGAAGTACGGCAAGCACGTGTGGGCCGACGGCGGTGTCCGTCACCCGCGCGACGTCGCCATGGCGCTCGCCGCCGGCGCGTCGAACGTGATGATCGGCTCCTGGTTCGCCGGGACCTACGAGTCCCCGGGCGACCTCCAGCAGACCGCCGACGGGCGGCTGTACAAGGAGTCCTTCGGCATGGCGTCCAAGCGCGCCGTGCGCAACCGCACCAGCGAGGAGTCCGCGTACGACCGGGCCCGCAAGGCCCTGTTCGAGGAGGGCATCTCCCACTCGCGCATGTTCCTCGACCCGGCCCGCCCGGGTGTCGAGGACCTGATCGACTCGATCATCGCGGGTGTGCGCTCCTCCTGCACGTACGCCGGTGCCGGTTCCCTCGAGGAGTTCGCCGAGCGGGCGATCGTCGGCGTCCAGAGCGCCGCCGGTTACGCGGAGGGCAAGCCGCTGCACGCCAGTTGGAGTTGATGAACCGGCGTGGTCAACTCGTCCGGCTTCCGCGCCAGTCGCGGGGGCCGGACGACGCGTTTCCGCGTGGCGTTCTCCTGTTCCCCCGAATCCGTCGGCATGCCGAGGGACATCCGGGGTAGGCGCGCCTTCGCACTGACATCGGAGCAGGGGAGGACGAAGTGTCCACGGCGAGCACGGTCCCGACCGAACTCACGCAGTCTGGAGGCCGACGCCCGGATATGGCGGAGCTGGACCTTCCGGATGTGCGGAATGCGGGGGAGGTTGCACCCAAGGACGCCCGCGAGATCTCCAAGGTCTTCTTCGAGCGGCTCGACTCGCTCGACGAGGGAACCCACGAGTACCAGTACGTACGCAACACTCTGATCGAGCTCAACCTGGCCCTGGTCAAGTACGCGGCCGGCCGCTTCCGCAACCGCGCCGAGCAGATGGAGGACATCGTCCAGGTCGGCACCATCGGCCTGATCAAGGCGATTGACCGCTTCGAGCTCAGCCGCGAGGTCGAGTTCGCGACGTTCGCCGTCCCGTACATCGTCGGCGAGATCAAGCGGTTCTTCCGCGACACCAGCTGGGCCGTCCATGTGCCGCGCCGGCTCCAGGAGCTGCGGATCGACCTGGCGAAGGCCGTCGACGAGCTCTCCCAGAAGCTGGACCACACCCCGACCACCGCCGAACTCGCCAAGCACCTGGGGCTGGACGAGGAGGAGATCATCGAGGGCGTCGTCGCCAGCAACGGCTACACGGCCGGGTCCATCGACATGCCGATGGACGACGCCTCCGACCACGCCGCGGTGCCGCTGTCCGACCGTCTGGGCGCGCCCGACGCCGACCTGGAGACGGCGGAGAACGTGCAGGCCCTCAAGCCGCTGATCGAGGAGCTCGACGACCGCGACCGGCGGATCCTGCGCATGCGTTTCGGCGAGGAGATGACGCAGTCGGAGATCGGCGAGCAGCTGGGCGTGTCCCAGATGCACGTGTCGCGGCTGCTGACCCGGATCACCGGGCGGCTGCGTGAGGGGCTGCTCGCGGTGGAGTGACACCACCCGAGGGACACGGGCGGCGGTACCGACCGCCGCCCGTCCCGGAACCACATTCCCCCCACGGTAGAAACGGCGTCCTGGCAGACCAGGACGCCGTTTCTGTACCTGAGCGACAGGACCTGAGAGACAGGGGGCGTCAGCAGGACGCCGCAGCCGGACGCACCCAGGTCGCCCGGACCGTCTTCCCGTACGGCTGGGGGCAGACCTCGACGCGGCCCGCGAGCCGCTGCACCAGGTGCCAGCCGAATCCGCCCTCGCCCGAGAAGGAGGGCGGGCGTGCGACGGGGGGCAGTGGGCTGGAGTCCTCGATCCCCACCGTGAGCGTGTCCGTGCCCGCCGTCAGATGCAGACGCCACCAGCCGGCCGTGTGCCGCACCGCGTTGGAGACCAGCTCGGAGACGACGAGCAGCACCGCGTCCGGGTCGGCCCAGGGGCAGTGGTGCAGCAGGAACTCCGCCGTTGCCGTACGGGCCCCCGCGGTGTGCCTGCTCTCCGGATGCGGCGATTCCTCGATCACCACATGGCGCTGTGCGTTCATCAAGGCGTCGTCTACCCGGTCCGCGCGCGTCTATGAGAGTGTCCCGCCGCACACCCCCTGCGACGCCTTCCGTGATCTCCTCGTGCACCCGGGCGCAATGTTTACCCGTGTGCCGCGTCAGCGCGCAATGATCGGCCGCTGATGCGCAACAACGATGCATTACGGCCGTGAGCTGCGGACTCGTAGGCTCGGGCCCCGTACCAGGAGTGGCGGTGACCGTCTGCTCGGCGGTCCCCTTCCCCCTGCGTGGGCTGTTCCACGCCTGCGGGCCGCCGGAGGTCCCCCTCGCCGAATCCCGCAGCGATGAAGGAGCCCCGACGTGCTGGACCACGGAGCCGCGCCGTCCGCGACCGCGCCACCGTCCGCCCCCACCCCCACCCCCACCCCCGGCCCCGGTCTCGGTGCGCGTCTGATGCGGCGCAAGCCCGTCGAGCGGCTCGTCGCCGAGGGTGGGCAGGGCGAGGGCGGAACGCTCCGCCGCTCGCTGTCCATGTGGCAGCTGACGATGATCAGCATCGGTGCGACGCTCGGCACGGGCATCTTCGTGGTGCTGGGCGACAGTGTTCCCAAGGCCGGCCCGGCCGTCACCCTGGCGTTCGTCCTCGCCGGACTCACCGCGCTCTTCTCGGCTCTCTCGTACGCCGAGCTGGCCGGCTCCATACCGGTCGCCGGCTCCTCCTACTCGTACGCGTACGCGACGATGGGCGAACTCGTCGCCTGGGTCTGCGGCTGGTGTCTGGTCCTCGAATACGGCGTGTCCGTCGCCGCCGTGGCCGTCGGCTGGGGCGAGTACCTCAACGAGCTGCTGAACGGCACGATCGGCATGACCATCCCGGGCATGCTCTCCTCGGCGCCCGGCGAGGGCGGCATCATCAACCTGCCCGGCCTGATCGTCGTCCTGCTCGCCATGGTCTTCCTGCTCGGCGGCGCCAAGGAGTCCGCCCGGGCCAACACGATCATGGTCGTCGTGAAGATCGGCGCGCTGGTCCTCTTCTGCGCCATCGGCTTCATGGGCTTCAAGTCCGGCAACTACGCCGACTTCATGCCGCTCGGCATGGCGGGCGTGAGCGCCGCCGGGGCCAGCCTGTTCTTCTCGTACATCGGCTTCGACGCCGCCTCCACCGCCGGTGAGGAGGCGAAGAACCCGCAGCGCGACCTGCCCCGCGCGATCATGCTGTCGCTGATCATCGTCACCGCGCTCTACGTCCTGGTCGCCGCCGTCGCCGTCGGTGCCTGGCACTGGAAGGACTTCGAGGGTTCCGAGGCCTCCCTGACCGCGATCATGAACGACGTCAGCGGCCAGACCTTCTGGGGCACGCTGCTCGCGGCCGGTGCCGTCATCTCCATCGCCAGCGTCGTCCTGACCGTGCTCTACGGCCAGACCCGCGTGCTGTTCGCCATGTCCCGTGACGGCCTGGTGCCCAAGGTGTTCGGCAAGGTCAGCGGCAGGACCGGCACACCCCGCGTCAACACCGTCATCGTGTCGCTCTTCTGCGGTGCCCTCGCCTCCGTCATCCCGCTGGGCAAGCTCGTCGACGCCACCAGCATCGGCACCCTCTTCGCCTTCGCGCTGGTCAACGTCGCGGTGATCGTGCTGCGCCGCACCCGGCCCGACATGCCGCGCACCTTCACCGTGCCGCTCGGCTGGCTGTTCCCGGTGCTCGGCTTCGGCTTCTGCGTCTACAACATGTTCAGCCTCGACTCCGTCACCTGGGTCGTCTTCGGTGCCTGGCTGGCCGCGGGCCTCGTGTTCTACTTCCTGTACGGCCTTCGCCGCTCCCGACTCGCCACAGCAGAGAAGTGATCCACCCGCAGTGCGACTGAACGATCTCGACGAACGCATCGTCCACGCCCTCGCCGAGGACGCCCGCCGCTCCTACGCCGACATCGGAGCGATGGTCGGCCTGTCCGCCCCCGCGGTGAAGCGCAGGGTGGACCGGCTGCGGGCGGAGGGCGCCATCACCGGATTCACCGTACGGGTGGACCCGGCGGCGCTCGGCTGGGAGACCGAGGGCTTCATCGAGATCTACTGCAGCCGCAACACCTCGCCCGAGGCCATCGAGCGCGGGCTCAAGCGCTACCCGGAGATCGCGTCCGCCTCCACCGTCACCGGTGAGGCGGACGCGATCGTCCAGGTCTTCGCCGCCGACATGCGCCACTTCGAGCGGGTGCTGGAACGGATCGCGGGCGAGCCCTTCGTGGAGCGCACCAAGTCGGTACTGGTGCTCTCGCCGCTGCTGCGGCGCTTCTCGTCGGGCGCGCCCGCGTAGCCGCGCGGCGAGCGCGCAACGAATCGCCGCGGGAAACGCCGGCCACGCAACGGATCGTTCATTGGTCCGCAACGGTTGCGTCTTGTCCCGGCCGAGCGTGGAAACGTACCGTTTTCGACGTCTCACCGACACCTTCTCCTCCGCCCCCCTTCACGACAGAGGTCTGCCGATGCCGTCGCTGCGCACCGCCCTGCTCCAGAGCTCCGGACGGCCCGGCGACGTCGCCGAGAACCTGAAGGTGCTCGACGAGGCCGCGGGCCGCGCCGCGGCCGCCGGCGCGCGCCTGCTGGTGTGCCCCGAGATGTTCCTCACCGGGTACGCGATCGGCGACGACGTGCCGAAGCTGGCGGAGCCCGCCGACGGCCCCGGCGCGCGCGCCGTCGCCGAGATCGCGGTGCGCCACGGCATCGCCGTCCACTACGGCTACCCGGAGCGGGCGGGCGAGCGAAGGGGGGTCTCCCCGGCCGAAGTCCCCCAGCTACCGCTGGGAGGTGCCCCCAGGGGGATGATCCACAACTCGGCGCAGCTGATCGGCCCGGACGGCGAGCGCCTCGCGAACTACCGCAAGACCCACCTCTTCGGCAGCTTCGAGCAGCAGTGGTTCACCCCCGGTGAGACCGCCGTCGTCCAGGCGGAACTCGACGGCATCCGCATGGGACTGCTGATCTGCTACGACGTGGAGTTCCCGGAGAACGTACGGGCCCACGCGCTGGCCGGCACCGACCTGCTGCTCGTGCCCACCGCGCAGATGCACCCCTTCCAGTTCGTCGCCGAATCGCTCGTGCCGGTCCGGGCGTTCGAGAGCCAGATGTACATCGCGTACGTCAACAGGACCGGTCCCGAGGGCGAGTTCGAGTTCGTCGGCCTCAGCTCGCTCGCGAGCCCCGACGGCGCCGTCCGCACCCGCGCCGGACGCGGCGAGGAACTCGTCGTCGGCGAGGTCGACCCGGTGCTCCTCGCAGCCTCGCGCGAGGACAACCCCTACCTGCGCGACCGGCGGCCCGGCCTCTACCGCTCTCTGGTCTGACGCCCGCCCTACCCCCCTGCCTCATCGTTTCCGTGCAAGGAGTCCGTACCCCATGACGTCCACGGTGCCCACCACCGCCGTCCAGCACAGCGACGCCCAGCCGCCGATCACCATGTTCGGTCCGGACTTCCCCTACGCCTACGACGACTTCCTCGCCCACCCGGCGGGGCTCGGCCAGATACCCGCGACCGAGCACGGCACCGAGGTCGCCGTCATCGGCGGCGGTCTGTCCGGCATCGTCGCCGCGTACGAGCTGATGAAGATGGGCCTCAAGCCGGTCGTCTACGAGGCGGACCGGATCGGCGGACGGCTGCGCACCGTGGGCTTCGAGGGCACCGGCACGGACGAGCTGAGCGCCGAGATGGGCGCGATGCGCTTCCCGCCCTCCTCCACGGCCCTGCAGCACTACATCGACCTGGTGGGCCTGACCACCAAGCCGTTCCCCAACCCGCTCGCGCCCTGCACCCCCTCCACCGTGGTGGACCTCAAGGGCGAGTCGCACTACGCGGAGAGCATCGACGACCTGCCGCAGGTCTACCGCGACGTGATGGACGCCTGGAACGCCTGCCTGGAGGAGGGCGCCGACTTCTCCGACATGAACCGCGCCATGCGCGAGCGCGACGTCCCGCGCATCCGCGAGATCTGGGCGAAGCTCGTCGAGAAGCTCGACAACCAGACCTTCTACGGCTTCCTGTGCGAGTCGGAGGCGTTCAAGTCCTTCCGCCACCGGGAGATCTTCGGCCAGGTCGGCTTCGGCACGGGCGGCTGGGACACCGACTTCCCGAACTCCATCCTGGAGATCCTGCGCGTCGTCTACTCCGAGGCCGACGACCACCACCGCGGCATCGTCGAGGGCAGCCAGCAGCTCCCGCTGCGCCTGTGGGACCGCGAGCCCGAGAAGATCGTCCACTGGCCGCTCGGCACCTCGCTGTCGTCGCTGCACGACGGCGAGCCGCGGCCCGCCGTCACCCGGCTGAACCGCACCGCGGGCAACCGGATCACGGTCACGGATGCGTCCGGCGACATCCGCACGTACCGGGCGGCCATCTTCACCGCGCAGTCCTGGATGCTGCTCTCCAAGATCGCCTGCGACGACTCGCTCTTCCCGATCGACCACTGGACGGCGATGGAGCGGACCCACTACATGGAGTCCTCCAAGCTGTTCGTTCCGGTCGACCGGCCGTTCTGGCTGGACAAGGACGAGGTCACGGGTCGCGACACGATGTCGATGACGCTGACGGACCGCATGACCCGCGGCACCTACCTGCTCGACGACGGCCCCGACAAGCCGGCCGTGATCTGCCTGTCGTACACCTGGTGCGACGACAGCCTGAAGTGGCTGCCCCTGACCGCGAACGAGCGGATGGAGGTCATGCTCAAGTCGCTCGGGGAGATCTACCCGAACGTCGACATCCGCAGCCACATCATCGGCAACCCGGTGACCGTGTCGTGGGAGAACGAGCCGTACTTCATGGGCGCCTTCAAGGCGAACCTGCCCGGCCACTACCGCTACCAGCGCCGCCTGTTCACCCACTTCATGCAGGACCGGCTGCCCGAGGACAAGCGCGGCATCTTCCTCGCCGGCGACGACATCTCCTGGACGGCGGGCTGGGCCGAGGGCGCCGTGCAGACCGCGCTGAACGCCGTCTGGGGCGTGATGGCCCACCTCGGCGGGTCCACCGACCCGTCCAACCCCGGTCCCGGCGACCTCTACGACGAGATCGCCCCCGCCGAACTGCCGGAGGACTGAACCGCCGCCCCGGCTCCCGGCAGCGCGCCGTGGAGCCGGGGCGCGTCAGTGCCAGGGGGTCAGCAGACAACGCCCCACCAGACCGACGCCCGCGTCGAGGCGCTCGGTGAACTCGCCGGCCAGATCCGGCAGCTCGCGCAGTCCCCACAGCAGCCGCGCCGCCGACCACGCCCCCTCCCTCGCGCGGTCCAGGCTCCAGGCACCGACGAGGTGCGTCAGGGGGTCGGCGATCTGCAGCAGGTCGGGTCCGGGCATCACGTCCTCGCGGATGCGTTCCTCCAGCAGGACGAGCACGTCGCCGACCCGGTCGAACGCGCCCTCCAGGTCGGCCGGTTCGCAGCCGAGCGCATGACAGGTGTCGACGACGGCGAGCGCCAGGTCGTGCCCGATGTGCGCGTTGATCCCGGCGAGCGCGAACTGGAGCGGCCGTACGCCGGGATGGCGGCGGTACTGGAACAGGGGCCGCCAGCAGGCCGGCGGGCGCCGCCCCTCGGCCGCGGCGTCGACCGCCGACAGGTAGCGGCGGGCGAACAGAACGTCGAGCGTGACGGCGGTCCGCCGGTCCGCGAACAGGCCGTCGTCGATGTGCCGGCCGATCTCCCGGGTGACCGCGAGATAGACGCGGTTGAACACGGCGAGGCCGTCGCCGGCCGGCCAGGCGGAGCCGTACGCGAGCATCCGCCGCACCACCGAGTCGACCTCCGCCGGGCCGTGGCCGGGCAGCACTGCGAGCTGTTCACTCTGCGCCATGGAGGCAGGGTCCCAGGCGGTGGCCCGGCGTCGGGGTGACGGGCCGCGGCTTCCCCGGAAAGGGGGACGGCGCGCCGCTAGGAGCCGGCACCGGGCCTGCTCGCGGCGCCCGTCGAGGCCGCGCCGTCCTTCGTTTCCGCGGCGCCCTTCGCGTCGTAGGAGGAGGTGCCGGAGTCCAGCAGGGGCTCCTGCTCCTTCATCCGCTCCTTCATGTGCGCGGGGGCGAAGGCCCGCAGCACGTGGTAGCCGGTGATGACGACGATCGTGCCGAGCGCGATGCCGCCGAGCTCGAAGTTGTCGGTGATCTTCAGACTGACGCCGCCGACGCCGATGATGATGCCCGCGGCGGCCGGCACGAGATTGAGCGGATTGCGCAGGTCGACGTCGGCGTTGATCCAGATCTGGGCGCCGAGCAGACCGATCATGCCGTAGAGGATCACCGTGATGCCGCCGAGCACTCCGCCGGGGATCGCGGCCACGACGGCGCCGAACTTGGGGCACAGACCGAAGAGGAGCGCGAACGCGGCGGCGGCCCAATAGGCGGCCGTCGAGTAGACGCGGGTGGCGGCCATCACGCCGATGTTCTCGGAGTACGTGGTGTTCGGCGGGCCGCCCACCGCGGTGGAGAGCACCGACGCGGCGCCGTCGGCCGCGATCGCGGTGCCGAGCCTGTCGTCGAGCGGATCGCCGGTCATCTCGCCCACGGCCTTGACGTGCCCGGCGTTCTCCGCGATGAGCGCGATCACCACGGGCAGGGCGACGAGGATCGCGGACCACTCGAAGCTCGGGGCGTGGAACGACGGCAGCCCGATCCAGTCGGCCTTCGCCACGCCGGAGAGGTCGAGCCGCCAGTGGTCGACGGCCTCGCCGCCGACGGGGGAGTGGATCTTCCCGAAGATCCGGTCGAGCGCCCAGGACAGCGCGTATCCGAAGATCAGGCCCAGGAAGATCGCGATGCGCGAGAAGAACCCGCGCAGGCACACCACCGCGAGACCGGTGAACAGCATGACGAGCAGCGCGGTCCACTGGTCCTGGGGCCAGTACGTGGACGCGGTGACGGGCGCGAGGTTGAAGCCGATGAGCATGACCACCGCGCCGGTGACGATCGGCGGCATGGTCGCGTGGATGATCCGTGCGCCGAACCGCTGGACGGCCAGGCCCGCGACGAACAGCGCCGCGCCGACCACGAGCACCGCGCCGGTCACGGTCGCGCTGTCGCCGCCGGTCGCGCGGATCGTGGCGGCGACACCGACGAAGGAGAGCGAACAGCCCAGGTAGCTAGGCACCTTGCCGCGCGTCGCGAGCAGGAAGATCACGGTCGCGATGCCGGACATCATGATCGCGAGATTCGGGTCGAGGCCCATCAGTACGGGCGCCACGAACGAGGCGCCGAACATGGCGACGACGTGCTGGGCGCCGAGGCCGGCGGTACGGGGCCAGGACAGCCGCTCGTCGGGTCGTACGACGGCGCCCGGAGCGGGGGTCCGCCCGTCGCCGTGCAGGGTCCAGCGCACGCCGAGGTCCACGGGCCGCTCCACTTCATGCAGTAGTCAACTATCGGGCGCCATCGTAGTGGCCGATGCCCGGGCCCTGGAGCGAGCGGTTCAGGGACGGGGGCCGGGCACTGCTGTGTCCTGTGGACGGGCCCTCACACTCTCGCGGCCGGCCGTCCGCAGCACGCCAGCGCCCAGCACCAGCCCGAGCGCGAGCGCGGTCACCAGGCCGAAGGAGACGACGAGACTGGTCGCGTCGGCGACCGCGCCGATGGCCGACGGTGCGATGAGCCCGGACGTGTAGGTGATGGTGGCGACGCCCGCGATCGCCTGGCTCGGGTTCGGCCCGCTGCGGCCCGCCGCCGCGAACACCAGCGGCACGACGACCGCCACCCCCAGGCCGATCAGCCCGAATCCGCACAGCGCCACCGCAGGCTGCGTCGCGACGACCACGAGCAGACCGCCGGCCGTTGCCAGCACACCGCCCACGCGCACCGTGCGCACCGCTCCGAACCGGTCGACGACCCGGTCGCCGAGAAGCCGCGCCACGGCCATCGTCAGCGCGAACGCCGTGGTCGACGCGGCGGCGAGCCCGGGGGACGTCTTAAGCACGTCGCGCAGGTACACCGCGGACCAGTCCAGGCTCGCGCCCTCCGCGAACACCGCGCAGAACCCGATCGCACCGATGACCAGCGCCGACCTGGGCGGCAGTGCGAAGCGCGGCGGCGGCTCCTCGTCGGCGGCGCTGCGCAGGTCCAGGACCCCCTGGCAGGCGATCAGCCCGAGCGCGGTCAGCGTCGCGGCCGCCAGCACGTGGTGCAGCCTGGCGTCACTGCCCAGGTGGGCGGCGAGTGTGCCGCCCGCCGAGCCGATCAGCGCGCCCGCGCTCCACATGCCGTGCAGACCGGACATGATCGAGCGGTCGAGGCGGTTCTCGATCTCCACGCCCAGGGCGTTCATCGCCACGTCCGACATGCCCGCGGTCGCGCCGAACGCGAACAGCGCGGCGCACAGGGTGAGCAGGTTCGGTGCGAGGGAGGGCAGGACGAGGCTCAGCGTCCACAGCGCGAGCAGTCCGCGCAGGGCCGTCCGCGCGCCGAAGCGGTGGCTGATCGCCCCGGCCAGCGGCATCGCCACGGACGCGCCGAGCGCCGGGAACGCCAGCGCCAGCCCCAACTGGCCCGCGCTCACGCCCGCGTGGTCCTGGATCCAAGGGATGCGGGTCGCGAAGCTGCCGGTCACGGCCCCGTGCACACAGAAGACGGCGGCGACGGCGACGCGGGCGCGCTTCAGCAGGCGCAGCTCCGTGGCGATTCCCCTCGACATGCGGATACCTCTCCCCGAGAACGTGAGCGGTAAACTATCAGGGTCCCTTCCTGATAGATACGGGATTTCCGTGGTCGTCGCCCCCTGAGCGGCCGGGGCCGTCTGGAAGGATTCCGGCATGCCCGCATCCCCGAGCACCGCCCGGGCCATCAACGACCGGCTCGCCCTGGAACTCCTCCAGGAGGAGGGCCCGTTGACGGCAGGACAGCTGAAGAGCCGGACCGGCCTGTCCCGGCCGACCGTCGCCGACCTGGTGGAGCGGCTCCAGGGCGCCGGCCTCGTCCGGGTGGTCGGCGAGGCGGGCGCGGACCGGCGCGGGCCCAACGCCCGCCTGTACGGGATCGTCGCCGACCGCGCGCATCTCGCCGCCCTCGACGTCCGCACGCAGAGCGTCTCCGTCGTGGTCACGGACCTGCTCGGCACCACGCTCGCCGAGGCCGCGCTGCCCATCGGCGGTGACACCGGCACCGAGCCCGCCGTCGAACGGGCCGCCGCCCTGCTGGAGCGGGCCGTCCGGGACGCCGGTGCGGCCCGCCTGCACAGCGTGGGCATCGGAGCACCCGGGCTGATCGACCCGGTTGCCGGTGAACTGCGCGAGTCCAGCGGGCTGCCCGCCTGGCACCGGCGTCTGGTCACCGCGCTCCAGGAGCGGCTTCCCGCACAGGTGCTCGTCGAGAACGAGACGAACCTCGCGGCACTGGCCGAGCAGCGCGACGGTGCGGCCCGCGACCGGGAGACGTTCGCCTTCCTCTGGCTGGGCCACGGCGTCGGCGCGGCGCTGTTCCTCGACGGACGGCTGCGCAGGGGAGCGTCCGGCGGGGCGGGCGAGATCGGCTTCCTGCCCGTGCCGGGGACCGCGGGCCTGCCGTCGGCGGTCGACTGCGGCGGCGGCTTCCACTCGCTGGCCGGGTCGGCGGCGGTCTGCGCGCTGGGGGAGCGCCACGGGATCGGGGTGCCGGGCGACGGCCCGGAACCACGGGCCGCCGCGGTGGTGGCGACGGCCGTGTCCCAGGGCCGCGACGACTTCCTCGACGCCCTCGCCGACCGCCTCGCGGTGGGCGCGGCGGCGGTCGTCTCGGTGCTGGACCCGGGCTGCGTGGTCCTCGGCGGAGAGGTGGGCCACGCGGGCGGCGCGGCGCTGGCGTCGCGGGTGCATTCGCGGCTCGCGAGGATGTCGCCGCTGCGGACGGAGGTGCGGGCGGGCGAGCTGGGCGGGTCGGCGGTCCTGAGCGGCGCACTGCGCCTGGCTCGCGAGGCGGCGCAACGGGAGCTGTTCGCGGGGGTGTAGCGCGGGCGGGCTGCGCCTGCGGCGGGGCTTGTTCCCCTCCCCGCCCTTTCCCGCAACCGGGGCAAGCCCCGGACCCCGTACCGCGCTTCGCGCGGTGTCCTCAAGGGCTGCAAAGCAGCCCCGCCGGCGTTTGAGGCGCGGGGGCGGAGCCCCCGAACGCCGCGCGAAGCGCGGTACCGGGTCCGGGCGGAGCCCGGAAGCCCGCGCCCGCCAGGGCGCAGGGCCGGGGGCCGGGGCTTGCCCCGGTTTCGGGATGGGGTTCCTCCCGTGGCCGCCAGGCCGTAGGGGGAGGGCGGGGTGGGGGAAAGCACCCCGCCCGGGCAAGACCGCGTCACCTGTGAGCCAGCCCACACCCCTCACCCGCATGGCCGAGCCCGCGGCATGGCACACTGACCCTGTATCAGCAGCAGCGCACTCCGGGGTCGGTGCAATTCCGAACCGGCGGTTACAGTCCGCGACCCGTCCGCAGCCAGCGGCCGGTTGACCAGGTGAAATTCCTGGACCGACGGTTATAGTCCGGATGGGAGGCAGTGCGCGGCGGGTGACCCTCACGGGTGTGCCGGCCGTACAGGTGCGGATCGACCAAGCGTGGCGATCCCGTGCCATCGGCCTCGGCGTTCCCCGTGCGGTGTTGTTTCCCGCTCTCTGTCTTCACCGACAGGCCCCGGAGTCCGTGCCCGAATGAGGCAGGAGGACCCGGTGGCCACAGCCGATCAGGACGCCATGCGGCGGGCGATCACGCTCGCCGCCCGCGGTCTCGGCTCCACCAGCCCCAACCCGGTCGTCGGGTGCGTCGTCATCGACGCCGCCGGACGCATCGTCGGCGAGGGCTTCCACCAGCGCGCCGGCGGACCGCACGCCGAAATCCACGCCCTGCGCGCCGCCGGAGCCCTGGCCCGCGGCGGCACCGCGTACGTCACCCTCGAGCCCTGCGACCACACCGGACGCACCGGCCCGTGCTCACAGGCCCTGATCGAGGCCGGCGTCGCCCGCGTCGTCTACGCGGTCGCCGACCCGACCCCGCAGGCCACCGGCGGGGCCGACACCCTGCGCGCCGCCGGGGTCCGGGTCGAGCAGGGGCTCCTCGAGGGCGAGGCAGAGGCGGGCAACAGCGCCTGGCTCACCTCCGTACGCCTCGGCCGCCCCCACGTCACCTGGAAGTACGCCGCCACCCTCGACGGCCGCATCGCCGCGGCCGACGGCACCAGCCGCTGGATCAGCTCGCCCGAGTCCCGGGCCGATGTGCACCGCCTGCGCGCCGAGTCCGACGCGGTCGTCGTCGGCTCGGGGACGATGCGGGCCGACGACCCCCATCTCGCGGTGCGCGGCATGGAGGGCGCGACCCAGCCCCTGCGGGTCGTCGTCGACACCGACGCCGCGGCGGTCCGGCCCGGCGCGCGCGTGCTCGACGACACGGCGCCCACGCTCGTCGCGATCGCCGAGGACGCCGACACCGACCTGCCCGACGTCCTGCGCCTGCCGCGCGCCGGGCGGGGGCTGTCCGTGCCGGCGCTGCTCGCCGGGCTGCACGACCGCGGCGTCCGCTCCGTACTCCTCGAAGGCGGCCCGACCCTCGCCGGAGCCTTCCTCACCGCGAACGCCGTCGACCGCGTCGTCGGCTATCTCGCACCCGCACTCCTCGGCGCGGGCCCCGCGGCCCTCGCCGACGCCGGAATCACCACCATCGCCGAAGCGTTGCGGCTCGACGTCACCGAGACCGTGCGCGTCGGCCCCGATCTGCGCATCACCGCGACCGTCACCAAGGGAGCCTGAGTGTTCACCGGAATCGTCGAAGAGCTGGGCGAGGTCACCGCCGTGGAGAACCTCGGCGACGCCTGCCGCTTCCGCCTGCGCGGACCCGTCGTCACCGAAGGGGCCAGGCACGGCGACTCGATCGCCGTCAACGGCGTCTGCCTCACCGTGGTGGAGAACCGCGACGGCGAGTTCACCGCCGACGTGATGGCCGAGACGCTGAAGCGCTCCAGCCTCGGCGCCCTCACCACCGGCTCCCGCGTCAACCTGGAGCGCCCGATGGTGGCCGACGGACGCTTCGGCGGCCACATCGTCCAGGGGCACGTCGACGGCACCGGCACCATCGTCGAGCGCACCCCCTCGGAGCACTGGGAGATCGTCAGGATCTCCCTGCCCGCCGAGCTGGCCCGGTACGTCGTCGAGAAGGGCTCCATCACCGTCGACGGCGTGAGCCTCACCGTCGTCGAGGCGGGCCCCGACTACTTCACGATCAGCCTGATCCCCACGACGCTCGCCCTGACCACGCTCGGCGTCAAGCAGAGCGGCGACCCGGTCAACCTCGAGGTCGACGTCATCGCCAAGTACGTCGAGCGGCTGCTCGGCGCGGACCCGAAGGAGAGCGCGAAGTGAGCGCCCTGAGCTGGCTCAACACGGAGGCGTTCACCCTCTTCGGGCAGCACATCATGTGGTCCGACATGATCGGCAACACGATCGGGCTCATCGCGCTCGCGCTCGGCTGGCGCCGCTCCGTCCTCACCTGGCCCGCGCAGCTGCTGTCCGGCGTCATCCTCGTCGGCGCGTACGCCTCCGCCCACCTCAGCGGCGGCGTCGGCAAGCAGCTCCTGGTCATCGGCGTGGCCGCCTGGGGCTGGCACCAGTGGACCCGCGGCCGCCGGCAGGCCCAGGACGGGTCCATCGCCGTCCGGTTCGCCTCCTGGAAGGAGCGCGGCTGGCTCGCCGCCGGCGCCGTGCTCGGCACGCTCGCGGTCGGCGGCCTGTTCACCGCGTACCCCTCGCTGTCCTGGAGCCCGTGGGCCGACGCGTACATCTTCGTCGGCACGCTGGTCGCGATGGTCGCCCAGGCCCGTGGCCTGGTCGAGTTCTGGTTCGCCTGGCTGCTGGTCGACCTCGTCGGCGTGCCGCTCGCCTTCAGCAGCGGCCTCGCCTTCTCCGGCCTGGTCTACGTGATCTACTTCGCCCTCGTCGTCTGGGGCGCCTACGACTGGTGGCAGCGCTCGCGCCAGAGTGCCGCGCCCGCTCTGGAAGGAGCCGCAGCATGACCGCCCGCCCGTCACCCACCACCACGCTGCCGGAGGCCCTTCGGGCCGCCCCTGCGATCCAGACGTGGTACGCCACCGACGGCTTCGACGACCTCGCCCTCGACCCCGTCGAGCAGGCCATACGCGACATCGCCGCGGGCCGCCCGGTCGTCGTCGTCGACGACGAGGACCGCGAGAACGAGGGCGACCTCGTCATCGCCGCCGAGAAGGCCACGCCCGAGATCGTCGCCTTCATGATGAGCGAGTGCCGCGGCCTCATCTGCGCCCCGATGGAGAGCGACGAGCTGGAGCGCCTGGAGCTGCCCCAGATGGTGGGCAACAACACCGAGTCGATGCAGACGGCCTTCACCGTCTCCGTCGACGCGGGCCCCGCCTACGGCGTCACCACCGGCATCTCCGCCTCCGACCGCGCCACCACGCTCCAGATGCTGGCCGGCGGGCAGGCCGGCCCGTCCGACTTCGTGCGGCCCGGGCACATCTTCCCGCTGCGCGCCAAGTCCGGCGGCGTCCTGACCCGCCCCGGCCACACCGAGGCCGCCGTCGACCTCGCGCGCCTCGCGGGGCTGCGTCCGGCCGGCGCGATCGTCGAGATCGCCGGCGAGGACGGCGTCATGCTGCGCCTGCCCGAACTCGTCCCGTTCGCCCGCAAGCACGGCCTGACGATCATCTCCATCGAGGACCTGATCGCCTACCGCCGCAGCTCCGAGCCGACCGTCAAGCGCGAGGCGGAGGTCAACCTGCCCACCGCGCACGGCGAGTTCACCGCCTACGGATACCGCTCCACCGTCGACGGCGTCGAGCACGTCGCCCTCGTCCACGGCGACCTCGGCGACGGCGAGGACGTGCTGGTGCGCGTCCACTCCGAGTGCCTGACCGGCGACATCTTCCACTCGCTGCGCTGCGACTGCGGTCCGCAGCTGGAAGCCTCCATGGGCCGCATCACCGAGGACGGCCGCGGCGTCGTCGTCTACCTGCGCGGCCACGAGGGCCGGGGCATCGGACTGCTGTCCAAGCTGCGGGCGTACGAGCTCCAGGAGCGCGGCCGTGACACCCTGGACGCCAATCTGGAGCTCGGCCTGCCCGCCGACGCCCGCGACTACGCGGCCGGGGCGCAGATCCTCGCCGACCTCGGGGTGCGCAGCACACGGCTGATGACCAACAACCCCGACAAGACCGCCGCCCTCACCCGGCACGGAATCGCCGTCCTCGGACGCGAGCCGATGCCCGTGCAGGCCGGCGAACACAACCTGCGGTATCTGCGCACCAAGCGGGACCGGATGGGCCACGACCTGCCCTGGCTCGACGCCGCCGGCACGTCCACCTGCAACAACCAGTAAGACAGCCACACACCACCAAGGAGACACGTACGTGAGCGGCAAGGGCGCACCCGAACTGAGCGTGAAGAACTGCGGCGACCTCCGGGTCGCCGTGATCGCGGCACAGTGGCACGAGAAGATCATGGACGGACTCGTCGACGGCGCCCTGCGCGCCCTGCACGAGCTCGGCATCGACGAGCCGACCATCCTGCGGGTCCCCGGCAGCTTCGAGCTCCCGGTCGTCGCCAAGGTCCTCGCCGGCCGCGGCTACGACGCGATCGTGGCGCTCGGCGTCGTGATCCGCGGCGGCACCCCCCACTTCGAGTACGTGTGCCAGGGCGTCACCAACGGCCTCACCCAGGTGTCCGTCGACACGGGAGTCCCGGTCGGCTTCGGCGTACTGACCTGCGACACCGAGGAGCAGGCGCTCGACCGGGCCGGACTGGAGGGATCGAACGAGGACAAGGGTCACGAAGCGGTCACGGCCGCGGTGGCCACGGCGGCCATCCTGCGTTCAGTATCCGAACCCTGGCGCTGAGAAGAACCCACTTCCGCGTAGGGTGGGAGCACCATGTCCAAGAAGACGTTCGAGGAGCTCTTCACCGAGCTCCAGCACAAGGCCGCCAACGGCGACCCCGCCACCTCCCGCACCGCCGAGCTGGTGGACAAGGGCGTGCATGCCATCGGCAAGAAGGTCGTCGAGGAGGCCGCCGAAGTGTGGATGGCCGCCGAGTACGAGGGCAAGGACGCCGCCGCCGAGGAGATCTCCCAGCTGCTCTACCACGTCCAGGTGATGATGGTCGCGCGCGGGATCTCCCTCGACGACGTCTACGCCCACCTCTGAGCCCGCCCAGCCCCCGTATCACCCACGCGAACAAAGGAAGCCCGTCTCATGCTGCGCATCGCCGTCCCCAACAAGGGTTCACTGTCCGGACCTGCGTCGGCGATGCTCCATGAGGCCGGCTACCAGCAGCGCAAGGAGTCCAAGGAGCTCGTCCTCGTCGACCCCGAGAACGAGGTCGAGTTCTTCTACCTGCGCCCCCGCGACATCGCGATCTACGTCAGCTCCGGCAAGCTCGACATCGGCATCACCGGCCGCGACCTGCTGCTGGACTCCGGCGCCAACGCCGAGGAGATCCTCCAGCTCGGCTTCGCCCGCTCCACCTTCCGCTACGCCACCAAGCCCGGCACCGCCAAGGGCGTCCAGGACTTCGGCGGCATGACGATCGCCACCTCCTACGAGGGCATCGTCGACAAGCACCTCGCCGACAACGGCGTCGACGCCTCCGTCGTCCACCTCGACGGAGCGGTCGAGACCGCGATCGAGCTGGGTGTCGCCCAGGTCATCGCGGACGTCGTCGAGACCGGCACCAGCCTGCGCAACGCGGGCCTCGAAGTGATCGGCGAGCCGATCATGACCTCCGAGGCCGTGGTCATCCGGCGTACCGGGGCCGACGCGGAGGACCCGCAGGTGCAGCAGTTCCTGCGGCGTCTCCAGGGCGTCCTCGTCGCCCGCAGTTACGTGATGATGGACTACGACTGCCGCGTCGAGAACCTGGAGCAGGCCGTCGCGCTCACCCCCGGGCTGGAGTCGCCGACCATCTCCCCGCTCCACCACGAGGGCTGGGTCGCCGTCCGTTCGATGGTCGCCGCCAAGGAGGCCCAGCGGATCATGGACGACCTGTACGCGCTCGGCGCGCGGGCCATCCTCACCACGGCCATCCACGCCTGCCGGCTCTGAGGGACGGCCCGTCACATGCCCACCACGACTCCCCAGGTCCCCGCGCTCCCGGTGACCTTCAGGCCGACCCGCACCCGGATCGTCCTGCTCACCGTCGGCGCGGTGATGTGTACCGTGCTCATCGCCGTCACTCTCCTCCTCGAACGCCTCAGCGGTCCCGAGCGGGTGAGCTTCGTCTTCACCGCGCTGCTCTTCTTCGGCGTGCTGGCGCTGCTCAGCAGGCCGAAGGTGGTCGCCGACGAGGACGGCGTGACCGTCGTCAACCTCACCCGGACGCGCCGGCTCGCCTGGCCCGAGATCCTGCGCGTCAACCTGCGTCCCGGCGACCCCTGGGTCTTCCTCGACCTCAGCGACGGCACGAGCCTGCCCGCCCTCGGCATCCAGCCGGGCATCGCCAAGGCACAGGCCATCCACGACGCCCGCGCGCTGCGTGCCCTCACCGAGACCCGCGGCACCCGCCCGGACGACCACTAGCCCACACATCTGCCCCCGCCGCCCCCGGCTTGACTACTCTGGTGGGCGGCGGCGCCAGATGCGCCCCGCCCCGCACCAAGCGGCCCCAAGCGGCCGGCGGGGCTTTCCTGCGACCCGAGGAGTGACTCCCTCCGGCAATGGACGGATCGTCCGGTAGTACCTGCGCCGCCCCCTCACAGGAGGCGGCGGCATGATCATCCCGCTTCTGCTGCTCGCCGCAGCGTTCCTTCTCATCCTCGCCAACGGCTTCTTCGTGGCGGCCGAGTTCGGCCTCGTCACCGTGGAGCGACCCGACGCCGAGCGTGCCGCCGCCGAAGGCGACAAGCGCGCCCGCCGGGTCGTCGCCGCTCTGCGGCAGCTGTCGTTCCAGCTGTCCGGCACCCAGCTCGGCATCACCATCACCTCCCTGGTCGTCGGCATGCTCGCGCAGCCGGCGCTCGCCCAGCTGCTCGGCGGACCCCTCACCGCCGCCGGGCTGCCCGACGGCATCGTCCCCGGCGTCGCCGTGGTGATCGGCATGCTGCTCGCCTCGGCCGTCCAGATGGTCATCGGTGAACTCGTCCCCAAGAACTGGGCGGTGTCCCGGCCCTTGCAGGTCGCGCGCTTCGTCGCCGGCCCCCAGACGCTGTTCTCGGCCCTCTTCCGCCCCGTGATCACCCTGCTCAACGCCGCGGCCAACCGTCTCGTACGGCTCTTCGGTGTCGAGCCCGCCGAGGAGCTGGCCTCCGCCCGCACCCCCGGCGAGCTGGTGTCCCTCGCCCGTCACTCGGCCCGGGCCGGCGCGCTGGAGCAGGACACCGCTGACCTGTTCGTACGGACCCTCTCCCTGGGACACCTGACGGCCCAGCACGTCATGACGCCACGGGTGAAGGTGAGCGCCCTGCAGTCCGACGCCACCGCCGCCGACGTCCTCAACCTGACGCGCGCCACGGGCCTTTCACGGTTCCCCGTCTACCACGAGCGCATCGACGAGATCGTCGGCATGGTGCACCTCAAGGACGCGCTCGCGGTGCGGGCCGAGGAGCGCCAGCGCGTACGGGTGGCTCGTATCGCCGTACCGCCGCTGCTCGTCCCGGAGACGCTGCCCGTGCAGCAGCTCCTCGAACGGCTGCGCAGCGAACAACCGATGGCCGTCGTCGTCGACGAGTACGGCGGCACGGCCGGCGTGGTCACCCTCGAGGACATCGTCGAGGAACTGGTCGGCGAGGTCCGTGACGAGCACGACGCCGAGGCCGACGCCCGGCCCGAGCTCGTGCCCCTCGCACCCGAGGACGGCAGGCCGGCCTGGGAGGCCGACGGCAGCTGCCGGGTGCTCACCCTGCGCCGGATAGGTCTGGACGTGCCCGACGGCCCGTACGAGACGGTCGCCGGACTCGTCGCCGATCTGCTGGGCCGCATCCCCGCCCCCGGCGACCGGGCCGAACTGCCCGGCTGGCGCCTCTCGGTGCGCCAGGTCGACCGCTACCGCGCCGAGCGCGTGCGCCTGGTGCGCACCGCCGACGTGCCGGCGCTCACGGAGGCCGCCCGATGAGCGCCGTCCAACTGCTGTTCGCCCTGCTCCTGGTCCTGGCGAACGGTTTCTTCGTCGGGGCCGAGTTCGCGCTCGTCTCCGTACGCCGCAGCCAGATCGAACCGCTCGCCGCCGACGGCTCCGGGCGCGCCCGGCAGGTCCTGCACGGGCTGGAGAACCTGCCGCAGATGATGGCGGCCGCCCAGTTCGGCATCACCGTCTGCTCGCTCACCCTCGGCGCGGTCGCCGAACCGACCGTCGCCCACCTCCTGGAGCCGGTCTTCCACGCGGCCCATGTCCCCGAGGGGCTGATCCACCCGCTCGGCTACGTGATCGCGCTGGCCGTCGTCGTCTTCCTGCACCTCGTCGTCGGCGAGATGCTGCCGAAGAACCTGGCCATGGCCGCGCCCGAGCGAACGGCGCTGTGGCTCAGCCCCGGCCTCGTCGGCTTCGCCCGGCTGTGCCGTCCGGTGACCGCGGGTCTCGGCGCCTGCGCCAAGGTGGTGCTGCGCGCCTTCCGGGTCGAGCCGAAAGACGAGGTGGAGGCCGTCTTCACCAGCGCCCAGCTGGGACAGCTCGTGGAGGACGCGGGCCAGGCCGGACTACTGGCCCCCGCCGAGCAGGAGCGTCTGGAGGACGCGCTGGAGCTGGGCAGCAGGCCGGTGAGCGAGGTGCTCATCGCCCGGTCCGCACTCGTGACCGTGCCGCCGTCGGTGACGACGCGGCAGGTGGAGGAGCTGACCGTCCGCACGGGCTACTCCCGGTTCCCGGTCTGCGCCGAGGGCACCGGACCCTTCATGGGCTATCTGCACGTCAAGGACGTGCTGGATCTGGAGGTCGGCGACCGGCCCGTGCCCCAGCACATCTGGCGGCCGATGGCGACACTCCGCGCCGAGCTGCCGCTCGACGACGCGCTCACCGTGATGCGCCGCGCCGCGACGCACCTGGCGCAGGTCGCGGACGCGTCCGGGCGGGTGCTCGGCCTCGTCGCCCTGGAGGACGTGCTGGAGATGCTGGTGGGCGAGGTCCGCGACCCGGCCCACCGCGTCACGGTGCTGCAAGGGGCACCGAGGACGTCCGCCGGCACGGACCCGGCCCTCGTGGGCTGAGCCGGACGCCCCGGCCTGATCCAAGAAAGAGAGGACCTAGCCGAGGGGAGGCTCCTGTGGATCGCGGCCCGCCGGGCCGCGGCCCGACAGGACCTCCCCGTACGCCTGCATCAGGTCCGGGAGCCGCAGCGTGGAGAGGTCCTCGCGGTTCGGGGTGCCCGGATACATGGACAGCCGCAGATCCCGGTACGCGCAGGACTTCTCGTACAGGGTGCGCAGGAAGCGGCCGTTGCCCAGCTCGTCGATCCAGCCCTGTTCGACGACGTGGCCGCTGATCGAGCGCAGCTCGTCACGGGCCTCCTCGTCCCACACGTCGCCGTTCTCCGCGGCCAGCACCTCCCCGATCGCGGTCAGCTCGAGCGGGCGGTAGGACGGGAAGTCGACCCGGGTGGTGAAGCGCGAGGAGAGGCCGGGGTTGGTCGCGAGCAGGCGGTCCATGCCCTCGGGATACCCCGCCAGGATGACCACCAGATGGTCGCGGTTGTCCTCGGCGCGCTTGAGCAGCACCTGCAGCGCCTCGTCGCCGTACGCGTCGCCCTTGCTGTAACCCGAGTTGGAGAGGCTGTACGCCTCGTCCACGAAGAGCACCCCGCCGAGTGCCGAGTCGATCAGCTCGTTGGCCTTCACCGCCGTCTGACCGAGGAACTCGCCGACCAGATCCGCCCGTTGGGCCTCCACCAGGTGGTCGCCGCCGAGCAGCCCGAGCGCGTAGAAGACCCGGCCGAGGATGCGGGCCACGGTGGTCTTGCCGGTGCCGGACGGGCCGGAGAAGACGAAGTGCCGCTTGGGCGGCCGTACGGGAAGGCCCTGCCCGGCCCGCAACCGGGCCATCTCCAGCTGTGCCGACAACGCCTTGACCTGCCGTTTCACCGGCTCCAGCCCCACCATGCGCTCCAGCTCCGCCAGCGCCTCGGCCAGCAGCACGGGGTCGGTGGGACCCGACGGGAAGTGCGGGGGAGCGGCCTGCCGGGGCACGCTCGTGCGCCGTCGGGGGCCGTCCGCGGGCGCCGGCCCGTTCCCCGGCAGCTGGCTTCCCGGGTCACCGGGCAGGCGCTCGGTGGCGACGGGGCCCTCGCCCTCCGCCTGGACGTCCACGACGTCGGCGCCGAAGCCGGTCAGCGACACGGCGGCCAGGCCCGCCGCCTCGTCGTAGCCGTCGATGCCGTCGTACTCGGCGATGGCCGCGAGCCGGGCCGAGGTGTCCATGAAGGCCGGGTCGATCCGGTGCACGGCCCGGTACAGCGGCAGGGCCGCGGCGCTGCGGCCGGTGCCCTCGTGGGCCCGTGCCAGCCAGTACCTCAGCTCCTTGCGCTGCGGCTGCTCGCTGCGGCAGCGCATCAGCGCGGCGGAGAGCATGGGCTCCGCCTGGCGGAACATCTCCAGCCGCACCCGGGCCATTCCGCCGAACAGGCCGGCCTCGACGCCCAGCAGCGGATCGTCGACCAACGGCTCGGTGTGGCGCACCAGCTGTTCCCAGTCCTTGACCAGGTAGGCACGGCAGGCGTGCAGGAAGCGCACCTGGGGGTCGGCGTCCACGGGCGGGAGCCCGGCCAGCGCCCGGTCGAGCTCGGGCACGTGGCGGCCGTCGAGCCAGTGGGAGGCGTGCGCCAGCAGGAGGTCGCGCCGGCTCTCCAGCACGGGCTGTACCCACCAGCCCAGCCAGTACCAGGAGTTGAGCGTGCGGCGGTGGCGGGCGCGCTGTTCGCCGAACCGCTCACGGTGGCGGTACATGCGCAGCAGGGCGGTGGTGGTGTCGACGCGCAGGGCGTGCAGCCCCAGCCACGCGTCGGCCATCCCCGGGTCGAGCCGCACGGCGGCGCGGAACTCCTCCTCCGCCTGCGGGTAGGCGCCCATGGTGCAGGCGTCAACGCCACGCAGCCAGGCGAGCTCGGCCGGAGTCCGTGCCCCCGGCGTGCCGTCGTCCATAGGGTCCCCCACACTCCCCCCACAAACCGTGCACCAGTGTTGTCGCGCCAGGGGGCGCCCACCGGCAGCGTACGCAACGACCATGCCGCGGAGGGGAATTGAGCCCACCGGGGTGCATCGTACCGGCGCGCGGGAGCTGCGCTAAGAGCGCCGCGAGGAAGGGGCACCGGTGACCCACTGTGAGCGAAAGGTCCGGAAGAGTGCCGACAGGGCGGGGGGAAGGGCAGAACGAAGCCCCCGATCACGGGGGAACAACCGGGGGCTTCGTATCCGCGGCGGCTCCGGAAAGCCGCACATTGAGAACGTAAGTCCTGTACGGCCCGTCGGTCAAGCAGAGTTGAGGCCACTCTTGAGCTGGGAAATCCGACTGTTCAGTATGCCTGGCCAGGGCGATCACCCTCGGTGATCGCGTCGTCCGTTCGTGGCGTTCCGTCAGGTACCGCCCACCACTCGTACCCCTCGGAGCACTCGCGCACCACGATGTCCGCATGCGGACGCGACGGGTCCGCGGCGAAATGGCGTGTCTCCGCCGCCGTCCACCCGTCCCAGAAGGTGCTGAGCCCGGTACCGTCGCGCTGTCTGCCGCGCGCCCAGGAGTCCTCGGCCGCACGGTCCATCCACAGGAGACAGGCCAGGTGGGGCCGCAGGGCCCGCCTCCCCGCGCCGACGCCCTCGATCAGGACGACGGGCGCCGCCGGCAGCGGACGCGGCGGAAGAAATCGCCTCAGATTCCAGTCGTACGGGTGAAACAGTGCCGTCCGTCCACGGGACAGCGGGGCGATCACCTCGTCCAGCATCCTGTCTGTCCACGCGAACAGCTCCTCGTGCGTGGCGAGGTCGTCCAGGTGCAGCACGGGCACGCCGTCGCCGCCGAGCGCGGCGGCGAGCCGGGCCGCGAACGTGCTCTTGCCCGAACCGGCGTGGCCGTCCACGGCGATCAGGCGCACCGGACCGCACGAAGGGTCCAGTGCGCGCAGCTGCGCGGCGAGCCGGTCGAGGTCGTCCATGGGGCAAGGGTAGGAGCCGCGGCGGTGCGGGCGGGACGCACCCGCAGGTCATGCCAGTGGACCAGACCAATATTGCCCCGGCCGACGCGGTCCGAAGTGCTGGCCGAAGCCCCGTCCGAGCCGGGATAGTTGCCCCACTGCCGCGCACCTGACTTGGGGGTCCCATGGCCAGACCTACTTCGCGCAGAACCGTCCTGGGCGCCGCGATCGCGGCCGCCGCCGGCGCCGGAACGCTGTCCGCCGCCGCGCCCACGGCCGCCGCACCCACGGCCGGCGCCGCCCCTTCTGCCGACCGGCACGCCGCGGCCAGGCTCGTCGACAACCGCTTCTGGTCCACCTACACCGACTGGCGCTGCGGCGACCGGGCCGGCACCGCCGCCGTCTCCGGCCGCCGCCCGGGCGTCGTGATCAGCACGCCCGCGGACACCGTCGACTACGCCGATCCGCACACCGGCCGCAGCGGCCGCTGGGAGTACGCGACGTGGACCTCGCCGGTGCACCGCTCGACCGTGCCCGCGACCGAGGTCATCGCCTCCTGGAACGCGCACACCCCGGCCGGTACCTGGCTCCGGGTGGAGCTCGCGGGCACCTACTCGGACGGCACGGACACACCGTGGTTCGTGATGGGCCGCTGGGCCGCCGGCGACGAGGACATCCGCCGCACCTCCGTCGACAACCAGAGCGACGGCAAGGCGAGCATCTGGACGGACACCTTCGCCGTCGACGACGCGGCGAGCGGGCTACGCCTGACCTCGTACCGGCTGCGGCTGACGCTCTACCGCAGGCCCGGCACCCGACTCACCCCCACCGTCTGGCGCCTCGGCGCGATGGCCTCGGACATCCCCGACCGCTTCGGCGTACCGGCCTCGGAGCCCGGCCTCGCCCGCGAGCTCACGGTCCCGCGGTACTCGCAGAACACGCACATCGGCCAGTACCCGGAGTACGACAACGGCGGCGAGGCCTGGTGCAGCCCCACCTCGTCCCAGATGATCATCGAATACTGGGGGCGCGGGCCCACGGCCGACGAGCTGGCCTGGGTCGACCCGGAGTTCGCGGATCCGCAGGTCTGCCACGCGGCCCGCTTCACCTACGACTACCAGTACGAGGGCTGTGGCAACTGGCCCTTCAACGCGGCCTACGCGGCGACCTACCGCGACATGAGCGCGGTGGTCACCCGGCTCTCCTCGCTCACCGACCTGGAGACCCTGATCCGTGCCGGCATCCCGGTCATAACGTCGCAGTCGTTCCTCGAGGAGGAACTGACCGGAGCCGGCTACGGGACCGCGGGACACCTGATGACGGTGATCGGCTTCACCGCCGACGGCGACGTGATCGCCAATGACCCGGCCTCGGCGAGCAACGAGGCCGTGCGGCGCGTCTACCGGCGCGCCGAGTGGGAGAAGATCTGGCTCCGCACCAAGCGCCACAACGCGAGCGGGAAGGTCGTGTCCGGCACCGGTGGCGTCTGCTACCTGTACTGGCCGGCCGCCCCCACCCCCGCCCAGCGCCAGGCTCTCGCGGCGGTCGGCATCCACTGAGGCGGCCGGCCGGACCCCGGGGCGTGACGAACGTCTCTACCCCGGGGCCCGCCGGGGCTGGCACTGTGGTGGGGCCACGGGGGAGACCACCTGTACGCCGACCGAACGAGACCGCCATGACTTCGACCGCCGCCACCGCCGACAGCGCCCTGCTCCGCACCCGCACCGGAGGCCCCGACGACGAGTCGTCCGTGCTGGAGCACGTCCTCGGCTGGACGCTCGTGGTCGTGATCGCCATGCTGATCACCCAGCTCGGCCTGCTCTAGCCCTTCTCCTGTCGGACCGTGCCGGGCGCGCATGCCCTGGTACCGAGGCGGCCTGGACCGCCCCGCCGTCGGGCAGGTCCGCGGACCGGATTCGCCGCTCTCCGGCACCATCGCGGCAGCGCCGCACGTACTCCCGGGCACCTCGTGACGGGAGCCCTCCGATCGGGCATACTCAACGCGCCAACAGCCGCCAACCAGCCTCTTTCGTGATCCGGAAGGGCACCATCGGCGTGGCAGAAGACCCGGCGACGCGCCCTCACCCTGCGCGCGCGACGCCGCAGCGCCCGACAGGGAGGAGAGCGCCGCAATGCCCGACCGCGCCCCGCAGCCGGTGGACCGTCAGCTGCCCACCGAGGAGGCCAGGGACCTGATCACCCTGGTCCGCGACATCGCCGAGCGGGAGATCGCTCCCCACGCGGCCGAGGAGGAGGAGGCCGGGCACTTTCCGCGCGAGGTCTTCCGCCTCCTGTCCGCGTCGGGCCTGCTCGGCCTGCCGTACGGCTCCGAGTACGGCGGCGGCGACCAGCCGTACGAGGTCTACCTCCAGGTGCTCGAAGAGCTGGCGGCCGCGCGCCTCACCGTGGGCCTCGGCGTCAGCGTCCACTCCCTCGCCTGCCACGCGCTGGCCGGTTACGGCACCAAGGAGCAGCGCAGCGACCACCTGCCCGCGATGCTCGGCGGCGGCCTGCTCGGCGCGTACTGCCTCTCCGAGCCCGCCTCCGGTTCCGACGCCGCCTCGCTGCGCACGAAGGCGGTGCGCGACGGCGACGACTGGGTCATCACCGGCACCAAGGCGTGGATCACGCACGGCGGCGTCGCCGACTTCTGCACCGTCCTCGCCCGCACGGGTGGCGAGGGCGCCCGCGGCATCACGGCGTTCCTGGTCCCGGGCGACGCTCAGGGGCTGAACGCCGCACAGCCGGAGAAGAAGATGGGCATGAAGGGCTCGCCCACCGCCCAGCTCCACTTCGACGGCGTCCGCATCCCCGACACGCGCCGCATCGGCGACGAGGGACAGGGCTTCGCCATCGCGCTCTCCGCGCTGGACTCCGGGCGCCTGGGCATCGCGGCCTGCGCCGTCGGCGTGGCCCAGGCGGCGCTGGACGCGGCCGTGGCGTACGCGACGGACCGCAAGCAGTTCGGCCGCCCGATCGCCGACTTCCAGGGACTGCGCTTCATGCTGGCCGACATGGCGACGCGCATCGAGGCCGGGCGGGCGCTGTACCTCGCGGCCGCGCGGCTGAGGGACGCGGGCCGGCCGTTCTCGCGGCAGGCCGCCATGGCCAAGCTGTTCTGCACCGACGCCGCCATGAGCGTCACCACGGACGCCGTCCAGGTCCTCGGCGGTTACGGCTACACGCAGGACTTCCCGGTCGAGCGCTACATGCGCGAGGCCAAGGTGCTGCAGATCGTCGAGGGCACCAACCAGATCCAGCGCATGGTCATCGCCCGTCACCTTGCCGGGCCCGAGACCCGCTGACCGCCCCCTTCCCACGCCAGGGGCGCCGCGAGCCTGCTCCACTCGGGGTCCCGGCGCCCCGGCAGCGTTCTGCCGCGGCTCGCCCACAGCGTGACCAGCTCGCGGTAGATCGGCGGGTCCGCCGGGTGATGAACCGATTCTTCAGAGGCGCGCACGAGAAGCTGCCGACGGCCGCGCGTCGTGGTCGTGGAGTACACCGTCATGCCGGGCCAACGCCCGGACCCGGCGGCGGGTTACCGCCGGGCCGATTCGCGCGCCAGTCCAAGGCGTACGCATGACGTCCGCGCCGTGACGCGGCGGCGGGCCGCGGCGGCGCGGCGCGCGCTCAGGCGCAGCCCGCGCGCTCAGCGGCGGTGCGCACGCTCACGCGCGGCTCGCACGCTCAGGGTGGGGACTTCAGGCCGCGCGGCGCATCGGCGGCACCTTGAGCGGCCGCGAACCCGGACCGCCGACGTGCGAGAACGGCTGGGTGCGCCAGTCGAGCCCCTGGGGCAGCGTCAGCAGCAGGGCCGTGTCCTGCTCCTGCGCCTCGAGCGACTCGTCGGCGGGCCGGGCCTCCCCGGCGGACCGGCCGGTGCCCGAGCACACCGTCAGTCCGAAGGGGTTCCACGGGGTGGGGCACAGCGCGTGCTCCGGCAGGACGTCCTCGTCCGCCAGGAGAGCGATCGGCTGGGCGCAGTCCGGGCACACGACCCGGTACATCTCGAAGGTGTCGTACGCGTCGAACTCGTCGCCGTCGGCCTGTTCGGCCGAATCGACGGGCTCCAGTTCGGTACGGCCGTCGTTCTTAACGCTCTGCATGGAGAATCTCCCCCTCGGATGGGCCGACCAGGCGCTGATGGCCTCGACCACACCAAGCAATGCCCATCGCGCGGGGCAGGTAACCGTGAGGTCACGGCGGACCGGGGCGCAAACCTGTGGTCTTCGTCACATGGGTGTCGCAGGGGTCCCCCCGCGGCCGCCGTGGACTGTGCCGGAGGGGCCCTGGGGCAATAGGTTGATCCGCATGGAGGAGCTGGATCGTCAGATCGTGGAGTTGCTCGTCAAGGACGGGCGTATGAGCTACACCGACCTGGGCAAGGCCACGGGCCTGTCCACCTCGGCGGTGCACCAGCGCGTCCGCCGCCTGGAGCAGCGCGGTGTCATCCGCGGCTACGCCGCCGTCGTCGACCCCGAGGCCGTGGGTCTGCCGCTCACCGCGTTCATCTCGGTGAAGCCGTTCGACCCCAGCGCCCCCGACGACATCGCCGACCGGCTCGCCGGAGTCCCCGAGATCGAGGCGTGCCACAGCGTCGCGGGCGACGAGAACTACATCCTCAAGGTGCGCGTCGCGACGCCGCTCGAACTGGAGCACCTGCTCAGCCGCATCCGCTCGCTGGCCGGCGTCTCCAGCCGCACCACGGTCGTCCTGTCGACCCCGTACGAGGCCCGCCCTCCGCGTATCTAGTCTTGGTCCCATGACCGAGAGCACCGCCCCCCAGAGCGAACACCGCACCGTGCTGCTGCGCGGTGGAGAAGTCCACAGCCCCGCCGACCCCTTCGCCACCGCGATGGTCGTCGAGAGGGGACATGTCGCCTGGGTGGGCTCCGAGGGCGCGGCCGACGCCTTCGCCTCCGGCGTCGACGAGGTCGTCGACCTGGAAGGCGCCCTCGTCACCCCCGCGTTCACCGACGCGCATGTGCACACCACCGCGACCGGCCTCGCGCTCACCGGCCTCGACCTGTCCGGCGCCGCCTCGCTCGCCGAGGCCGCCGCGCTCGTCCGCGCGTACGCGGACGCCCGCCCCGGCGACCGCATCCTGATCGGACACGGCTGGGACGCCGCCCGCTGGCCCGAGGCCCGCGCCCCCCGGCGCGACGAACTCGACGAGCTCACCGGCGGACGCCCCCTCTACCTCACCCGTATCGACGTCCACTCCGCCGTCGTCACCACGGCCCTGCTGGAGCTCGTCCCCGGCATCCGTTCGCTGGCCGGCTTCCGCGACGGCGAACCACTGACCGGCGCCGCCCACCACGCGCTGCGCACCGCCGCCTACGCGGCCCTCTCACCGCGGCAGCGCACCGAGGCGCAGCGCGCGGCGCTCCGGCACGCCGCATCGCTCGGCATCGGAACCGTCCACGAATGCGGCGGCCCCGACATCTCCTCCGAGGACGACTTCACCGGCCTGCTCGAGCTCGCGCGGGACGAGCCCGGCCCGCGCGTGGTCGGCTACTGGGCCGACCGGGACGTCGAGCGGGCGCGCGCCCTGGGTGCTCTGGGCGCCGCCGGCGACTTGTTCGCCGACGGTTCCCTCGGCTCGCACACCGCCTGTCTGCACGAGCCGTACGCCGACGCCGGCCACACCGGCGCCGCCCACCTCGACGCGGCCGATGTCGCCTCCCATGTCGTCGCCTGTACCGAGGCCGGCCTGCAGGCCGGGTTCCACGCCATCGGCGATGCGGCCCTGACCGCGGTCGTCGACGGCGTCCGCGCCGCGGCGGACAAGGTGGGTCTCGCCCGCGTCCGCGCCGCCCGCCACCGCGTCGAGCACGCCGAGATGCTCACCCCCGAAACCATCGCCGACTTCGCCGAGTTCGGGCTCACCGCCTCCGTCCAGCCGGCCTTCGACGCGGCCTGGGGCGGCGAGACGGGCATGTACGCCCAGCGGCTCGGCGCCGAACGCGCCCGTACGCTCAACCCGTACGCGGCACTGCTGCGCGCCGGCGTCCCCCTGGCGTTCGGCTCCGACAGCCCCGTGACCCCGCTCGACCCGTGGGGAACCGTCCGGGCCGCCGCCTTCCACCGCACCCCCGAGCACCGCATCTCCGCCCGCGCCGCCTTCACCGCCCACACGCGGGGCGGCTGGCGGGCCGTCGGCCGCGACGACGCGGGCGTCCTGGTCCCGGGAGCACCCGCGGACTACGCGGTCTGGCGCACCGGCGAACTCGTCGTCCAGGCACCCGACGACCGCGTGGCCCGCTGGTCCACCGACCCGCGCTCGGGCACCCCGGGACTGCCGGACCTCACCCCCGGCTACGACCTGCCCGTCTGCCTGCGCACGGTCGTCTTCGGCCGCACCGTCTTCGCGGGACCGAACGGGTGACGTGCGGACATTTCGTACCGCCGATCGATGCCCGAACGGCTCGGCCTCGACCTGCGGATCTTCGCCTCTGACCTGGTGATACGGCCGATTCCCGCTGGTGGCACGACTGTTGACAGCGAGCGGCCACCGGCCGGTAGGTTCGGCCGGGTCCACCACAGGACGTCCGACCGGCACCTTCCACGCAGTCGTCGAACGCCGCTGGGCCATGGGGTGGTGTGCCGCACCGGCGCACCACCACTGGGAGCCAGGTTCAGCGCCCGCGCCTCGGGGGCAGAGGGAAGGTTTCAGCCGGCCGGCAGGTGCGACCCGGGTGGGGCCCGGCGTTCAGTAGACAACGGCTCTCGGTCGACCCGCAGCCAGCGGGCCCCAAGGTCGGCCCGAAGGACGCCGGGTCCGATCCGCTGCCGCCCGGCACCGTCCGGCGGCCCGTTCTCACCGCTCCGGTGGCCAGTTCCGGCTCTGTGCCACCGCTGTCCGGCATCCGTCGCCCCTGATCCGCCGCCACCCGGCGGTGCGCTCCGAGCGCTCGCTATGGTGGGGCCCTGCGTACGGACTTTAAGGGGCAGCAGTGAACGACGGTGGTGCGGTTCCCCGCGGTGGATCCCGGGGGAGGCGGTACGGCCCGCTCGGCAAGGCCTTGGTGATCATTCCGACCTACAACGAGGCCGAGAACATCCAGGCGATCGTGTCGCGGGTGCGCGCCGCCGTGCCCGACGCCGACGTCCTCGTCGCCGACGACAACAGCCCCGACGGCACGGGCAAGTTCGCCGACGAACTCGCCGCCACCGACGAGCAGGTGCACGTCCTGCACCGCAAGGGCAAGGAAGGACTCGGCGCCGCGTACCTGGCGGGCTTCCGCTGGGGCATCGAGCACGGCTACGGCGTGCTCGTCGAGATGGACGCCGACGGCTCCCACCAGCCGGAGGAACTGCCCCGCCTGCTCACCGCGCTCAAGGGCGCGGACCTGGTCCTCGGCTCGCGCTGGGTGCCGGGCGGCCGTGTCGTCAACTGGCCCCGGCACCGGGAGTTCCTCTCCCGCGGCGGCAGCACGTACTCCCGCTTGCTGCTCGGCGTCCCCATCCGCGACATGACCGGCGGCTACCGGGCCTTCCGCGCCGAGACGCTCCAGGGCCTGGGGCTCGACGACGTCGCCTCGCAGGGCTACTGCTTCCAGGTCGACCTCGCCCGCCGGGCCGTGGCCGCGGGCTTCCACGTCGTCGAGGTCCCGATCACGTTCGTCGAACGCGAGCTGGGCGACTCGAAGATGAGCAGGGACATCGTGGTCGAGGCACTGTGGCGGGTCACGGCCTGGGGCGTGGGGAGCCGGGCGAACCGGCTGCTCGGCCGGAAGCCCGGAGCCTCCTGATCCCCTCCTTACGCCACTCCGGCGGGCGCCCAGGCATACTGGGGGGCATGACGACCGGCGCGCCGACCCCGACCGCACCCCGGCGCTCACGCGCCCGCACCTTCGTTGCCCTCGGCATCGCCGCCTGGCTGGTCCTGGAGATCTGGCTGCTGACCCTCGTGGCCGAAGAGGCGGGCGGGTTCGCCGTCCTCGGCCTCCTGGTCGGGGCGGGCGTGCTCGGTGGGGTGGTGATCAAGCGGGCGGGACGCCGTGCGTTCACCAACCTCACGCGGACGCTGCAGCAGCAGCCGGGTGCCCCCGTGCCGACGAGCAGCGGAGAGAGCAACGGTCTGCTGATGCTCGGCGGCCTGCTGCTGATGCTGCCCGGTGTGGTGTCGGACGTGCTGGGCCTGCTGCTCCTGCTGCCGCCGGTGCGCACCCGGCTCGGCCGGTACGCAGAGCGCTCACTGGAGCGCCGGATACGGACGGCGTCGCCGGGCACGCTGGGCAACGCGTTCCAGCAGGCCAGGATGCACCGCCCCGACGGCAAGGTGGTCCAGGGAGAGGTCATCCGCGAGCCGGCCGCGCGACATCCAGCGGACGAGGACGGCAGCAGACCCCCACTGACCCCCTGACACCGGGCCCCGGCCGGGGCCACACAGCGGCGACGCCGCCGCATGGGCCCGGCGGACCCGTGCCGGGGTCGCGCGGCCCGGATGGGCCCGGTAGGCCGGAGCCGGCTCGTGCGGCGTGGACGCTCCGTCCTTCGGCGGACCCGCGCCCGGGTCACCCGGCGCGGGTGGCCCGGCAAACACGAGTTTGGTCGTACGGCAGTGACGCCCGGCGGACCCGAGTGGGGCCGGGCGGCGGTGATGCTTCGACGGTTGGGTCCGGCGGACCGGTGCCGGGGTCACGCGGCGCGGGCGGGCCCGGCGGACCGGAGTCGGGTCGTGCGGCCGGTGACACTCCGGCGGATGGGTCCAGTGGACCCGCGCCCTGGTCACGCCGCGCGGGCGTTGGCCCGGCGAAACCGAGTCGGACTGAGCGCGAGGCCCCCGGCAGGAACGGGCACGCCGTGTTCCGGTTGGCCGGGGCCGCCGGGCCGTCACGTAGCGAAGCCGCGGGCTGTGCCACACCAACGGTGTGGCACAGCCCGCGGCTCCGTACACGCGCCGACCGCGCGCTCGCGCGCGCTACGCGGACTTGCGGCTGTCGCGCGGGTGCACCGCGATGTTCATGGCGCCGGAGCGCAGAACCGCCAGCCGCTCGGCCAGCACTTCCTCGAGCTCCTCACGGGTGCGCCGCTCCATGAGCATGTCCCAGTGCGTACGCGCCGGCTTGCCCTTCTTCTCCTCGGGGCCGTCCCCGTCAACAAGGAGCGCCTGGCTTCCGCAGACCTTGCACTCCCACTCCGGCGGAATCTCCGCCTCGACCGAGAACGGCATCTCGAAACGATGCCCCTTCTCGCATGCGTACTCCACCGCCTGGCGCGGGGCCAGATCGATGCCGCGGTCGGTCTCGTAGCTGGTCACCACGAGGCGCGTGCCGCGAAGAGCTCGCTCACTCATGAATCGTGCCTCCCGGGCTTGTCGCCCACAGGACAGGTGTCGCTGTCGTCGTCATCCGGTCAACGTCCGGTCGGCGGTAAAGATTCCCGTTGCGGGTCATGCGTCGCCCGTCGTGCCGCCCCTTGTTCTACCCACCAGTGCCCGGTTTGTCACATCTGGCATCAGATGTCACCCAGCGTCTGTGCTGCTTGAGCACGCAGTAACGGTCCGCCTGGCGGGCCAAAGGCGTACACTACCGGCCTTTCATCTCCGCGTCTAAATCCGGTCCGGGACGGGGTTGCCCGCGGCGGCCACCGCACGCCGTACCGGTACCCGCGCGAGCAGCACGAACCCGAGGACGAAGAAGATCACCAGGGAGATGATGGCATCCCGGTAGCTGCCGGTCAGCTGATACGCGAGACCGAACACCAGCGGCCCCAGCCAGCTCAGCCCCCGGTCGCTCATCTCGTACGCAGAGAAGTACTCCGCCTCCTTGCCCCGCGGCACCAGGTGCGAGAACAGGGAACGCGACAGGGCCTGGCTGCCGCCCAGCACCAGCCCGATCGCCGCCGCCAGGCAGTAGAACCACACCGGTGCGCCCGCCGGCAGGAAGTACCCCGTGGCGAGGATGAGAGTCCACACGGCGAGCGAGGCGAGCACGGTGCGCTTCGCGCCGTGCGTCCGCGCCAGCCGGCCCATGCCCAGCGCGCCCACCACGGCCAGGATCTGGACCAGGAGCACCGCCGTGATGAGCGTCGTCTGGTCCAGGCCCAGCTCTTCGGAACCGTAGACCGACGCCTGCGAGATCACGGTCTGCACGCCGTCGTTGTAGACGAGGTACGCGAGCAGGAAGGACAGCGTCAGCGGGTGACGGCGCATGTCCTTCAGCGTGGCCAGCAGTTGACGCCAGCCGGAGCCGACCGCGCCGTCCCCGTCCGCGGTGACCCGGCGGTCCCGCAGCCGGCGCAGGGGGACGAGCGTGAAGGCGCCCCACCACAGCCCGGCGGAGGCCAGACAGATCCGCACCGCGTCGCCCTCGGACAGGCCGAAGGACGCGTGGCCGGAATAGACGGCCAGGTTGAGCACCAGCACCAGGGCGCCCGAGGTGTAGCCGAAGGCCCAGCCCCGGGAGGAGACCGCGTCGCGTTCGTGCGGCTCGGCGATCTGCGGCAGGTACGCGTTGTAGAGGACCATCGACACCGCGAGCGAGGCGTTCGCGACGATCAGCAGGAACGCGCCGAGCAGATACCGGTCGCCGTCCAGGAGGAACATACCCGTCGTCGCCGCGGCGCCGAGGTACGCGGAGAGGGCGAGGAGGGGCTTCTTGCGGCCGCTGCGGTCCGCCGCCGCCCCCGCGAACGGCATCACCACCACCGCGAGGACGACCGACACCGAGACCGCGTACGGGAAGACGGATCCAGCCCGCACCGGGATCCCCAGCGGATGGACGAAGCCGTCTGCGTCGGCGGCCGCCTTGGCGACCGACGTCAGATAGGGCCCGAGGAACACCGTGAGCACGCTCGTCGAGTACACCGAGCACGCGAAGTCGTAGAAAAACCAGCCGTGTTGCTCGCGTCTTCGCTCGCGGGCGCTGTCCGCGCCGTCCCTGCGGTCGGCGGTGCCGGCCGTCATCCGCGCCCCCTCGCTCGTGCCGTCCCGGACACGCTCCCGGGTCAAACCCACACGCCACGGTCGGTCAGCACCGTGCGCAATGTCTCCAGATGATCGGTCATGATGCCATCCACGCCAAGGTCCAGGAGCGCGGCCATCCGATCGGCGTCGTTGACCGTCCAGACATGGACCTGAAGTCCCCGCGCGTGCGCCTCGCGCACGAAGCGGCGGTCTACCACCCGGATGCCGTTCTGGGTCTCCGGAACCTGGGCGCACACGGCGCCGCCGCGCACCGCGGCCGGTATCCCCACCGACGCGAGCCGAAGGCCCAGCACGCCCCTGACGCCGAACGACGTGGCGAGGCGCGGGCCGGCCCGGCGCACCGCCCGCGCCACCCTGCCCTCCGAGAACGACCCCACGCACACCCGGTCCCAGGCGTCCGTCCTGCGGATCAGGTCCACCAGCGGCTCCAGCGCGGACTCCGCCTTGAGGTCCACGTTCCAGCGGGCGGCGGGAAACTCCTCCAGCAGCTCCTCGAACAGCGGCAGCGGCTCCCGGCCCGCCACCCGGGCCCGGCTCACCTCGCTCCAGGGCAGCTCGGCTATGCGTCCGCGCGAGTCGGTGACCCGGTCCAGCGTCGCGTCGTGGAACGCGACCAGCCGTCCGTCGGACGTGGTGTGCACATCGGTCTCGAAGTAGCGGTATCCGCAGTCCGCGGCCCGGCGGAAGGCCGCCGCGGTGTTCTCGATGCCGTCGGCGGCGCCTCCGCGGTGGGCGAAGGCGAGGGTGGCCGGATGGTCCAGGTAGGGGTGGCGTATCGGAGTCACCGCCGCAGTATGGCCTTCCTCGGTGTCGAGCCGGCGACCACGGTGCTGCCTTCGCTCGCCTGCGGGATGGCGAAGAGCCGCAGGAACAGCTGCGCCAGCGGTCCGATCGCCAGCGCGTACACCACCGTGCCCACCCCCACCGATCCGCCGAGCACGAATCCGGTGGCGACGACCGCGACCTCCAGCGCCGTACGCACGAGGCGGATCGACCGGCCCGTGAGGCGGTGCAGACCCGTCATCAGGCCGTCGCGCGGACCGGGGCCGAAGCGGGCCGCGATGTACAGGCCGGTGGCCACGCCGTTCAGCACGACGCCCGTGAGCAGGAGCGGGACCTGCGCCACGAGCCCGTGGACGGCGGGCACGACCGCCAGTGTCGCGTCCATGGCGATGCCGATGACGAAGACGTTGGACACCGTGCCGAGCCCCGGCCGCTGCCGGATGGGAATCCACAGCAGCAGCACCGCGGCGCCGACGATGATCGACACCACACCGATCGAGATTCCGGTCAGCTCCGACAGGCCCTGATGCAGCACCCCCCACGGTTCGAGCCCGAGCCCGGCGCGCACCAGGAGTGCCGAACTCACCCCGTACAACGCCAGACCAACGTACAGCTGGAGCAGCCTGCGAGTGAGATGTCCGGACACGATGGCGTCCCCCTGTGTGGTGAAAGTGGACCGACGCATGACACTCTGTGGCTACGGAAGGATGCTCGACCATGGCCAATTCGAGGAAGGTGGACTGACTTCTATGTCGCAGTGGACCTCGGCGGTGGGGGCGGCACAGCTCGCCCGGCAGCTCACCTCCCAGCAACCGCGCCCCGCCGGCCCCGGCACCCGCAAGCCGCCGGCCTACCGCGCCCTCGCCGACGGCATCCGGCTCCTCGTCCTCGAAGGGCGGGTGCCCGTCGCCGCGCGCCTGCCCGCCGAACGGGAACTGGCCCTCTCGCTCTCCGTCAGCCGCACCACCGTCGCCGCGGCCTACGAGGCCCTGCGAACGGAGGGGTTCCTGGAGTCCCGCAGGGGGGCGGGCAGCTGGACCGCCGTCCCCGCGGGCAACCCGCTGCCCGCCCGCGGCCTCGAACCGCTGCCGCCCGAGTCGCTCGGTTCCATGATCGACCTCGGCTGCGCTGCCCTGCCGGCCCCGGAGCCGTGGCTGACCAGGGCCTTCCAGGGTGCTCTCGAGGAGTTGCCGCCGTACGCCCACACCCACGGCGACTACCCGGCGGGCCTGCCCGCACTGCGCCAGATGCTCGCCGAGCGCTACACCGAGCGCGGCATCCCGACCATGCCCGAGCAGATCATGGTCACCACCGGTGCGATGGGCGCGATGGACGCCATCTGCCACCTCTTCGCCGGCCGCGGCGAGCGTATCGCCGTCGAGTCCCCTTCCTACGCCAACATCCTCCAGCTCATGCGCGAGGCCGGCGCCCGGCTCGTGCCGGTGGCGATGGCCGAGGGGCTGGCCGGCTGGGACATGGCGCGCTGGCGCCAGGTGCTGCGCGACGCGGCACCCCGGCTCGCGTACGTCGTCGCCGACTTCCACAACCCGACGGGCGCGCTCGCCGACGAGGACCGCCGCCGTTCCCTGGTGGAGGCCGCCCGCTCGGCGGGCACCGTCCTGGTCGTCGACGAGACCATGTCCGAGCTGTATCTCGACCCGGACATCGAGATGCCCCGTCCCGTCTGCGCCTTCGACCCGGCCGGCTCGACCGTGCTGACCGTCGGCTCGGCGAGCAAGGCGTTCTGGGCGGGCATGCGGATCGGCTGGGTGCGCGCGGCCCCCGACGTCATCCGCTCGCTCGTCGCCGCCCGCGCGTACGCCGACCTCGGCACGCCCGTGCTGGAGCAGCTCGGCGTCAACTGGCTGATGTGCACCGAAGGTTGGGACAGCGCCGTGTCCATCCGCCGCGAACAGGCCCGTGACAACCGCGACGCACTCGTCGCGGCGGTGCACAGGGAGCTTCCGGACTGGGAGTTCGACGTGCCCTCCGGCGGTCTGACGCTGTGGGTCCGCACCGGTGGCCTCTCCGGCTCCCGGCTCGCTGAGGTCGGCGAGCGCGTCGGCATCCGGGTGCCGTCCGGCCCGCGGTTCGGGGTCGACGGGGCCTTCGAGGGGTACGTACGGCTGCCGTTCACGGTCGGCGGGCCGGTCGCGGAGGAGGCCGCCACACGGCTGGCGGCGGCGGCACGGCTGGTACGCACGGGCGCGACCACGGGTACGGAGACCCCGCGCACGTTCGTGGCGTAGCCCCGGGCCGGGGCGTGTGTGCGGTCAGGCGCCTGGTCGTGCCCGCCGGCGGCCGCGGCGCGGCGGGAGCGTGGTCGGCCATGCGTGTGCGCAGTCAGGTGTGGCGTGTGAACGGGGCCTTCCGGCACACGCCCGGACGTGCCGCGGCCGGGACCGCGTGGGACGTGCGGGCCCGGCCGGGGGAACGGGGCGTCAGCCGTCGGCAGGGACCGCCGAGGCTGTCGGCGCGGGGGAGGAGGCGGGCCCCGCCGCGGGCTGGGCATCCGGGACCGTCGGCTCCGGCTCGTCCGGACGCGCCGGCAACAGGTCGAGCACCGCCTGCCGGTGCGCCTCGCTCGTCGCGTCGTCGAACGGGTCGGGTGTCGCCGGCACCTGGAGCCTGAGCACCGGTCCCGTGCCCAGCCGCGCATAGCCGCGCCCGGGCGGGACGTCCGTGGCGGGCGTCGTGCGGGGAACGGTGCCCAGCACCGTCCCGACCCGGTCGAAGTCCGCCTGGCCGAGAGTCACACGGGCGCGCGTGTGCGTCCGTACGGTCTCGGACAGCGCGTCGGCGCTGTCGAACTGCTCGGCCACGACGACCGTGACGTGCACGCCCCGGCCGTGCCGCAGCGGCGCCTGCAGCAGTTCCTGCGGGTCCATGTGGCCGTCGGCGGCGGCGAGATGGCCGAGGACGCTCGGCCGGTCGAGCAGGATCCACAGCGGCCGCTTCGCGTCGTCGGGAGCGGGCCTGCCCGCCTGCCGCGCGCGGTTCGCGACGATCAGCCGGCGCTCGGTCTCGTGCGCGGCCCATTCGAGGCCGGCCAGCGCTCCGGGGAGGTCGCACTCGACGGCGAGGACGCCGGGGCGGCCGGTGAGGCACGCGTACTCGCCGGTGCCGCCGCCCTCGACGACGAGGACGTCGCCGTGCTGGAGCGCCTGCAGGGCGATGGAGCGCAGCAGTGTGGTGGTGCCGCTGCCGGGCTCGCCGACCACCAGCAGGTGGGGTTCGGTCGAGCGGGGCCCGGTCCGCCAGATGACGGGCGGCGCCTGCTCCGTGGTCCCGCCGCAGGTGACCGGCAGCATGCGCTGGACGGAGCCGGCGTCGGTGAAGCCGAGCACGGTCTCGCCGGGGCCGGTGACGAAACGCTGCGCGGCGATGGCGGTGGACAGGGCGGGCAGCACGCTCATGTCGAGCTGATTGCCCTCCTCGTCCCAGCTGAAGCGGTACTCGCGCCCGCGGCCGGACTTGGTGTGGAGCAAGTGCTCGATCCGGGCCCGGGAGTCGGCTTCGGAGTCGGTGAAGTACGCCGGATACCTCAGGTGCAGGTGCGTCAGCCGGCCGGCCCGGTCGAACTCGTACGCGCTGAAGACCTTGCTCCACTCCCCGCCGTGGGTGAAGAGCGGAGCCGGGTCGTCCGGGGCCGAGAAGTACGGCACGAGGGCCTCGTACAGGGCCTTGAGCCGGGCGACCTGGGCCGCGTCGGGGCCGGTTCTGGCCGGTGTCCTGACCCGGCCCGCCCAGGCGGCCGCGGCCATCAGCGTGATGAGGGCGATCAGCAGCCCGTAGGGGAGGACCGCGACGCCCAAGACGCAGGCCGCCACGAAGAACAGGGTGGGACCACGCCGTTCCTTGGGCGTGGCGGTCCACTTGCTCCGGGCCATGGCGGCCAGCTTCCGCAGCCCCCGGGTGACCGTGATCAGCGGATGGAGGACATCGGTGGCGCCGTCGGCGGCCGTGCGCGCGATCTCACGACTTCGGGCGATCTGTGCGCTGCCGCTGCTCAGAATGCGGGGGAGTGGTCGCCGGGCCACGTCTGTCTCCTGGAGGTGCTCGTCGGTGGTCCGGGGGCTCAGAACTTGATCCCGCCCAGCAGCCCGGCGAGGCTCGTGGTGCCTGCCGTGATGCTCGGCGCGATCGCGGTGCCCGCGAGGAAGAAGCCGAAGAGCGCGGAGACGAATGCGTGAGACGCCTTGAGCCCGTCTTTCCTGAAGAAGAGGAAGACGATGATGCCGAGCAGCACGACGCCTGAGATGGACAGGATCATGAGGATCTCCTGGGTGAGGGGACATTCACCTTGAGCTGTTCCATGCTTACAGAAAGTGTCTATACGACAAAAGCTGCAAACGGGTGAAATCCGACAGGTATCACTGCGCTGGAGCACATGCGTTCGTGCGTCGGCCCGTACCCGGCCCGGCGCGACGGCACAGCGCCCCCGCGCCCACGCACCCGGAAGATCCGTCCGCCCACGTCAGCGCCCTCGGGCCGGCCGCCTGGCAGTACCCTGTCGGTTCACTCGTGCGGCTGCTCCTGCCGTGCGGCGCAGGTCAACGTGGTGAAAGGCGGTCCGTCCGATGAGTGAAGTCCCGGACTCCGAGGTGATCGAACTCGCGACCAAGGTCTTCGACCTGGCGCGCCAGGGGGAGACCGAGACGCTCGCCGCGTATCTCGACGCCGGCGTCCCGGCCAACCTCACCAACGACAAGGGCGACACCCTCGTCATGCTCGCCGCCTACCACGGGCACGCCGCCACGGTCGAGGCGCTCCTCGCCCGGGGCGCGGAACCGGACCGGGCCAACGACCGCGGCCAGACGCCTCTCGCCGGCGCGGTCTTCAAGGGCGAGGACGCCGTCATCCGCGCACTGCTCTCCGGCGGCGCCGATCCGCAGGCCGGAACCCCCTCCGCCGTGGATACCGCGCGGATGTTCGGGAAGACGGACCTGCTGGAGCTGTTCGACGGCCGCTGAGCGGCCGTTGCGCACGGTCCGGTCGGCGCCGCACGCGCTCCGACCAGCCATGACGGGACCATCGGCGGGGGTGGGCACCCAGGGCGGCCGCCAGGCCGAAGAGGGAGCCGTAAATGTGGTCGCGGTGGCGAAATGCGTGGGTCATCATGACGTCAGCCCTGTCCCGGACCCATCATCCGGGAATTCCCCTGGGGCCACCGAAGAGAGGCAGAGGAAGATGCTCACCACCAAGCAGAAGACGCGTATGACGACGGGCGGCCCGACATGCTGCTGCGCGGCCTAGGCATTCCAGTCCCCGGTTGCGTCGACAGCTTGATGTGAGGCATTCCCCATGTTCGATCCAGTCATAGCGCCGAGCGGCACGCTGCTCGGCCTGCTGCAGAGGGGCCGCGGCGACGGCACGCTGCACGCGCTCGCCGCGCCACGCGCCGAAGCGCTCGCGGCACTCAACCACTGCGTCCTGAACGACCCCCGCCACGACTGGCAGGTCGAGAACCGCTCCCTCTACTACGCCCGCCTGTACCTGGACCTCCACGGCAGCCTCGAGGAGGTCGAGCGGCATCTGTGCGACGCCGACGACCTGCTCGACGCCGACGAGACCAGGACCGGCCTCGCACTCGCCGTCCTCGGACACCTCGCCTCCTACGGCCGCGGCGACGCCCTCGCGCTGCTGCGCCGGTACGCCGCGCAGGGCACCAACTGGGCCTGGGCCCTCGACGAACTCGCGCTGCGCGACGACGACGCCGGGCTGCGCTCCCTCGCGGACCCGATCCTCGCCCGTTTCCCCGCCACCCCCGAGGGCGACGCCGACCTGGCCGTCGCCGTCCGCGACGCCTTCGAACCGCGGCCGTGGCGGCTGTGGGCGGAGGACCGGCGGGAGTTCATCGGCGGCCGGGTGCGGGCCGCGCAGGAAGCCGGTTCCTTCGACCGCTGGCAGCGCCAGATGCGTCCCTCGGGCCCCCGCCCCGGCTGGAGCGTCCAGGCCGTCCTCGACTGGGCCGACCAGGGCCACGCGCGCGGCAGCGCGCTGCACGTACCCGCCGCCCGCTGCCTGTCCGCCGTCGCGGGACCCGAGGACCGGCCCGAGATCGTCCGCGCGGCGCACGGCGGATCAGACGGGGCTCGGTGTACCGCCCTGCACTACCTCGCCGAGTCCCGGGACCCCGTCGTCCTCGACCTGATCGAGGCGGCCGTGGCGAACGGCTCGGCCACCGTCGCCGAAGCGGCGGTCTCCGCGTTCGAGCGGATGTGCGGCGACGAGGCCGTGGACCGGGCCCGCGGCTGGGTCCACCGGCCCGACGCCCTCGGCGCCTCCGCCGCCGGAGTCCTCGCCTGCCGGGGCACCGTGAAGGACGCGCCGCTCGTGCTCGGCGCGCTCCGCGAGACCGTCCGCGCCGACGGGCCCGACGCGCCCCTGCTGTGGACCCTCGTCGACGGCACCGGCCGGCTCGGCATCGCCTGCGCCGCACCCGTACTGCGCCACGTCTACCGCGAGACGACCTCCTCCCATCTCCGCGGCCGTGCCGCCCGGGCGCTCGCCGCCACCGACCCCTCCTTCGCCACCGGATTCGCCGTCGAATGCCTGTGGGACTGCGAGGAGACCACCAGAGAGGTCGCCGCCCTCCACGCCGAGACCGGTGACGTGCGCGTCGCCGAACGACTGCGTCGGCTCGCCGCCGACCCCGCCGAGGAGGCGGAGGTCCAGACCGCCGTACGCAGCAGGATCGGGCCCGACATGCCCGCTCTGTGACGACTCGTAGACGTTGGGCCGGGCGTGGCAACAAAACGCTCATGGGACGTTTCCCGGGCGGAAAGATCCACGTTGGCGCAGCCACCCCGGACCCGACGACAACACGGGTATGCGTGTCGTCATCGTCACCGAATCCTTCCCGCCCGACGTCAATGGTGTGGCGCACTGCGCCCTGCAGACCGCCCGGCACCTCGCCGCGCGCGGTCACGAACCGCTCGTCATCGCCCCGGCCGCGGCCGGGGCCGACAGCGCCGACCCCCACGCACCGTGCCCCGTCGTGCGGGTGCCCTCCCTGCCGCTGCCCGGATATCCGCAGGTGCGGGTCGCGCTTCCCAGCCGCAGGGTGGCGGCGGCGATCACCGCGCACCGCGCCGACATCGTCCACCTCGCCAGCCCCTTCGTGCTCGGCGTACGCGGGATGGCCGCGGCGGCCCGGCTCGGCCTGCCGGCCGTCGCCGTCTACCAGACGGACCTGGCCGGATACGCCCGTACCTACGTCGGAGCCGGCGAGGGCACGGCATGGCGGCGCATCAAGGCGGTCCACGGAGCGGCCGACCGCACCCTCGCGCCGTCCACCGCGGCGCGGCGCGACCTGGAGGAGCACGGCGTCGAACGCGTGCGGCTGTGGCCGCGCGGGGTGGACACGGCCCGCTTCCGGCCCGAGCTGCGCGACGAGGAGCTGCGGCGCGAACTGGCGCCCGGCGGGGAAGTGATCGTCGGCTACGTCGGCCGCCTCGCCCCCGAGAAGCACGTCGAACTCCTCGCCGGCGCCTGTGCGCTGCCCGGCGTACGGGTGGTCGTCGTCGGCGACGGACCGAGCGAGACCTCGCTGCGCGGGGCCCTGCCCGGCGCCGTCTTCCTCGGCCGGCGCACCGGGGACGACCTCGCGCGGATCTTCGCCTCCCTCGATGTGTTCGCGCACACCGGCCCGTACGAGACCTTCTGCCAGACCGTGCAGGAGGCCATGGCGAGTGGCGTGGCCGTCGTCGCGCCCGCCGCCGGCGGCCCGCTCGACCTCGTCGACCACGGACGGACCGGCCTGCTCGTGGAGCCCCACAGCGCCGACGCGGTGCGCGACGCCGTACGGGACCTGGCCGTCGACCCAGGGCTGCGGGCCGCCTTCGCCCACGCCGGGCGCGCGGCGGTCGAGGGCCGCACCTGGGCCGCGGTCGGCGACATGCTGCTGGACCACTACGCCGACGTGCTCGGCGCGCGCACGGCGGTGGCGGCATGAGCGGACTGCGCATCGTACGGCTCGCGAACTTCGTCACGCCGTCGTCCGGCGGACTGCGCACCGCGCTCGACCAGCTCGGCCGCGGCTACCTCGCCGCCGGACATGAGCCCGTCCTGGTCGTCCCCGGCGACCTGGAGAGCGACCGGCACACCCCGCAGGGCCGCGTCGTCACCCTGCCCGGCCCCGAGCTCGTCGGCACCGGCGGCTACCGGGTGCTCGCCGGGCGCCAGCGGCTGCGCCGTCTCCTCGAGGAACTCGCACCCGACCGCCTCGAGGTCTCCGACCGCACCACGTTGCGCTGGACCGGTGAATGGGCGCGCCGCCACCGCATCCCGTCGGTCATGGTCTCGCACGAGACGGCCGACGGTGTGCTGCGCACCTGGGGCCTGCCCGGCTCGCTCGCCGCACGGACGGCGGACCGGCTCAACCGGCGCAGCGCGTGGGCCTATTCGAAGATCGTGTGCACGACGGAGTGGGCGGAACGGGAGTTCATCCGCATCGGCGCGCAGAACGTCGTACGGGCGCCGCTCGGCGTCGACCTCCAGCGGTGCCGGCCCGGGCGGCGCAGCACGGTACTGCGCGCCCGGTACGCCGACGGCGCGCGTGTCCTGCTGCTGCTCTGCTCGCGCCTGTCGGTGGAGAAACGACCCGGCACCGCCCTGGGCGCGCTGGCCGAACTCCGGGAGCGGGGCGTGCAGGCGGCGCTGGTCGTCGCCGGTGACGGGCCGCTCAAGGCGTCGCTGGTGCGCAGGGCGGAGGCCGAGCGCCTGCCGGTCCGGTTCCTCGGCCACGTCGCCGACCGGGAGGCGGTCGCGGACCTCCAGGCCGCCGCGGACGTGTGCCTGGCACCCGGCCCGGCGGAAACGTTCGGGCTGTCCGCGCTGGAGGCTCTGGCCTGTGGCACACCCGTCGTGGCGAGTGCGTCCTCCGCGCTGCCGGAGGTGATCGGCGACGCCGGCGTGGCCGCGGCGGACACGGCAGCGGACTTCGCGGACGCGGTCCTGAATGTCCTCGCCCGGCCCGAGAGCATCCGCCGCGAGGCGGCCAGGGCACGGGCCGAACTTTTCGACTGGGGCAGCTCGGTGACGGCGTTCCTGGCCGCGCACGACGCCCTGCCGGTACGGAATGGAGCGAAGGAACCGGGAGTCCAGGCATGACGACCGCGGACCTCGACGGCATACGGGAGCCCGCCGCGTCGGCCCTCTCGGCGGACGCCGGGCAGGCGGCGCGCATCCTGCCCCGCATCCCGGCGCCATCCGGGGACGCGGCCCGGGCGGCCGCGGGCACTGAGAGGGGCCCCGGAGAGCCAGGGCGCGCGGGCGAGGCGGGTGTGTTGCCGCGCGGTGGGGTGCCCGCCGGTGCGGGGCTTTCCCCGGGCATGGCCCGGTCCGGGATCGGCACGGTGGCGGTCGCCGAGCCGGCGATCCTGGACGAGACGCGCGCAGCGGAGGGAGCGGGGACGAGCACCACCGGGCCCCTGCGGTTCGTCGCGCTCGGGGACTCGCTCACCCAGGGCGTCGGCGACCCCGTCGACGGCGGGTGGCGGGGGTGGGCCGCCCTCCTCGCCGACGGCGTCGGGAGCGACGAACGGCCCGCCGTCTTCCGGAACCTCGCCGTCAGCGGCGCCCTCAGCCGCGACGTCGCCGAGCACCAGGCCCCGCAGGCCCTCGAGTTCGGCCCGGACATCGCGTCCGTCGTCGTCGGTGTCAACGACACCCTGCGGCGCACCTTCGACATCGGCCGGCTCACGCACCACCTCGACGAGGTGTGCGGTGCGCTCGCCGCGCACGGCGCCGTCCTGCTCACGGCCTGCCTGCCCGACCCCGGCGCCATGTTCGCCCTGCCCGCACCGCTGGCCAGGCCGCTGGCCCGCCGGCAGCGGGCCGTCAACGCCGTGGTCCACGCCCTCTCCGACCGCTACGGCGCCGTCCATCTGCACATCGCGGACCCCGCCTGGGTCGCCGACCGGTCCATGTGGAGCGCCGACCGGCTGCATCCGGGCGAGCGGGGCCACCGCATGCTCGCCCGGTCCTTCCACGACCTGCTCTCCGCGCGCGGACTCGTCCACGGCCCGCCCCCGTCCACCGAGCCCGACCGGCCGCGGCCCACCCGCGCCGAGGCGCTGCTGTGGCTCGCCACCGCCGGCACCGGCTGGGTGGCACGCCGGTGCACCGACCTCATCCCGCAGCTCCTGCGGCTCGCCGGCGACGAGATGCAGCACTGGGCCCGCGGCACCAGCGCCCGCCTCGACCGCTCCGCCGAGCACGCCCTGTCCGCCGCTCTCGCCGCCGTGTCGCCGGAGCCGCCGTTCCGTCCCGCCGGGGCAAGAATGGGGGAATGAGCGGGCGCTGGGAGTTCTGGATCGACCGTGGCGGCACCTTCACCGACATCGTGGGCAAACGCCCCGACGGACGGCTCGTGACCCGCAAACTGCTCTCGCACAACCCCGAGCGCTACCGGGACGCCGCCGTCGCCGGAATCCGCCTGCTGCTCGGCACACCCGACGACGAGCCCGTCCCGGCCGACCGTGTCGCCGCGGTCAGGATGGGTACCACCGTGGCCACCAACGCCCTGCTGGAGCGCAGGGGCGAACCGACCGTACTCGTCATCACCGAAGGGTTCCGCGACGCCCTGCGCATCGCGTACCAGAACCGGCCCCGGCTCTTCGACCGTCGTATCGTCCTCCCCGAGTCCGTGTACGACCGGGTCGTCGAGGTCCCCGAGCGCGTCGACGCCCGTGGAACCGTGGTCAGGCCCCTCGAACTCGACGCCGTCACCGAGGAGTTGGCCGCCGCCCGCGCCGACGGCATGACCGCGGCCGCCGTCGTCCTGATGCACGGCTACCGCCACCCCGACCACGAGCGGCGCATCGCCCGCGCCGCCCGCGACCTCGGTTTCACCCAGGTCAGCTGCTCGCACGAGGTCAGCCCGCTCATCAAGCTCGTGCCCCGCGGCGACACCACCGTCGTGGACGCGTACCTGTCCCCGATCCTGCGGCGCTATGTGGAAGAGGTCGCCGCCGAACTCGCCGGCATCCGCCTGATGTTCATGCAGTCCAACGGCGGCCTGCGCGAGGCCACCCACTTCCGCGGCAAGGACGCCGTACTGTCCGGCCCGGCGGGCGGCGTCGTCGGGATGGCCCGTACGTCGGAGCAGGCCGGGTACGGGCGGGTCATCGGCTTCGACATGGGCGGCACATCCACCGATGTGTCGCACTACGCGGGCGAGTTCGAGCGGGAACTCGGCACCCAGGTGGCCGGCGTCCGGATGCGGGCGCCGATGATGAGCATCCACACCGTGGCCGCGGGCGGCGGCTCCGTACTCCACTTCGACGGGCGCCGCTACCGCGTCGGCCCCGACTCGGCGGGCGCCGTGCCCGGCCCCGCCTGCTACCGGCGCGGCGGCCCGCTGACCGTCACGGACGCCAACGTGATGCTCGGCCGCATCCAGCCCGAGCACTTCCCGGCCGTCTTCGGCCCACACGGCGACCGGCCCCTGGACACCGGCATCGTGCGCGCACGCTTCACCGCGCTCGCCGAGGAGGTCACCCGCGCGAGCGGCACACCGCGCAGCCCCGAACAGGTCGCCGCCGGCTTCCTCGAGATCGCCGTCCTCAACATGGCGAACGCCGTCAAGAAGATCTCCGTCCAGCGCGGGCACGACGTCACCCGCTACGCCCTGACCTCCTTCGGCGGGGCGGGGGGCCAGCACGCCTGCGCCGTCGCCGACGCCCTCGGCGTCGACACCGTCGTCGTCCCGCCGCTCGCCGGTGTGCTCTCGGCGTACGGGATCGGGCTCGCCGACGCCACGGCCATGCGCGAGCAGTCCGTGGAGGCCATGCTCGACGAGGAGACCGCGGGACGCGTGAGCGCCCTGTGCGACGAACTCGCCGGCCGGACCCGCGCCGAACTGCGGGCGGACGCGGTCCCCGACGAGGCGATCACCACCCACGCGCGCGTGCTGCTGCGGTACGCCGGAACCGACGCGAGCCTGCCCGTCTCCCTCGGCTCCGCCGAGGCCATGAAGGCGGCGTTCGAGTCCGTCCACAGCAGTCGCTACGCCTTCACGATGGACAAGCCGCTCGTCGTCGAGGCCGTCTCCGTCGAGGCCGTGGGCGCCGCCGGCGACCACGGGGACACCGTCGTGGAGGACACCGGCGGGCCGGGGGAGCCCTCCGCACCGCGGGCGCACGTCGCCGTGTTCGTCGAGGGGGAGCGCGTGACCGTACCGCTGTACCGGCGAGGCGACCTGCGGCCGGGACACACGGTCCCCGGCCCCGCGATCGTCGCCGAGGCCGACGCGACCACCGTCGTCGACCCGGGCTGGCAGGCCGCCGCGAGCGACACCGGCCACCTGCTGCTGACCCGGGTGCGGCCGAGGCCCGGGCGCGTCGCGGTCGGCACGGACGTGGACCCCGTACTGCTGGAGGTGTTCAACAACCTCTTCATGGCGATCGCCGAGCAGATGGGCGTACGACTGGAGAACACCGCCCACTCCGTCAACATCAAGGAACGGCTCGACTTCTCCTGCGCGCTCTTCGACGCGGACGGCAATCTCGTCGCCAACGCCCCGCACATCCCCGTGCACCTCGGCTCCATGGGCGAGTCGATCAAGGAAGTGCTGCGCCGCAACGCCGGCGGGATGCGGCCCGGCGACGTGTACGCGATCAACGACCCGTACCACGGCGGCACCCACCTGCCCGACGTGACCGTCGTGACGCCCGTGTTCGAGGGGGACGCGCTGCGTTTCCTCGTGGCCTCGCGCGGCCACCACGCCGAGATCGGCGGCATCACCCCCGGATCCATGCCCGCGTTCAGCCGGACCGTGGACGAGGAAGGGGTGCTGTTCGACAACTGGCTGCTCGTACGGGACGGACGGCTGCGCGAGGCCGAGACCCGCGGTCTTCTCACCGGGGCGCCTCACCCGTCCCGCGCGCCCGACACCAACCTGGCCGACCTCCGGGCCCAGATCGCCGCCAACGAGAAGGGGATCGCCGAACTGCGGCGGATGACCGAGCAGTTCGGCACGGACGTCGTCCAGGCATACATGCGGCACGTCAGGGACAACGCGGAGGAATCCGTGCGCCGCATCGTCGCCGGCCTCGGCGACGGCTCGTACCGCTACGAGACCGACGGCGGCGCGGTCATTCAGGTCGCGGTGCGCGTCGACCGCGAACGGCGCGGTGCCGTCATCGACTTCACCGGCACGTCGGCGCAGCAGCCCGGCAACTTCAACGCCCCCACCTCGGTGGTCATGGCCGCCGTCCTGTACGTCTTCAGGACCCTGGTCGGCGAGGACATCCCCCTCAACAGCGGGTGCCTGGAACCGCTCGAGGTCCGGGTGCCGGAGGGCTCGATGCTCGCGCCCTCGTACCCGGCGGCGACGGTCGCGGGCAACGTGGAGACCTCGCAGGCCGTGACCGGCGCGCTGTACGCGGCGCTCGGCGTGCAGGCGGAGGGCTCGGGCACGATGAACAACGTGACGTTCGGCAACGACCGTGTGCAGTACTACGAAACGGTGGCCAGCGGCTCGGGCGCGGGCGACGGCTTCGACGGCGCGGACGCCGTGCAGACCCATATGACCAACTCGCGGCTGACCGACCCCGAGGTGCTGGAGTGGCGCTACCCGGTGCGGGTGGACTCCTTCGCCGTGCGCGAGGGCAGCGGAGGCCGCGGACGGTGGCACGGCGGCTGCGGTGCCGTACGGCGCATCCGCTTCCTGGAGCCGATGACCGTGGCACTGCTGACCGGGCACCGGCGGATCGCCCCGTACGGAATGGCCGGCGGCGCGCCCGGTGCTCTCGGCGAGAACGAGGTCGTACGCGCCGACGGAAGAGTGGAGCGGCTCGGCGGCGTCGACTCCATCGACGTCGGCCCCGGCGACGTGCTGGTCCTGAAGACCCCCGGGGGCGGCGGCTACGGCCCACCGGGCCGGTGACCGTGACCGGTGTCAGGCGTCGAGTGCCCACGTCCCTGGTGACACGCAATCGCGCGCCGGGAGCGTCGGTCACCGCACCAAGGTGAAGCGCACCGGTGTGCCCGGGACCGCCTGGGCCGCCGCCGCGAGGTCCCTGCCGTCGACGACGCCCACCACCGGATAGCCGCCGGTCGTGGGGTGGTCGGCGAGGAACACCACCGGCCGGCCGTCCGGGGGCACCTGCACCGCGCCCAGCACCATGCCCTCGCTGGGCAGTTCACCCGCGACGGCACGCTCCAGTGGCGGCCCGTCCGTGCGCAGCCCGATGCGGTTGCTCGCCGACGACACCCGGTACCCGGGTCCGGTCAGCGTCCCGACGGCCCGCCGGGTGAACCAGTCGTCGCGGGGCCCGAGCCGGGTCCGCAGCACCAGCTCCTCCGGGGGGGCGGGCCAGGGCAGCGCGCCGTCGACCCGGCCGTGCGGACCGGCGGGCTCGCCCAGGGGGAGGACGGCACCCTCCGCGAGCGGCGCGGGGCCCAGGCCGGAGAGCAGGTCGGTCGAGCGGCTTCCGAGCACCGGATCGACGGCGATGCCGCCCGCGAAGGCCACATAGCTGCGTACGCCCCGCACCGCGGGGCCGGTCTCCAGCACCGATCCGGCCGGCACCCGCACCGGCGCGCCCCAGGCCACCGGACGGCCGTCGACGGTCACCGCGCACGGCGCGCCGCCCACGGCGGCCACGACGGCGCACCGCGGCCGTACCGCACATCCGTTGAGCGTCGTCTCCAGGACGGCCGCACCGTCGCCGTTGCCCACCAGACGGTTCACCAGCCGCGCGGCCGGGCCGTCCAGTGCGCCCGAACGCGGCACCCCGAGATGGGCGTGCCCCGGCCGGCCGCCGTCCTGCACCGTGGTCAGCCCCCCTGCGCGGACGACCGCCAGCGCCCGGTCGGTCATGAGCCCTCCGGCAGGAAACGCACCCGGGTCCCGGGGGACAGCAGTGCCGCGGGATCGCGCGCCGGGTCCCACAGCACGGCGTCCGTGGAGCCGATCAGCTGCCAGCCTCCCGGCGACGAGCGGGGATAGACGCCCGAGTACGCACCCGCGAGGGCGAGGGAACCGGCCGGGACCGCGGTGCGGGGCGTGGGCCGCCGGGGGACCGCGTACCGCTGGGGCAGGCCGGTCAGATAGCCGAAACCCGGCGCGAAACCGCAGAAGGCAACCCGGAATTCGGCGGCTGCGTGGATCCGCACGGCCTCCTCCACGGAGACGCCCCAGAGGGCGGCGACGTCCGGCAGGTCCGGGCCGTCGTAGCGCACCGGGATCTCGACCGAGCGCTCCGCGCGCGGGTCGAGGTCCGGTACCGCCCATCCGGCGAGCTCGCGGGCGAGGGCCCGCGGGTCGTCCACGCCGTCCAGAAGCACCGTCCGGGCGGCAGGAACGATCTCGCGCACCGGCGGCAGCGTGCCCGCCGCGCGCCGGCGCAGCAGCTCCGTGTGGAGCGCCTCCGCCTCCCGGCCGCCGGGAAGCTCGACCAGGAGCGCATGGTCACCGACGGGCAGGGACCGCAGATCCCGCACAGGGACACGGCCGGTCATGCGAACGCCTCCACGCGGACGCCGGCCGTCTCCAACTGCGCCCGGACCTCGCGGGCGAGCGCCACGGCACCCGGCGTGTCCCCGTGCAGGCACAGGGAACGTGCACGGACCCCCACCGGGCTCCCGCACCACGCGGTGACCACACCGAAGCGGGCCATGCTCACGGACCGCTGCACGACGGCTGCCGCGTCACTGATCACCGCTCCGTCCTGCCCGCGAGCCACCAGGGTGCCCTCGGCCGTGTAGGCGCGGTCGGCGAACGCCTCCGGGACAGCAGGCAGTTGCGCCTTCTCCGCCATGGCGTGCAGCTGGGATCCCGGCAGCCCGAGCACCGGCAACGGCTCGCCCGACAGCAGCACGCCCTCGACGACGGCCGCTGCCTGCTCCTGGTCGTGCACCACGCGGTTGTACAGGGCCCCGTGGGGTTTGACGTACGCCACGCGCGCGCCCGCCGCGCGCGCGAAGATCTCCAACGCGCCTATCTGATAAGCGATCTCGGCGGCCAGCTCGTCGGGCGGCACGTCCATGGCACGCCGCCCGAAGCCGGCGAGATCGCGGTACGAGACCTGGGCGCCGATCCGTACGCCGTGAGCGGCGGCCAGCTCGCAGACCCGGCGCATGGTGGGCGCGTCGCCCGCGTGGAAGCCGCAGGCGACGTTGGCGCTGGTGACGACGGAGAGCAACTCCTCGTCGTCGGTCAGCCGCCAGCGGCCGAAACCTTCGCCCAGGTCCGCGTTCAGGTCGATGGACGCCCGGGACATATGATCCTCCTGTCAGGTCAGGCCACTCGGTACTGCTCGTCGATGACCGGCTGTCGCACCGTGCACTGCCGGGCCCACCGACGTCGCGTTCACACCAGCTCCCTCCCGCGTGTCTCCGGCAGGCCGGCCAGGGCCAGCACCGCGAGGCCGTAGCCCGCGGCGCCGAGGACCAGCGCGCCGCCGACGCCCCAGCTGTCGGACAGGAAACCGACGACCGTGGGCAGGAAGGCGCCCACCGCCCGGCCGCTGTTGTATGTGAGGCCCTGGCCTGTCCCGCGCACGGCGGTCGGGTACAGCTCGCTCAGGTACGAGCCGAAGCCGCTGAAGATCGCGGACATGCAGAAGCCGAGCGGGAAACCGAGCACCAGCAACAGGCCGTTGGCCCCGGACGGGATGGTGGTGTAGGCCACGATCCCGGCCGCCGACAGGGCCGCGAACAGCGTGATGTTGTTCTTGCGGCCGATGCGGTCGGTCAGGTAACCGCCGGTCAGGTAGCCGATGAAGGCGCCGGATATCAGGAAGGCGAGGTAGCCGCCGGTACCCACGACGGTGAGGCCGCGCTCCGTCTTGAGATACGTCGGCACCCACGTGGCGAGTGTGTAGTAGCCGCCCTGGACCCCGGTGGACAGCAGGGTGGCGAACAGGGTGGTGCGCAGCAGGTCCTTCTTGAAGACGGCGGAGAAGGAACCGCGCTCGCTGCTCGTACGGCGCTGCTCCGCGGCCTCGGGCGCGTCGCTGACATTGCGCCGCACGTACACGACGAGCAGGGCGGGCAGGGCGCCTGTCCAGAACATCACGCGCCAGGCGGTGTCCGCGTCGAGGAAGTGGAAGACCAGCGTGTAGACGAGGACCGCGAGCGCCCAGCCGGCGGCCCACGCGCTCTGGACCGCGCCGAGCGTGCGCCCGCGGTGCTTCGCCGTCGCGTACTCGGCGACCAGGATCGCGCCGACGGCCCACTCGCCGCCGAAGCCGAGGCCCTGCAGTGCGCGGAAGACCAGCAGCGTCTCGTAGTTCGGTGCGAAACCGCACAGAACGGTGAAAACCGCATAGGTGATCACCGTGATCATCAGTGCCTTCACCCGCCCGATGCGGTCGGCGAGGACCCCGGCGAGCGCTCCGCCGATCGCGGAGACGACCAGCGTGACCGTGGTGAGAAGTCCGGTCTGTCCGTTGTCGAGGCTGAAGTACGCCGAGATCGCCACCATGCTCAGCGGCAGCGTGAAGTAGTCGTAGGAGTCGAGCGCGTAACCCCCGAACGCGCCGCCGAAGGCGCGCCGGCCCTGCGGGCCGAGGGAGCGGAGCCATGCGAACGGGCCGGTCTGCTCCGGCAGTTCGCCCTGCTTCGGCTGGGCCTGGGTCGTACTCATCTGCACCTCGCTGAGGAGAGGGAGTGCCGTGGGGAGTGCTGACTGAGAGCCGCGGACGCGCGGCTTCCGTGCGGGACGTGCGGGACGTGCGGGACGCGGACGTGCGGGACGTGCAGAGGGCTGCTGGGTTGCGGCGCGGTCGGCGGGCGGAGTGCCTGTGCGGGTCGAGCGATGGCGCCAACGTAGAGGATTGTTGAACGATCCGACAAGGGGCGCGTTGACTCGTTCGAGCTTCTACGATGGATCCCGTGCGCCGGTGTGAGCCGTCCGGCGCGGGAGAGAGGGCGTTGTGGGGACGACGGAGCCCGGGGTCGGCGGACTGGCGGACGACCGCCGGCTGTTGGGGCGTACGAGCACGGCCGAGCGGGTGGCGGACATCCTGCGCACCCGCATCGCCGAGGGCTACTTCCCGCCCGGCGAGCGGTTGTCGGAGGACAGCATCGGCAAGGCGCTCGGCATCTCCCGCAACACCCTGCGCGAGGCGTTCCGGCTGCTCACCCACGAACGGCTGCTCGTCCACGAGCTCAACCGCGGCGTCTTCGTGCGCATGCTCGCCGTCCAGGACGTCGAGGACATCTACCGGACCCGCCAACTCGTCGAATGCGCCGTCGTGCAGGGTCTTGGCGAACCGCCCTACGACCTCGCCGCGCTCGACGCGGCGGTCACCGGCGGCGAACGCGCCGCACGCGCACGCGACTGGAAGGGCGTCTCGACCGCCAACATCCACTTCCACCGCGAACTGGTCGCCCTCGCGGGCAGTGCCCGCACCGACGAACTCATGCGCGGCGTCCTCGCCGAGCTCCGCCTCGCCTTCCACGTCGTCGACGACCCCCGCGGCCTCCATCAGCCGTATCTCGTGCGCAACCGGGAGATCCTGGAGGCTTTGCGCGCCGGCGAACGCACCAAGGCCGAGCGGCTGCTGGCCGACTACCTCGACGACTCACGCACCCGGCTCGTCGAGACATACGCGGAACTCGTCGCCGACGCCGACAGGGCGTAGCGGCCCGACGCGGCGTACCGACGGGCGAGCGAGGCGGATGCAGAACGGCGTACGCGGCAGTGCCGGGCAGGCCGCGCCGGGCCACCACTGACCCGCAGCGGTGTACCCGGCGGAGGCGTCCCCTGCGGAACGGCGTACCCGGCAGGGCGTGGCGGCTGGCAGCGGCGCATCCGGCGGCCGGGAGTGCGAGGGGGCGGCCGCGTCGCGGAGCGGTCGCTTCTGCGCCGTTTTCTCCGTTGTCAGTGCGAGGACCTAATCTGTGCACCGTGACTTCGCCTGCCCCGACGGAATTCGTTCCGCCCCAGCTCAGCGCGGGGCCGCGGCCCGCGCAGGGCCCGGCCGCCGACGAAGGGCTGGCGCGGCGCCTCCGTGCGCTCGCGTGCACCGCTCCCCTGCACGACCTCGACGCCCGCAAGGCCAACCTCGCGGGGGAGTACACGGTCTACGCGATGGCCGAGGTCGCCCTCGCGGCGATCGACCTCGTCACGCTCAACATGGACTTCGACACCGGAGCCGACCACGACCAGATAGTGGCCAGACTCCTCCCGCGGGTCGCGGCCCAGGCACCGCACCGCCCGCAGGCCGAGCACGAGCGCGTCGCCCGCTGGGTCCTGGAGAACCTGATCAACGTCGGCAGCGTGGACCGCGGATTCCGCGCCGTGTACGGCACCTTCGGCACCGACGGCGTCTACACCCGCCGCGACTACGACTTCAAGCTCATCGAGGAAGTCCCCGGATACGGCGGCAGTGTCTACCTGCGCACGACCGACGAGGCGGTCAACGTGCTCGTCGGCGCCCTCGACACCGACGTCACCAGCGCACAGATCGCGGCCGAGGTGAAGCTGGAGGTCCTCATCAGCAGGGGCCGTCTCGCCGACGCCCAGCTCGCCGCCGAGCAGGCGCGGTACCGCACCGTTCAGTATTCGGAGACCCTGCGCCGGACCCTGGAGGCCACCCGGCGCAACGTGCGCGCGGTCGACTGGCTCAACACCGTCCCCGACATGATCGCCGAGGCCCTCGACCACGTCGCCGACCGCTACCGCCACGAGAACGCGATCCTCACCAACATCCGCAGGGCACGTGACGAGGCGGAGGACCCGGAGCACAAGCGGCGGGCCGCCGAACTCGTAGACATCGTCAAGGACTGCATCCGCCGCCACACACAGCTGCAGTCCCGGCTCCTCGAAGCGGGCCCGCTCTTCCGCGCCGAGCAGGACCGCCAGGCCTTCGCCCGCCCCACCGCCCGGACCGGACTCGACCTGTACGGCCAGCTGCTGGCGCCGCTGCTCCCGCTGCCCGTCGCCTCGGCGACCCGCGTCACCGACGCCTTCTTCGCCCGCGGCACCGGTCTGCGCACGCCCTCCTCGGTCCGCGTCGGCGACCTGGTCGACCTCCTGCTCACCCCGCCGCCGGAGCGGGAGCACCTCGGTGCGGAAATGCCGGAGCCCGATCTGATCGCCACCCCCGACGACAGCCGCTTCAGCGAGGAGCAGCTGGCGAGCGCCATGGAGTTGCTCGACCTGGAGCACGACGCGCCCCGCCGGCTCTCCGGCCTTCTCGCCGAGGCCCGCCGGACCGACCCCGAACTGCCCTATCTCGTCGCCCTGCTGGCCGTCCACGCCGCGAGCCCGCCGGTCGGCACGGCGTACCGGCAGGGCGAGCAGCGCCTGCTCTTCGCCGTCGACGACGGCACGGAGCTGGACGACCCAGAGTTCGGCGGCGCGGACCTGATCGTGGGCACGGCCCTGCTGGACGCGGCGGGCATGGCGGCGGACCGCACGGAGGGAACGTGACGTCCCCCCACCTGGCACCTCACCTTGACCGGGGGCACAGCCGCATCCCTGCATCGCGCGCGCGGTACGGAGCCCGAGGCCTGCCCCGGATCGGGGATGCGGTGCCCTCTCATGGCTGCCGCGCCGTGGCGGGAGGGCCGACAGAGGAGCAGCCCGCCGCAGGAGCCGCTTGCCCGCACACGCACCACCACCGCACAGAGGAGCACCGACCGTGACCGAGCCGCACGCAGAGCACGCCACGCCGTGGCGTGAGGCCGAAGCGCCGCTCGGCCCCCCGGCCGGCCCGATCGTGACGGCCACCGGACCCACCCGCGGCCACGGCACCGTCACGCCCGCCGACGCCGCCGACGCGGCGCGCCTGGTCTCCTTCGGCCTCCAGCCCAAGCTGCTCCCCGCCCGCGACGCCGAGTACGCCGAATTGCTCCGCCGCTACCGCGAGGACACCCCGTTCGCACGCCTCGCCGACGCCGTCGCCACCGGTCTCGGCCTCGTCGTGCTCGAGGTCTCGCCCCGTGCGGGCATGGCCGTCACCGCCGCGGAGGACTCCGTCTTCGCCGTCCGCATGGGCGACTACGCGCGCCGCGCCGCCGCCGAATCCGCCGACCGCTTCCTGCACGGCCTGGCCCACCTCGCCGTCGCGGCGATGGCCTTCCCCCGCCCCGAGGACCTCGCGGACGACGGCTACATCGGCCGGATCACCGTCAACGGCGTCGACGCCTTCGTCCGGCAGGCGTGCCGGAGGCTGGAGGAGCGCGCCGAGGAACAGGGCGAGAACAGCGACCCGGCCAGCGACGCCCCCGGCCTGGAAGCGGCCTGGCGGGTGTACGCGCGCCGCAGCGCCACGGGCGCCACCAAGGACGCGCGCCGCCTCGCCGGATCCACCACCGGCATCGTCGGCAAGGCGGTCGCCTTCCTCACCGACTCCGGCTTCCTCCAGCGGACCGGCGACGACGCGGGAGGCGCGTACCGCACCACCGCCCGCTACCAGCTGCAGGTGCGGGACATGGCCGGCAGCGCGGCGATGGCTGAACTGCTCGAGCTGGGTGTCGTCCCCGTCAGCGACGGCACCGCGACGCTCGTCGCGCCGCCCGACGGCGACGACCTGGAGCTCGCGGCGGACGCCGGCCTGCCGTTCCACGCGTGACCGCGCCCGCCCCGCGTCACCGTCCGCGCGCGGCCGCCTTCCCGCACCGCACGCGCCACCGTCCGCACACGGCCGCCGCCCCGCCCCGCACGCGCCATCGCTCGACGAAGCCAGAAGAAGACTGAGAGTCCGCCGAAATGTACGAGTTGTCCCGGGTCCGCCTCTACTCCATCGGCCCTGCCGGTGCGCGCTACGCCGACACCGTGCTCGACCTGCGCGGAGTCGGCGAGCCGGTGCCCAACCCCGCCCCCACCCAGGCGGAGTTCTTCGAGGAGGAGCCGGTCGGCCCGCCGCGCCGCCCCGCCCCCGCCGGCGTGCTCTTCCTGGAGAACGGCGGCGGCAAGTCCGTCCTGCTCAAGCTGATCTTCTCGGTCATGCTGCCCGGCCACCGCAACACGCTCGGCGGCGCGAGCTCCGGCGTGCTGCGCAAGTTCCTGCTCGCCGACGACTGCGGACATGTCGCCCTGGAGTGGCAGCACACCCAGACCGGTGAGCTCGTCGTCGTCGGCAAGGTCAGCGAGTGGCGCGGACGTCAGGTGTCCAACGACCCGCGCAAGTTCGCCGAGGCCTGGTACTCCTTCCGGCCCGGCCCCGGGCTCAGTCTCGACTCCCTCCCCGTCGCCGAGTCCACGGCCGTGCGGCCGCCGGTCGAAGGGACCTCCGGAGCCCGCGGCCGGCGCCGGACCATGAAGGGCTTCCGCGACGCCGTCACCGAGGCCGGCAAGGCGTATCCGCACCTCGATGTGTACTGGGAGGAGATCCACGACCGCTGGAACGAACACCTCGGCGAGCTCGGCCTCGACCCCGAACTGTTCCGCTACCAGCGCGAGATGAACGCCGACGAGGGCGAGGCCGCCGGCCTCTTCGCCGTCAAGAAGGACTCCGACTTCACCGACCTGCTGCTGCGAGCCGTCACCGACACCCGCGACACCGACGGCCTCGCGGACCTCGTAAGCGGCTTCGGCAACAAGCTCGGCCGCCGCGCCGAGCTCACCGCGGAGCGGGACTTCACGGCCGGCTCGGTCGACCTCCTCGGCCGGATTGTCGAGGCCGCCGAGGCGCGCACGCGCGCACGCGACATCCATGCCGGCGCCGAGCGCCGCACCCGCACCCTGGCCCGCCGTCTCTCCGCCCGCGCCACGGAGGAGCGGGCGCGTGCCGCAGACCTCGCCCAGCAGGTCACGGCCGCCGCCCACACGGTCACCGCGGCGGAGCAGGCCCGCAGCCGCAGCTCCCTGATCGCCGCCGAACTGGCCTACCGGCACGCCTCCCTGGCCCTGACCGTCGCCGAGAAGGGCGCCGCCGCACAGCGCCGTGAGCTCATTGACGCACGCACGCTGCATTCGGCCTGGCAGGCGGCCGAAGCCGTGCTGCGCCACCGCGCCGCAGGCGACCGCTCCGCCCGCGTCGCGGCGGCGATCCGCGAGGCCGAGCGGGACGCGGCACCCGCTCTCGCCGCCCGCGCCAAGGCCGCCGGAGATCTCGTACGCGCCCTGCACAAGGCCGCCGAGGACGGCGAACGGCTCGCGAACGAGGAGGAGGAGCGCTCCTGCGCGCTCCAGGAGACCGGCGAGGCCGCCCACCGCGACGCCACGGTCGCGGCGACCGAGGCCCAGCGCGCCCGCAGCGAGATCGGCCACCTGCGCCAGCGCCTCGCCGAGGTGGAGCAGGAGACCGCGGAAGCCGTACGGGCCGGCTGGCTCGACGACACCGCACCCGACGCCGACCCGGCCAGGGCCGCGCTGGCCGCGAGCGACGCGGAGAAGACGGCGGTCGCCGCTTGGGACGCCGCACGCGAGGCCGCGCGCGTCACGGCCGAGCGCGCCAAGGAGGCCGCCGCGGCGGAGTCGCGCGCCGAGCTGACCGCCGCGCGCGCGGCGGACGCGGCGCAGGCCGCGGAGAACGCGTACGAGGCGGAGCGCCGCGCGGCCGAGTCTCTCGCGGAGGACGGCCGGCTGGCGGACCTGCTGAGCCTTCCGGCGCCCCGACTGCCCGGCCCGGCGGTCCCCGCACCGCGCGGCCCCGGCGCGCTCCCCGCCGACCACGCCCGTGGCCCGGCGGCCACCGCCCGGGTGCCGCGCCCCGGTGATGCCGCGCACGACGAGGCCGGTGTCCGGCCCGAGGACGCTCGGCCCGATGCCGAGTCGGGGCGTCGCGGACCGCGGGCATCGGCCGGCGACGCGGACGCGCACGACGGGACACCCGGCGGCCACGCCGAAGCAGACGCGGGCGGGAGTACCACCGATGCCGGCGCCGCAGCCCGCGGCGGGGCACCGGCACATCCCTTGGACAGCGCCGCATCCCGCCGCCGGGGGAACGGCGAGACGGCCGAGGCCGATCCCGGCGCTCCGGCCACGGGCAACACGACCGGGGCTCCCGAAAGGGCCCCCTCCGGCGCGGGCTTCTCGTCCGGCGGCCCTGCCCAGGGGGAGGGGGCGGGGCACCGCAGTCCCGCGGCTCCGGCCGACGCAGGTGCATCCGAAGGGGCCGCCGACGGGCAGCGTGCCGCGTCGCGGCGGGCCGGTGACGGCCCCCTCGGCGCCGCCGAGCTCGACGGATTCGCGGACGAGCTGCGCGAGTTGCTGGACCGGTCCATCGCCTCCGCCGAGCGGCAGCTCTTCGACCTGCGCACCGCCGCGGCCGACGACGCCCGCATCCTCGGCGCCCTCGGTGACGGCGGGCTGCTGCCGCCCGCACCCGACGTGCTCGCCACCGTCGAGTATCTCGGCGAGCACGGCATCCCGGCCCTGCCGGGCTGGCGCTATCTCGCCCAGTCCGTCGACCCCGCCGACCACGCCGCCGTCCTGGCCGCGCGGCCGGAGCTCGTCGACGGTGTCGTGATCACCGACCCCGCCTCGCACGCCCGCGCGCGCGACGTGCTGACCGGCGCGGCACTGCTGCCGCGCTCGACCGTCGCCGTCGGCACCGCCGCCGCGCTGCTCGCTCCCGTGCCCGCGACCGGCACCGGCACCGAGCAGGACGTCTTCCTCGTCCCGCCGAACCCCGCCATGCACGACGAGGCCGCGGCCGACGAGGAACGGCACGCGCTGCGGGCCAGGGCGACCGCCCGTGACGAGGAGATCCGCGCCCTCGCCGCACGCCTCGCGGGCGACCGCTCCCTCGCGGCCCGGCTCGCCGCCTGGCGGGAGGACTGCCCGCAGGGCATGCTCGCCGAGCTCGCCGGCGCCGCGCGCACCGCCCGCGCCACGGCCGCGGAGGCGCAGGAGACCCTCGCCGGGGCCCGTACGGCACGTGCCGAGGCCGACGAGGCGGCCGCCGACGCCGCGCGCGTGCGGGACGAACGGCAGGAGGCCGCCCAGCGCGCCCGCCGCGCCGCGGACGCGCTCGCCGGCCTGGCCTTCCGGCTGCGCGAACGCGCGGGCTGGCTGGCGAAGCTGCGCGAACTGGCCGACGAGGCCGCCGAGTCCGAGGCCCGCGCCACCGCCTGCCTGGAGCGCGCCAGGGCCGCCGACGAGGACCGCCGCGCCGCGCAGCGCGCCGGCGACGACGCCCGCCGCACCGCCCGTGCCCTGCGCGCCGAGCGCGCCGAGATCGCCGGAGCCCCCGAGAACCTCCCCGAGGACGACGGCGACGCCCCGCGCATCTCCCTGCCCGCGCTCCGTGAGGCCTACCGCGCGGCCTCGCAGCTCTACGAGAAGGTCGGCGTCGGCGCCGACCTCCGCGCCGAACAGGCCCGCGCCGAGAGCGACGAGAGCGCCGCGCTCGCGGAGCTCGACCGGCTCACCAACAAGGTGCGCACCCGCGCCGCCCAGCTCCTCGAAGGCACGGACGGCGCCGACGGCCCGTCCCGTCAGGCAGCCGCCGCCCGCGCCGAAGCACTCGTGCAGATGCTGGAGTCACGCGCCTCCGAGGCGAGCGAGAAGCTCGGCCGGCTCCGCGGGGAGGCCGAGCGGCTCGCCCCCGCCGACGGCGACTCGCACACCGACCTGCCCGACGACCTCGTCCCCGCCGACGCCGAGCACGCCAAGGCACTGCTGCGCACCGCCGACGGCGAACTGGCAGCGCGCACCGAGGCGCTGGAGACCGCCCGCGCCACGCACACGGAGCTGCTCCGCGCCCACCGAGCCGCCGAGGACGCCGCCGGCGGCTTCGACGAGACGGCGGCGCTGCTGCGCGACCTCCTCCGCGACCACCACCAGGACGACGAGACGGCCGACGCCCCGGAGCCGTATCCCGGCACGCTGGAGGAGGCCCGGCACTCCGCGGCCGAGACCCGCCGTTCACTGCGCGGCTGCGCGACCGACCTGTCGGCCGCCGAGTCGGCCGTACGCGAGGCCAGTGACGTGCTCGTACGGCACGCCAACTCCACGCGGTACGAGCAGGTCCGCACCCCCGCACGCCAGCAGATCCGCGAACTGCCCGCGGCCGCGCTGCCCGAGCACGCCGCGAAGTGGGCCGAGGCGTTCGCGCCCCGGCTGCGGGTGCTCACCGACGAACTGGCGCAGTTGGAGCGCAACCGCGACACGATCGTGGACCGGCTGCGCGGGCTGGTGGAATCGGCCCTGGCGACACTGCGCTCGGCCCAGCGGCTGTCCCGGCTGCCCGAGGGACTCGGGGAGTGGTCGGGACAGGAGTTCCTGCGGATCCGTTTCGAGGAGCCGGACCAGGCCGCGCTCGCGGAGCGGCTCGGCGAGGTCATCGACGAGGCGACCCGCGCCGCGGTGAAGAAGAACGCCTCCGCCGCGTACGGGGAGGGGCGCCGGGACGGCATGTCCCTGCTGCTGCGGGGCGTCCAGGCGGCTCTGGAGCCGAAGGGCGTCGCGGTGGAGATCCTCAAGCCGGACGCCGTGCTCCGCGCGGAGCGGGTGCCGGTGGGGCAGATGGGCGACGTGTTCTCCGGCGGGCAGCTGCTGACGGCGGCGATCGCGCTGTACTGCACGATGGCGGCCCTGCGCAGCAACGACCGCGGGCGCGACAAGCACCGGCACGCGGGCACGCTCTTCCTCGACAACCCCATCGGCAGGGCCAACGCGACGTATCTGCTGGAGCTGCAGCGTGCCGTCTCCGACGCCCTCGGTGTCCAGCTGCTGTACACCACGGGCCTGTTCGACACGACGGCGCTCGCGGAGTTCCCCCTGGTGATCCGGCTGCGCAACGACGCGGACCTGCGGGCGGGCCTGAAGTACATCAGCGTCGAGGAGCACCTGCGCCCCGGGCTTCCTCAGATCGAGGCCACGGGCGAGACGGTGCACGGCGAGATCACAGCCACGCGCATGTTCAAGCGGGCCCCGCTGCCGGAGCAATCGGTGCCCGAGCCGTCCCCGGCGTCGCCCGAACCGACACCGACGCCCCCGCACGCGTAGCCGCGTCATCCGCCACGCCGGCTACGGGGGGCGCGCGGGCGCCGCCTCGGCGCGCGTCAAGGGGCGTGCCGCCCGGCAATGTTGCGGCCTCGTCCGGTTCGGCATACGCACGGTGGCCTGCGGTCCGCTGGCGGAGCGCGCCTCGGCGGTTCGGCGTGCGTCGAGGGGAGTGCAGGCAGGCCAACGGCGCGACCTCGTCCGGTCGGCATACGTACGGGGGGCCTGCGGTCCGCCGGCGGTGCCGCCTCGGCCGTGCGGCGCGCGTCAAGGGGCGCTCGGCCACGCCAACGGCGCGGCCACGCCAACGGCGCGGCTTCGGCCGGTCGGCCGGGCCCCGGGCGCATGCCGTCTTTGCGGCGGCGCCGCCTCGGCCGCTCGGCGCGTGTCAAAGGGCGTGTCCCACGGCAACGGCGCGGCCTCGGCCGGCTACCACGGCCCACGGGGGCTGCCATCCCACCGACTTGGGCCTCTGAGCGCAACCCGCTCAGCTCAGGCCGCCCGTGACAGCCCGCCCGCGCCGGGCCTCCGTATCCGGGAGGCCTCGCGCCCGGAGGCCCGCGCCGCCCGGCGCGCCCGGCGGCGCTCGCGGCGCAGTTGCCGCGCCGTGCTGCTGGGCATGGACACCACCCCATGGCGTTGGTTCCACACCTGTCGTGTCACCCACACGTCCAGCACGGACCAGGTCGCGACCACCGTGCTCGCCACACTGCTGAGCACGACGGGAAACGCCAGCCATGAACCCGTCACCGACAACAGGAACGCCGCCATCGCCTGTATCAGCGTCAGCGACGTGATGATCACCGCCCGGACGGCAGCCGTCCGCACCGGGTCCGCCATGCGTCGCCTGGCCTTCGGCTCCTCGATCCAGAGCGAGCGCGGCGCGTGCGTGTCCTCATCCGCCGACGTCGCCCAGGACGCATCGGACGACCCGTAGGCCTCGGACGCCGCTGTCCGCAATTCCTCCGGCGCGGAGCCCGGCATCTCGTCGCGGCGCTCGTGCGTGTCCATGGATCCTGTCACTCCCCACCTCTGTCCCACTTCAGGGTGGCTGCCCGGAATCCGTCGTTCTACTCCGGCTGTTCCGGCTCGTGCACTCCTGCACGGACATCTGCCCCAGTCCGTGAAATGCGGCGCCCTGCCGGCGAGTCGGTGCGTGACGACGGTGAACCCCCGTGGCCCCCCGTACGTATGGACGACCGGGAACGTGTGAAGATTCCCGCCCGTACCGACCGTGTTCCGGACGCGCGCCCCGGCGTCGTACGCTCCGGCACCTCGAAGCGAAGGATTCCGGCCAACTGCCCCGGTCCGAAAAGAGACGTGTGGACGCTGCTCTGCGGTACAGACGGGAATGCCATCTCCCCGCATAACACGACATCCCACTGGCAGACCTCATGCGTCGGCCGAAAATCGTCCGGACGTGCCTTCGAACTGCCTGTGGGACAGTAGTAGGCTCGCGCCGTTTGTAGCCGGAACACCCGCCGAGCCGAGACGGGTTGAGCAGGGGGAGGCCATGCGCTTTCGCGGGAAGTCAATCCGCCGGAAGATCGTGGCGCTGCTCCTCGTGCCGTTGCTGTCCCTCACGGCACTGTGGGGGTTCGCCACCGTCCTGACCGGCCACGACGCCGCTCAGCTCCTGGCCGCCAGTTCCGTCGCCGAACAGGTCGTCCCCCCGGTCCAGAACACCGTCGACGCCCTCCAGAAGGAACGCCGTCAGACCCTCGTCCACCTGGCCGACCGCCGCGCCTCCGACGCACTGTCCGCCCTGTACACCCGGCGCGACGCGACGGACTCCGTCGTCGCCGCGCTGCGAGACAAGGCCAGGACGCAGGCCGTGCGCGACGACATGACGCCCGCGGCCGAGCAGCAGCTCTCCTCGCTCCTCGACGCGCTCGACGGCCTCGGCGCGCTGCGCCGGTCCGTGGACAGCAACACGATCACCCGGGTCCAGGCCCTCGAGTTCTTCAACCGCCTCCTCGACCCGTCCTACGGCTTCCTGCTCACCCTGCACGGCCTCAACGACGCCGCACTCGAACGGCAGGGGATCGGCCTGGTCGGGCTGCTCCGGGCCCGCGAGATGCTCGCACGCGAGGACGCCCTGGTCGCCTCCACCCTCACCACCGGCAGGATCACCGGCGAGGAGATACGCACCCTCACCGACCTCGTCGCCCAGCGCAATCTGTACTACGAGCTCAACCTCGCGAGCCTGCCCGCGAAGGACCGCGAGATCCACGAGGAGTACTGGCGCAGCCCCGAGACCGTGCCGCTGCGCGAGACGGAGGAACGCCTCATCACCGAGGGCCCCGTGGACCGGCTCTCCTCCGCCGAGATCGACCGCTGGGAAGAGGCAGCGACCCCCGTCCTCGACGACCTCGCCCGGGAGAGCAACGAGGCCGGCGACCGCCACGAGGACCGTATCGAGCCCGCCGCGTACAGCGTCTTCGCACGTGCCGGAGTCGCCGGGGTCCTCGGCTTCCTCGCCGTCCTCGTGTCCGTGATCGTCTCGGTGCGCATCGGCCGCGAGCTGGTCCGCGACCTGACCCGGCTGCGCAAGGAGGCCCACGAGGTCTCCGGCGTACGGCTGCCCAGCGTGATGCGCCGCCTCGCCGCCGGAGAGCAGGTCGACGTCGAGACCGAGGCCCCGCGCCTGGAGTACGACAAGGACGAGATCGGGCAGGCGGGGCAGGCGCTCAACACCCTCCAGCGCGCCGCCGTCGAGGCCGCCGTGCGCCAGGCGGCCATGCGGCGCGGTGTCTCCGAGGTCTTCGTCAACCTCGCCCGCCGCAACCAGGTCCTGCTGCACCGCCAGCTCACCCTGCTCGACGCGATGGAGCGGCGCACGGAGGACACCGAGGAGCTCGCGGACCTCTTCCGCCTCGACCACCTCACCACCCGGATGCGCCGTCACGCCGAAGGCCTGGTGATCCTCTCCGGCGCGGCGCCCTCCCGCCAGTGGCGCAAGCCGATCCAGCTGATGGACGTCGTACGGGCAGCCGTCGCCGAGGTCGAGGACTACGAGCGCATCGAGGTGCGCCGGCTGCCGCGCATCGGCGTCGGCGGCCCCGCGGTCGCCGACCTGACCCACCTGATCGCCGAACTGCTGGAGAACGCCACGGTGTTCTCGCCCCCGCACACAGGGGTGCAGGTCCACGGCGAGCGGGTCGCCAACGGGTTCACCCTGGAGATCCACGACCGCGGTCTCGGCATGACGCCCGACGCGCTCCTCGACGCCAACCTGCGGCTCGCGGAGACGCCCGAGTTCGAACTGTCCGACACCGACCGGCTCGGGCTGTTCGTCGTCAGCCGGCTCGCTCAGCGCCAGAACGTGCGCGTCTCGCTCCAGCAGTCCCCGTACGGCGGCACCACGGCCGTCGTGTTCATCCCCGCCGCGCTGCTCACCGACGCGCCGGAGACCCAGGGAGCCGGCTTCCGGCTCGACCGCAAGACCGAGAGCGCGGCCGGACGGCGCGACCACGGCAGGCTCGCCCTGTCCAAGGTCCCCTCCGGGCTGACCGGCTCCCCCCTGCTCGACGGGCCCGTGGAACTCGAGGCGCCCGTCGGCGCCCTGGGGTCGGACGACCGGCGCGGTGACCGGCCTGGCGCGCCCGACCGCGCGGCCCTCGTCGACGCCGCCCTCGGGGACCTGGAGGACACCGACAGCGAACGCGGCGGCATCTTCCGTCCCCGCTCCCGCCGCCGCGACGGCGCCGGCCGCGAGGGCACCGGGCGGGACCAGCACCGGCCGGGGCTCGTACCGGGACAGGAGCAGCCGGACGGACCGGTCCCCCTGCCGCGGCGCAGGCGGCAGCCGATGCTCGTCGCCGACCACGGCCGCCGCGTCGACGAACGGACCGGCGCCGGACGACACCACCCCGCCCCCGACGCCGGACGCGACGCGCATGCCCCGACGCCCTTCGGAAGGACCTCCCCTCCGGCCGACGGCACCGCCCCGCCTTCTGCGCCGATTCCGCTCGTCCCGGACCGCCGTGACCGGTCCGGCCAGGGACGTGGGCCGGTGCCCCCGGCCTCCGAGCCGTCGGACGCGACCCGCAACCCGGCACCCGGTCCCGACGCGCCCGCCACCGCCGCGCCGCTGCTCGACGGGCTGCCGCGGCGGATCCGCCAGGCCAGCCTGGCCCCGCAGTTGCGGGAAGCGGCCGCCGCACGGCCGCCCACGGCGCCCGCCGCGGGGCGGGAGTTCGAGCGGGACGCGAAGGAGGTCCGCAACCGCATGGCGTCCATGCAGCGGGGCTGGCAGCGCGGCCGCCGGCAGAACGCCGAGGAGGCCGCGGCCGAACGTGGCACGGCCGGGGCCACCGGCCCCGGCCGGAACGCACCAGGAACGACATCGGAGGGGGACGGTCGATGACCGCACCGAACGCCGCAGCATCCAGCGCCACCGGCGCCCAGGCCGCCACCGGGAGCGCCGGCGAGCTCAACTGGCTCCTCGACGAGCTGGTCGACCGCGTCGCCAGCATCAGCAAGGCGCTCGTGCTCTCCAGCGACGGCCTCGCCACCGGCACCTCCAAGGAGCTGACCCGCGAGGACAGCGAGCACCTGGCCGCGGTGGCCTCGGGCTTCCACAGCCTGGCCAAGGGCGTCGGCCGCCACTTCGACGCGGGACAGGTCCGCCAGACGGTGGTGGAGCTCGACGAGGTGTTCCTCTTCGTCACAGCCGCCGGCGACGGCAGCTGCCTGGCGGTGCTCGCCGACGCCGACTCCGACGTGGGGCAGGTCGCCTACGAGATGACGCTCCTGGTCAAGCGGGTGGGCGCCCACCTGGCCACCGCGCCACGGACCGGTCAGGCCGCCGGGGGGTGAGAGGCTGCCATGAGTGACGCACTCCGGAACAGCCGCACTCCGCACCACTGGATCGACGCGGACGCCGGTCCGGTGGTCCGCCCGTACGCCATGACGCGCGGCCGCACCGCGCACGACAGCGGCCACCGGCTCGATCTGATCGCCCTGGTCGTGCCGGATGCGTCCGCCGCCGACCCACGCCACGACCAGACGCTGTCCCCGGAGCATGTCGAGATCGTCGAACGCTGCGGCGGCGCACCCCAGTCGATCGCCGAGCTCGCCGCGGGTCTTGACCTGCCCGTGGGCGTCGTCCGGGTCCTCGTCGGCGACCTCGTCGACGACGAACTCGTCCACGTAACCCGTCCCGTACCCCCGGCCGAACTGCCGGACGTCAGCATTCTGCGCGAGGTGATCAATGGCCTTCGGGCGCTCTAGCCGCCGAGGGGCACCGCCGGAGCCGGTGACTCTGAAGATCCTGGTGGCGGGCGGCTTCGGCGTCGGCAAGACCACCCTGGTCGGCGCGGTCAGCGAGATCAGACCCCTGCGCACCGAGGAGACGCTCAGCGAGGCGGGGCGCCCCGTCGACGACCTCTCCGGTGTGGAGGGCAAGGCGACGACCACGGTCGCCATGGACTTCGGGCGGATCGCCCTGCGCGAGGACCTGGTGCTCTACCTCTTCGGCACCCCCGGCCAGAACCGCTTCTGGTTCCTGTGGGACGAGTTGGCACAGGGCGCGCTCGGGGCGGTGGTCCTCGCCGACACCCGCCGCCTGGAGGACTGCTTCGCCGCCGTCGACTACTTCGAGCGCCGGGACATCCCCTTCGCCGTCGCGGTCAACTGCTTCGAGGGGGCGAACCGGTACCCCGCCGAGACCGTACGGGCGGCACTGGACCTCGACCCCGAGGTCCCGGTGCTCATCGGCGACGCCCGCGAACGCGAGTCGGTCAAGGAGATCCTGGTGGCCGTCGTGGAACACGCGCTGGTCCGCGCGAACCACGCCCGCGAGCCCGCCACCACCTGACGCCACGCGCACGGGCACGGCCCGTACCCCCACCGACAGGGATACGGGCCGTGCGCCTCCAGGGCGCCCCGCGGCGGTCCACCACGGCGGTCTCGGCTACTCCGGGTGGTCCGCGGCCGGGATCTCAGCTGCCGTGGTGGTTCGCCGCCGCCCTCCCAGCTGCCGTGGTGGTCCCCCGTCGCCTCAGCTCCCGCCGGGCTCCTCCTCCCAGCCGAAGCTCTTCTCCACCGCCTTGCGCCAGTTGTGGTACTCGCGCTCGCGCACCTCGGGCTCCATCCGCGGCGACCACTCGACGTCGCGCTGCCAGTGGGCCTTCAGTTCGTCCAGGTCCGACCAGACACCGGTCGCGAGCCCGGCGGCGTACGCGGCGCCCAGACACGTCGTCTCGGAGACCTTCGGCCGGATCACGGGCACGGCCAGCACGTCGGCCTGGTGCTGCATCAGCAGGTTGTTGGCGGTCATGCCGCCGTCGACCTTCAGCGTGGTGATGCGCACCCCGGAGTCCTGGTACATCGCGTCGACGACCTCACGCGTCTGCCAGCTCGTCGCCTCCAGCACGGCCCGCGCCAGATGCGCCTTGGTGACGTACCGGGTGAGACCGGTGATCACCCCGCGCGCGTCCGCGCGCCAATAGGGGGCGTAGAGACCGGAGAAGGCCGGCACGATGTACGCGCCGCCGTTGTCCTCGACGCTCGCGGCCAGTGTCTCGATCTCGCCGGCCGACCGGATGATCCCGAGCTGGTCGCGGAACCACTGGACCAGCGCTCCGGTGATCGCGATCGATCCCTCCAGGCAGTACACCGGGTTCTCGTCACCGATCTTGTAGCCGAGCGTGGTGATCAGCCCGCTCTTCGAGGGCACGGGTCGGTTCCCGGTGTTGAGCAGCAGGAAGCTCCCGGTGCCGTACGTGTTCTTGGCCGTGCCCGTGTCGTAGCACGCCTGGCCGAAGACGGCGGCCTGCTGGTCGCCGAGGGCGGAGGCCACCGGGACGCCGGAGAGCTGGCCCACGGCCGTGCCGTACACCTCGGCGGACGACCGGATCTCCGGGAGGATCACCTCGGGCACGTTCATCGCCGACAAAATGGCCGGGTCCCAGCGCAGAGTCTGAAGGTCCATCAGCATGGTCCGCGAGGCGTTGGTGACGTCGGTGACGTGGACGCCGCCGTCGGGGCCGCCGGTGAGGTTCCAGATCAGCCAGGAGTCGATCGTGCCGAAGGCGATCTCGCCGCGCTCGGCCCGTGCGCGCAGCCCCGGCACGTTGTCCAGCAGCCAGGCGGCCTTCGGCCCGGAGAAGTAGCTGGCGAGCGGCAGGCCGGTGGTGTCGCGGAAGCGGTCCTGGCCGTCCGCGCCGCCGAGTTCGCGGCAGAGCGCGGCCGTACGGGTGTCCTGCCAGACGATCGCGTGGTGCACGGGCTTGCCGGTCGCCCGGTCCCACAGGACCGTCGTCTCGCGCTGGTTGGTGATGCCGAGGGCGCTGAGCCGGTCGGCCCGCAGCCCCGCCTTGGCGAGGGCGCCCGCGACGACGGCCTGCACCTTGGACCAGATCTCGGTGGCGTCGTGCTCCACCCAGCCGGGCCGGGGGAAGATCTGGCGGTGCTCGCGCTGGTCGACGGCGACGATCTCGCCGTGCTGGTTGAACACGATGCAGCGGCTGGACGTGGTGCCCTGGTCGATAGCGGCGACGAACCTGTCGGTCATGACGTCCCCTTACGTCCCCTTGTCGAAGCGGCCCCGAGGCCGCGAGGCATGCGGCTAGAAGGCCGCGTTGAAGATCAGACCCGCGAGCAGCCCGCCGATGAGGGGCCCGGCGACGGGCACCCAGGAGTAACCCCAGTCCGACGTCCCCTTGTTGGGGATCGGCAGCAGGGCGTGCACGATGCGCGGACCGAGGTCGCGGGCGGGGTTGACGGCGTATCCGGTGGGCCCGCCGAGGGACAGGCCGATGCCGACGACCAGGAGCGACACCAGCAGGATGGAGATGCCCGATCCGTAGATGCCGGCGTCCTGGCCCGGGATCTGGCCCACTCCGATCCCGTCGTTCTTGGCGAAGGCGAGAATCGGCAGCACCAGGCCGAGCGTGGCGATGATCTCGGTGACGAGGTTGGCGGCCGGTTTGCGGATCTCGGGGCCGGTGGAGAAGATCCCGAGTGTCGGCTGGGCGGTCTTGATGTCGGCGTTCGCCTGGAACTGCGCGTAGTAGACGAGATAGGCGAGTACGGCTCCGATGATCGCGCCCACCATCTGCGCGGCGATGTAGAGCGGCACCTTGCCCCACTCGCCGGTGTCGACGGCGACGCCCACGGTCACGGCCGGATTGAGGTGCCCGCCGGACAGGGGCGCCGCGGTGTACGCGCCCGCCAGCACCGCGAAGCCCCAGCCGAAGGCGATGACGACCCACCCGGCAGCCCTGGCCTTCGAGTGGTGCAGCGTGACGGCGGCGCAGACGCCCGCGCCGAAGAGAATGAGGACCGCGGTGCCGATGACCTCACCGAGGAATATGTCTCCGTTGCTCATGGCGGCTCCTTTGCCCTGGCCCGGGGCCCCGGCCCCGGTTCTCCGTGCAGGGTGCGTGCGCCATGGCGTGCCATGGCTGCGGACCCGGAGGCAGGGGAGTCCCGGCCCCCGCCCGGCGTCCGGACGAGCGTGGTGAGCGTGCCGACGTGCGGCGATGCCGACGAGAAGGCAGCTTTCCCCTGCCGTGATGGGGCGTCAAGGTCGCTGACAGCACGCACAGTTCACGGCGGGTGCTGGACACGGCGGCCGGGAACGTCAAGAAGCCGGGCGGTGCCGGTAACGCCGTGTCCCCGGGGCGGCCGGCCCGTACACACCGATCGCGAGCCGCGTCAGGGTGCCCGGTGCCCCGCGACCGAGCGCCGCGCCACCGGGAAGTCGAAGTACGTGTCCGGGAACGGTTCCGGCTTGTACGTGAAGTGCCACCACTCCTCCGGCAGGTTCACGAACCCCTGCGCCCCCAGCGTCCCCTTCAGCAGCTGCCGGTTGGCGCGCTGGGCCGCGCTGATCCGTGGGTCGTCGGTGTGGGACAACGTGTCGAAACAGTCGTAACCGGTACCCATGTCTACCGAGTTGTCCGGAAAGCGCTCCGAACTGGGTGCGTAGCACGCCGTCAACGGCTCACCCGGCACGTAATCCCGTGTCGGCTCGGCAGGCAGCTTCACGATCGTCAGGTCCACCGTGCTGCCACGGCTGTGCCCGGACTTCTCCGCGATGTAACCGTCCGCGAACAGACGCGACTTGTCGACCCGTGGATAGAACTCCTGCTTCATCGCCTCGTCGTCGAGGTCCTTCGCCCAGCGCACGAAGTGGTCGACGGCCCGCTGCGGCCGGTAGCAGTCGTACACCTTCAGCGAGTACCCCTGCCGCAGCAGCTGTGACTGCGCCCGGCCCAGCGCCTCGGCGGCCGGCCTGGTCAGGATGCACAGCGGCTGCCGGTACCCGTCGACGGGCTCGCCGACGAAGTTGTGCTCCGTCGTGTAGCGCATCTCCTGGATGATCGTCGGCGCGACGGTGCGCAGCGACACGAACTCCCGCGGTGCCTTCGGTTCGGGGGCCGCCCCGGCGACGGGGGTGGCCGCCGATACGGCGAGCAGCCCGGCGGCGGCCACGGTCAGGGCGCGGAAAGCGGAACCAAGTCGAGTCATGCGCACACCGTTTATCACCTCCCGCCCCGGCGGGAAAGGGTGATCGGATACAGTCCGCCCGTGCCCCAGGACTCCCACTGCGGCCACTGCGGAGCGCCGTACGGCTCCCCAGCCGGCCGGCTCCGCACCTGTTCCGCCTGCGGCGAGACCGCCTACCGCAACCCCCTCCCGGTGGCCGTCGCACTGCTGCCCGCCCACGACGAGCGGGGCACGGGACTCGTGGTCATCACCCGCACCATCGAACCCGCCCGCGGCGGCACCGCGCTGCCCGGCGGCTTCATCGACCACGCCGAGGACTGGCGGCACGCCGTCGTGCGCGAACTGGCCGAGGAGACGGGCATCGAGGCGCCGCAGCACGAGGTGCGCCTCGCCGACGCCCTCAGCTCGCCCGCCGGGCACCTGCTGCTCTTCGGGCTGCTGCCCGCCCGCCCCGCCGCCGCGCTGCCACCGCCCCGGCCCACCGACGAGACGGACGGCTGGCACCTGCTGCGCGGCCCCGAGGAGCTGGCCTTCCCGCTCCACACGATCGCGGCACGCAACTGGTTCACGGGCGCGTACGCACAGCGCTGATCGGCGCCCGTCAGCGAGCTCGCGCGCCCGTCAACCGAGCCCGGGCACCCCTCAGCCCGGTCCGCGCGCCCCCGTCAGCCGAGTCCGCGCGACCCGTCAGCCGAGCCCACGCACCCGCACCGGGCCGTCCACCGCCACGCGCCCCTCGTCCGTGACCCGCTCCACCACCACACGGCCCTCCACCAGACGCGTCGCGTACCGCTCGATCTCCGAGAGCGCCCAGCCGGCACCCGTGTCGCGCACCACCAGTCCGCCACCCTTGCGCCCCGCCGCCGGCGCCCACACCTCCAACTCCACCCGGCCGTCCTCCCCCTGCACCGGGAGCACCGTTCCCGCCCGCGCCAGCACGGGGATCCGTGAGACGGGCGCATCCACCAGCACCTGAGCCGGGCCCTCGTACGCGCGTTCCGTCGCCGTGTCGTACCAGCGCCCGCGGGGCAGCCGCACCGCCCGCCGGTCCGAGCCCGGCTCCAGCACCGGCGCGACCAGCAGCGAATCGCCCAGCAGGAACGCGTCCTCGCAGTCCCGCAGCATCCGGTCCTCCGGGCAGCCCCACCACAGCGGACGGACGTACGGCGCGCCGGTCAGCCGCGCCAGATGCGCCAGTCCCAGCAGATACGGCCGCAGCCGCTCCCGCTCCCGCAGCGCCGCCCGCGCGTGCGCCAGCACCTCCGGCCCGAACCCCCAGGGCTCCGCACCCGTCTCCCCGGTACGCAGCAGCGGGAGGTACGCGCCCAGTTGGAGCCGCCGCAGGTACAGCTCCGCCGACATGCCGGCCCCCGCTCCCGCCGCCGCCCCCGCGAACGGCACCCCGCACACACCGAGCCCCAGGACCAGCGCCAACGAGGCACGCAGCCCCGGCCACGCGTCGGGCACCGGCCCGGCCCACACCCCGCCGTACCGCTGCACCCCCGTCCAGCCCGAGCCGGAGACGAGGAACGGCCGCTCGTCGGGGCGCAGTCGGCACAGCGCCTCGTACGCGGCGCGCGTCATCGCCAGACCGCCCACGTTGTGCGCCTCCCGATGGTCACCGCCACGGCCCTCCAGCATGTGCCGCGCCGAACGCGGCAGCGCCAGGGCACCGAACAGCGACTCCGCCCACGGCACATCCGCCGCGTGCCACATCCCCGAGAAGCCCTGGTCCAGCAACTCCCCGTACAGCTCTCCCCACCACGCCCGGATCCGCGGATCCGTGAAGTCGGGATGCACACGCTCGCCCGAGGCCGCCGCCCCGCGCACTACGGCGCCCCGCGCGTCCCGCACGAACGCCCCCGCGCGCGCCCCGGCCTCGTACACCTCGGCATCCTCCCGCGCCGCGACGGCCGGGCCGACGACGCGGACCAGCCGCACCCCGTCCTCCCGCAGGTCCTTCGCCAGCGCGGGCAGCTCGGGGAACCGCGCCTCGTCCACGCCGAACGACCCCACCGCGTCCTCGGGGGGCGTCCGTCGGAACCAGCCGCCTCCCGCCGGCCCCGCCGGAAGCCCCTCGCTCCCGCCGACATGCACCACCGACAACGGCAGGCCCCGCTGCCGGTAGCCGGACACCAGACGCCGCACCGTCTGCTCGTCGTCCGCCCCGGCACCCGCGTGCTGAAGCCCGAGCGCCCACGCAGGCGGCAGCGCGGGCGCACCCGTGAGCTGCACGAAACCCCGCAGAACACGAGCCGGAGTACCCACCAGCACCCAACTCCGCAGCGGCCCGCCGTCCATCCTCAGCTCGACGGCTCCCTGCCGGTCGTGCCCCGAGCCCGCCCCCTCCTCGCCCTCCCGCACCATGACCCTGCCGTCCCACGACGTGTCGTGGAACGCCAGATGCGTCCCCGCGTCGGCGACCACCATCTGCACCGGCATCGTGATGTGCGGAGCATCCCCCTCCGGACCTGCGGCTCCGCCGTTCCACAGCCGGTACGTGCCCCCACGCAGCCGAAGGCCCGTCCCCCGGCCGCCCAGACCGAACGTGCGCGCGTCGGCGCCCACCTCGCAGCGCTGCACCCAGCGCGCCGGACCGCCGCCGACCGGCTCCCACCAGCGCGGCGGCAGATCACGACGCAGCACCACGCCGCCGGGGGTGCGGATCTCCACGGCCCCGTGCCGCGACACCTCGACCGTCACCCGCTCCGACACCACCCGCCAGCCGCCGTCCTTGTCCGGCTCGAAAGCGGCCCGCGGATCGGGCTCCGGAGGCGGCCCGGCCAGCCCGTACGAGGGCAGCGGCTCGGCACCGTCCCAGCCCCGGAACACCGCCCCGCCCGTCGCGACCACGATGCGCAGCTCGGAACGGGCGAACCGGACGACCCCGCCGCCCGGCAGCGCCTCCGCCCCCTGTGCCGCCCCCGGCACTCTGGCCCGCTCCGCACTCCTGGACGACAGCTCCCGATCGTCCGCCCGGCCGCGCCGCCACGCGGAGCGCGCCGCCCGCAACGCCTGAACCGAGCCGACATTCCTCACCGAGCGCACCAGGTCACGACCGTCCATGCAGCTCACCCTGCCACCCGGCCGGCGAATCAGGGGTCCTGTTCAACTGTCGTTCACCCGTGGGCAGAGCACATATTCGCCCTCCCGACCATGGGCGGAGAGCCCTGGTGCGAAAGACGATCACGTGGCATCGTCCCTGTGAGCCCGCGTCCGCGCACACCCCGCCCGCCCGCGGGCCGCGCAGACGCCGCGCACCGACCGCGTAGAGAAAGCCCGGGAGCCGACCCATGACCTCAGCAGCGAACGCCGCCCCGCTCTGGCAGCCCGACGCCGACCGCATCGCGGCCGCCCGCGTCACCCACTTCCAGTCCTGGGCCGCCGAGCGCTACGGAGCACCGGCCGAGGGCGGCTACCCCGCGCTGCACCGCTGGTCCGTGGCGGAGCTCGAGACGTTCTGGCAGGCCGTCGCCGACTGGTTCGACATCCGCTTCTCCACCCCCTACGAGCGCGTGCTGGGCGATCGGACCATGCCCGGCGCCCAGTGGTTCCCCGGCGCCACGCTCAACTACGCGGAACACGCCCTGCGCACTGGGGAAGACCCGGCCCGGGCACACGACGCCGCACTGCTTCATGTGGACGAGACACATGAGCCCACGCCCTACACCTGGGCCGAGCTCCGCCGCGAGGTCGGCGCACTCGCCGCCGAACTGCGCGCCCTCGGCGTACGTCCCGGCGACCGCGTCAGCGGATACCTGCCCAACATCCCCCAGGCCGTCACCGCACTGCTCGCCACCGCCGCCGTCGGCGCCGTCTGGACTTCCTGCGCCCCCGACTTCGGCGCCCGCAGCGTCCTCGACCGCTTCCAGCAGGTCGAACCGGTCGTCCTCTTCACCGTCGACGGCTACCGCTACGGCGGCAAGGAGCACGACCGCCGTGCCACCGTCGCCGAACTCCGCCGCGAACTCCCCACCCTGCGCGCCGTCGTCCACATCCCCCTGCTCGGCACCGAGGCCCCCGAAGGCGCGCTCGACTGGTCCGCCGTCACCGCAGGCGACGCCGAGCCGGTCTTCGAGCAGGTCCCCTTCGACCACCCGCTGTGGGTCCTCTACTCCTCCGGCACCACCGGCCTGCCCAAGGCCATCGTCCAGTCCCAGGGCGGCATCCTGCTCGAACACTTCAAGCAGCTCGGCCTCCACTGCGACCTCGGCCCCGGCGACCGCTTCTTCTGGTACACCTCCACCGGCTGGATGATGTGGAACTTCCTCGTCTCCGGCCTCCTCACCGGCACCACCGTCGTCCTGTACGACGGCAGCCCCGGCCACCCGACCACCGGCGCCCAGTGGAGCGTCGCCGAACGCACCGGCGCCACCCTCTTCGGCACCTCCGCCGCCTACGTCATGGCCTGCGCCAAGGCCGGCGTCCACCCCGCCCGCGACCACGACCTCTCCACGATCACCTGCGTCGCCACCACCGGATCCCCCCTGCCGCCCGACGGCTTCCGCTGGCTCCACGACGAAGTCGCCGACGACCTCTGGATCGCCTCCGTCAGCGGCGGCACCGACGTCTGCAGCTGCTTCGCCGGCGCCGTCCCCACGCTCCCCGTCCACATCGGCGAGCTCCAGGCCGCCTGCCTCGGCACGGACCTCCAGTCCTGGGACCCCCAGGGCAAGCCGCTCATCGGCGAAGTCGGCGAACTCGTCGTCACCAACCCCATGCCCTCCATGCCCATCCGCTTCTGGAACGACCCCGACGGCAGCCGCTACCGCGACAGCTACTTCGAGATGTACCCGGGCGTCTGGCGGCACGGCGACTGGATCACCATCAACGAATCCGGCTCCGTCGTCATCCACGGCCGCTCCGACTCCACCCTCAACCGCCAGGGTGTACGGATGGGGTCCGCCGACATCTACGAGGCGGTCGAACGCCTCCCCGAGATCCGCGAATCCCTCGTCATCGGCCTGGAGGAACCGGACGGCGGCTACTGGATGCCCCTGTTCGTCCACCTCGCCGAAGGCGCCGTACTCGACGACGCCCTCAAGGACCGCATCAAGCGGACCATCCGCGAACAGCTCTCCCCGCGCCACGTCCCCGACGACATCATCGAGGTCCCCGGCGTACCGCACACCCTCACCGGCAAGCGCATCGAGGTCCCCGTCAAACGTCTCCTCCAGGGCACGGCGCTCGACAAGGCCGTCAACCCCGGATCCGTCGACAACCTCGAACTCCTGCGCTTCTACGAGGACCTGGCCCGCACCCGCAGGTAGCCCCCGGCCCCGGACGCCGCCCGAGCGCGGCGTCCGGGGCGACCGGCCGCCGTTGTCAGTGCCACCACCTACCGTGAATGAGCAGTGACCAACAGCGCTCAGGGGGAACCAGCATGGCGCACACCAGCAGGTCCAAGCGGCCCGGCACCCACGCATCGATGCGGCGCACCCTGCGCCGAGAAGTCCCCAGCACCGTCGGCATCCTCGCCGACGTCCGGGACTTCACCGCGATGCGCCGCTACCGCAGCTTCACCTTCGACGACCACACCACCTATCTCCGCCAGTCCGAACAGCTCCTGAAGACGCTCGCGACCCGGCAGCTGCACACCACGGTCGCGCTCTTCGACCCGGAGGAATTCGCGGAGTTCTGCACCGGGACCGGCCTCGACGCCGACACCCCCGAGGCCCGCAGCCGCTTCACCGCCGAGCTCACCGGCCGCGGCCCCACCGTCCCCTACACCGGACAGCCACTGGCCGAGCTGCTGCCCCGGCTCATCGACCAGGCCGTCCGCCACGCCACCTGGCAGTACGCGACCCTGCTCCTCGCCGATCTCGGCACCTGCGCCGACTGCGGCCAGGACATCGGACGCTCCGCATTCGACCGGGCGTCCCGGATCCTCATGAGACTCCTCGAAGTCGCCGGACCGGGCACCCACCACCTCGTGTGCAGCGTGCCCGGCCCCGACGAGCAGCTCCTCGGCGTGCTCCACGCCCACGGCTCCGCCACGGCCACCGCCGAGATCGACGCCGACGAGGGCGCCGAGTTCGTCACCGTCCTCGCTGCCGGAATCGCCCTGGAAACCACCGGCGGAGTCGTCCTGCGCACCAGCCGCCCCGGCAGCCCCGACCACCTCCACGGCTGGCGCCTCGACCACGGCCGGCTGATCCCGCTCACCGCGGGCGAGGTCTTCAGCGCCTACTGCACCGACGCGGCCACCGGCGAACCGCTGTCGCCCGAGCCCGGCGTCGAGTACTGCGCAGGATTCCCCGTCACCACCGACGACCCGGACATCCACCACTGACCGGCCATCCCTCACCGAACGGCGAAGGGGGCCTCCCGCACCCCGCGGAAAGCCCCCTCCCACAGCACCCGCCGACGACTACTCGCCGGACAGCACCGCCTGCGCGGCCAGCCGCGCCTCCTCGGCGGTGTCGGCGGCACGCGCCGCGGCCGCGGCACGCTCGCACTGCGCCAGCGTGTACTTGGCCAGCGTCGCGCGCACATAAGGAATGGACGCCGCACCCATCGACAGCGACGTGACACCCAGACCCGTCAGCACACACGCGAGCAGCGGATCGGAGGCCGCCTCACCGCACACACCACAGCTCTTGGCCTCGGCCTTGGCGGCCTCGGCGGCCAGCGCCACCAGGTCCAGCAGCGCCGGCTGCCACGGATCCTGCAGCCTCGACACCGCCCCCACCTGACGGTCGGCGGCGAACGTGTACTGAGCGAGGTCGTTGGTCCCCAGTGAAAGGAACTCCACCTCCTGCAGGATCGCGCGCGCCCGCAGCGCGGCGGACGGGATCTCCACCATCGCGCCGAACTTGGCCTGCAGACCCGCCTCTCGGCACGCGTCCGCGAACGCCTTCGCGTCCGTACGGTCCGCGACCATCGGCGCCATGACCTCCAGGTACACGGGCAGGCCCTGCGCCGCCTTCGACAGCGCGGACAGCTGCGTCCGCAGCACCTCCGGATGGTCCAGCAGCGAGCGCAGCCCGCGGACACCGAGAGCCGGGTTCGGCTCGTCGGCCGGCGTCAGGAAGTCGAGCGGCTTGTCGGCACCCGCATCGAGGACGCGCACCACGACCCGGCCCTCGGGAAACGCCTCCAGCACCTGGCGGTACGCCTGGACCTGCTTCTCCTCGGACGGCGCCCGCTTGCTGTCGTCGAGGAAGAGGAACTCGGTACGGAACAGCCCGACGCCCTCGGCGCCGGCATCCACCGCCGCCGGCACGTCCGCAGGGCCGCCCACGTTCGCCAGCAGCGGCACCTTGTGCCCGTCCGACGTCGCGCCCGGACCGCTCGACGCCGCCAGCGCGGCCTTGCGCTCGGCCGCGGCCCGCTCCATCTCGGCCCGCTTCTCGGCGCTCGGCTCGACGAAGATCTCTCCCGTGCTGCCGTCCACCGCGATCAGCGTGCCCTCGGCCAGCTCACCCGCACCCGGCAGAGCCACGACCGCGGGGACACCGAGCGCCCGCGCCAGGATCGCGCTGTGGCTCGTGGGACCGCCCTCCTCGGTCACGAAGCCGAGCACGAGCGCCGGGTCAAGCAGCGCTGTGTCGGCCGGCGCCAGATCGCGTGCGAGCAGGACGTACGGCTCGTCGCTGTCCGGGACACCCGGCATCGGCACCCCGAGCAGCCGAGCCACGATCCGGTTCCGCACGTCGTCCAGGTCCGCGACCCGTCCGGCCAGGTACTCCCCGGCACCCGCCAGCAGGGCCCGGTACGCGGCGAAAGCGTCGTACACGGCACGCTCCGCCGTGCTGCCCACGGCGATGCGGCGCTCCACGTCCGCCATCAGCTCGGGGTCCTGCGCCATCATGGCCTGGGCCTCGAGCACGGCCTGCGCCTCGCCGCCGGCGAGGTTGCCCCGGGCGATCAGATCGGCGGCCACGGCCTCGACGGCCTTCCGTGCCCGCCCCTGCTCGCGCTCCGCGTCCTCCGCCGGTATCTGCTTGGCCGGCGGCTCGAGAACCGCCGTGCCCATGTGCCGCACTTCGCCGATCGCCACCCCGTGGCTCACGCCGACGCCTCGCAGCGTTGTCTCCATGTCACCCGTCTCCGATTGAGCGACGGTCCGTGCCGCCGCGGTCGATGTGGAAAACGCCGTCACCGGCGTGCGGCGGTCACTGCCAGCCGAAGAGGCTGTCGCCGGCCTTCACGTCGCCGTCCTCACGGAGGTCCGAGAGGGAGTCGGGGGTGGCCTCGAGCGCCACGATCGGACAGATCGGCGACTTCCCGGCCGCCTCTACCGCCGCCGGGTCCCACCGGACCACGGCCTGTCCGCGCTGCACGGTGTCGCCCTTGCTGACGAGCAACTCGAAGCCCTCACCGTTGAGCTGCACGGTGTCGATGCCGAGATGCGTCAGCACGCCGTGCCCCTCTTCATCGACGACGACGAACGCGTGCGGGTGGAGAGAGACGACGATGCCCGCGACGGGGGAGACCACTTCTGTGGCCCCGGGCTCGGGATCGATCGCAGTCCCAGGGCCGACCATCGCGCCGGAGAATACGGGGTCGGGCACGGCCGCGAGCCCGATGGCCCGTCCGGCGAGAGGGGACGTCACTGTAGTCATGGAGCCTCCCAGGGCGGGGATTTCGTGCTGCGTCGTCACTGCTTGTACCCGACGACGCACTGTTCAGCAGGGTATGTCATGCGAAGTCCTAGTTCCGCCTGACAGCTGCTAGTTGACGGACCTAGGGGAGCACCGCAAACGATTTGCCTCGACTGCGGCCGAGCTGTACTGTCGTACCCCTGCCTGACCCCAACGCGACGTTGAGTCGGGGGTCGGCAGCGCTATCAAGCCGAGATCCTAACTGGTCTAAACCACTGCTGGGTGGTGGTCAGAAGGAGTAAGAAAGCCTGATAGTGTTGGAAACACCGAAGGGAAGCGCCCGGAGGAAAGCCCGACGAGGGTGAGTACAAAGGAAGCGTCCGTTCCTTGAGAACTCAACAGCGTGCCAAAAATCAACGCCAGATATGTTGATACCCCGTCCATCTCCGGAT
>NZ_JBKFFO010000012.1:0-252312 GCF_046506645.1 Streptomyces sp. 5K101 | reverse complement strand
CGCGCCCCCCCCCCCCCCCCCCCCCCACTCCGGCCTAGCGTGGAAGGACAGGCAGCGACAGCCAGCAGCGCGCACCGGGGGAGGTGACGCCGATGCCGGACGAGCAGAGGGCCACATCGACAGCCGCTGCGGAGCAGGCGATCGCCGATCAGCTTCGCTCCTCGCTCCGGGGTGAGGTGGTCGGCCGCGGGCATCCCGGCTACGACGAGGCCCGCGCCGTATGGAACGGCCTGATCGACCGCCGCCCCGCGCTCATCGCCCGCTGCTCCGGCACGGCGGACGTCGTCGAGGCGGTACGCGTCGCGCGCAAGCACCGTCCCGTCGTCAGCATCCGCGGTGGCGGGCACCAGGTGGCGGGCAGCGCGGTGTGCGACGACGGGCTGGTGATCGACCTCTCGCGGATGAAGGGCGTGCACGTCGACCCCGCCGCCCGCACAGCGCGGGCGCAGGCGGGGGTGACCTGGGGCGAACTCGACCGTGAGACCCAGCTGCACGAGCTGGCCACACCGGGCGGGGAGGTCTCGGTCACCGGGATCGCGGGGCTGACGCTCGGCGGCGGCCTCGGGCTGGTGATGCGGGCATACGGTCTCAGCTGCGACTCTCTCCGCTCGCTCCAGATCGTCACCGCCGACGGCGTGGTGCGTACGGCGAGCCGGGACCAGGAGTCCGACCTGTTCTGGGCGGCGCGTGGCGGAGGCCGGGGTATCGGGGTGGTCACATCCTTCGAGTTCGACCTCCACCCGCTCGGCCCCGAGGTCGCCGCGGTGCAGGTCCTCCACCCGTACGAGCGGGCCGAGGCCGTCCTGCAGGCGTGGCGCGACGCCACAGACGCCACGCCGGAGACGGTCACACCGGAACTCGCCCTCTGGAGCATCCCTCCTGACCCCGCGATCCCGCAGGACCTGCACGGGTCGAATGTCGTGTTCGTGGCCGCCATGTGCGCGGGCCCGCCGGGCGCCGACGCCACCGCCGCGCTGGCGCCGCAGCGGCAACTTGGCCCGCCGCTCATCGACATGAGCGAAACCGTCCCGTACGTCGCACTGCAGAGCTCGCAGGACGAGCTGTTCCCTGACGGGGACCGCTACTTCATGAAGTCGCTCTTCCTGGACGAGCTGAGCGATGAGGCCATCAGGACCCTGGTCGACTGGGACTCCCGGCGGCCGACCCCGGAGAGCCTGATCGTCGTCCGGACGCTGGGCGGCGCGGTGGCCCGCGTCGGCGCCGACGACAGCGCGTTCGCGCACCGGTCCGCGCGCTACAACGTGAGCTTCGACGCGGGCTGGCAGGACCCCGCGCTGGACGAGACCGGGATAGGTTGGGCGCGCTCGGCGTGGGACGCGTTGAAGCCGTTCGCGAGCGGCGGGACGTACGTCAACTTCGCCGGGCTCAGCGAGGATGCGAACGAGCTGCGGGGCGCGATCTTCGGCTCGCACGAGGAGCGTCTCGAGCGGATCCGCGCCGCGTACGACCCGGAGGGCCTGTTCGCACCGGCCGCGCTCAGGCCCTGAGCATGCGAGCAGGCCGTGATGCGGGCGGTCGCCCCACATCCGGCGAGGCTTGGCTAACCGCGTCCCGCGCGGTGTCGACCAGCCGGCCGCGGCGGCCAAAACCCGGCTGAGGCAGATGCAGTACCGCCCAGGGCTCCTCGACGGCTTCATCGCCGAGACCGGCCTGGTCCTCGAACCGCCGTGACTCTCGCCTTTCAAGATCACGGCATGATGAACGGTCGTGGGTGTCGATCTGTCCCAGCGACTGGTCCCCGATGATCTATGGGAACTGGTTGCCCCGTTGCCGCCTCCGTTCTCTCCGCGTCCGCAGGGCGGTGGGACCGCTCCGTGTGATGAGCGGGCCGTGCTCACAGCGGTGGTGTACGTGCTCACCAGCGGGTGCGCCTGGCGGCACCTGTCGCCGGCCTTCGGGGTCTCCCCGGCCACCGCGCACCGCCGGTTCACCACCTGGACCAAGGCCGGCCTGTGGCGGCGGCTGCACCGGAAGGTGCTGGACGAGCTCGGCGCCCGGGGCGAGCTGGACTGGACCTCGGCGATCGTCGACGCCGCGTCGGTGCGGGCGAAAAGGGGGGCTCGCTGACCGGGCGCAATCCGGTCGATCGCGGCAAAAAGGGCAGCAAGCTGCACGTGCTGTCCGAGGCTCAGGGCATCCCGCTGGCGGTCGCCGTCTCCGCGGCGAACACCCACGACATCCATGCCCTCAAGCCCCTGGTGCGGGGCATACCGGCCACCCGGTCCCGGCGTGGCCCCCGCCGCAGGCGTCCGGTCAAGCTCCGCGCGGACAAGGCGTACTTCTCCGCCGAGCACCTGGCCTGGCTGCGCGGCCGCGGCATCATCCCGCGCATCGCCCGCCCCGGGATCGAGTCGAGCGAACGGATCGGACGGCACCGCTGGAAGATCGAGCGGTCGATCTCGTGGCTGTTCGGCTACCGCCGGCTGACCGTGCGATACGAGCGCAAGGGCTCCCACTTCCTCGCCTTCCTCGGCCTCGCCGCCGCCCTGACCTGCTACAAGAAGCTCGCAAAGCTCACCACGTGAGACAAGCTCTAAGTGTATTGAGGAGGTGGGATGCTAGAGCGACCGTACGATGGGTGTGGGCTGTGCTTCGTCGGCGTCAGGCGCCTGTCACGGAAGACCGACGCCACGTGGTCCCCGGAGCGTCAGCGGGAAAACGTCCTGTCGGCCGTCAAGAGCGTCGGAGGCCACGTTATCGCCTGGGCGGATGACTGGGAGGTGTCCGGCGCTACAAACCCCTTTGACCGCCCGAAGCTTGGGCCATGGCTCCAGGGCAAGCGGGGGCCCTACTCAGGCATTGCCGGCGCTGCCGTCGACCGGATCGGACGAAGCCTCGTCGACTGCCTGAACACCGGATACCGCATGCGGGACGAGGGGAAGCTCCTCGTTACCTACGGGCATGACGGACCGTGGGATCTGGACGATCCCGTCGACGAAAACCGATTCACGATGGAGGCATGGGGCGCGCAAATGGAGTTGCGCGCCACGCAGAGCCGAAATCGGGATGAGACGGTAAAGGCACGAACGCAGGGGCGTAAACGCGGTAAGCACGCCTACGGATATCGCTACGTCCGCCTCCACCCGAGAGCCGGAATCGACCACGTGGCCCTGGATCGAGGGGAAGACATGCCGCCCGACGTCCGGGACCGAGAGAACGCGTGCGAAATCCTGAGGGAGATTCAGCGGCGCATCCTGGCGGATCAGACTGGCGAAGTCACGCAACACACGGAAGCTGCCCGGCTTACCCGCGCGGGAGTCTATTCACCCGCCGACCACGAACGCGTCATGAGCGGCCGTGAGGCTCGCGGCGGACCATGGGACGGTGAATCCATTGTGCGGATGCTGACGTCGGAAGCGGCGTTGGGCTACCTCATGCACAAGGGCCGCCCCGTCGTGGACGACGAAGGCATGCCGATCTGCGCGGTGCCCCCGCTCTGGAACCGCGCCACTCACGAGGCGTTGAAGAAGAAGTTGGCGCCGAAGAATCCACGCGGGCCGTGGGCGCAATCCGGGGTGCACCTCCTCTCCTCCATCGCCGTCTGCGGTGTCTGCGGGACGCGGCTTTATCGAACCGGTGACCCCGTGGCCATGACGTGCAAGGGGCGGAGCAAGGGAATCGCTCCTGACTGCCAGCCGTCGCCGACGATTCAGGTGTCCATCCTCGAAGAGGCGGTCACAGGATGGTTCCTGGAAACCTACGGTGATCACGCCTACATGGAGACCGTTTACGACCCCGGTAACGGCGTCGAGGAGGAGATCGCGGAGGTCTCCACCGCCCGTAACCGCCTCCGGGACGACCGTGATGCCGGACTGTACGACGACGAGGAAGACGCGGAGTGGTACCGGAAGCGATACAGCCACCTGACGGCGGAGATAAGCGGCTTAAGGCCGTGCCTATAAGGCCGGCAGGCATGGTCGCCCTCCCGACGGGAGAGACTGTTGCCTCGCGATGGGCAGGCGCTGCGGACAACGCTGAGCCTCGCGAGATCCTTCACGAGTTCGACGTCACGGTGAAGGTCTACCCGGAGGGCAGCGCCTATCGGTGGCGACCCTTCGTCGGTGGGGAAGATGTCGACACGGATCTGAGCGCTTCTGTTGACGTGATCAGGCAGCGCCGAGCGCCCGAAATGAAGGCAGCTGGGTAACGGATCGATAACAACATCCGGGGCGTTGCTGGCGTCAGTTTGGCACTGAGCGACGCCCTGGAGGCCGTCCGCGCCCGCTCGTTGAGGTCGCTAGGTGTATGAGGGCTGGACGTTGGTGACGCCGTCCCGGAGCCGAGATGCAGGCGACCGTCCACCAGCGCCGCTGTGCGGGCGATGGTAGTTGTAGTGGATGTTCCAGACAGCGACAGCGGAAGAGCGAGCATCTTCGCTGTTGAACTCTCGGGCATAGAGCAGTTCCTCGGCCAGGATTCGCTGGTAGCGCTCGACCTTTCCGTTGTGACGTGGGGTGTACGGCTTGGTCTTCTGATGCCGCGTGCGCTGGCCGACGATCCGCGCGAAGTCGCCAGATCGATAGCAGGCCCCGTTGTCGGTGACGATCCGGTGGATGTGGGTGATCCCGTGGGCGGCGAACCAGACCTTGGCTCGGGCGAGGAACGCCGCAGCGGTGACTCCCTTCTCGTCGGTCAGGAGCTCGGTGTAGGAGAGCCGGGAGAATCCGTCGACGGCCGAGTGTAGGTAGGTGTAACCACGTTTCGCGCCAGCTGACTTCGCTCGACCGACGGTCTTGGCCTGGTCGCTGTCGCGGCCGTGGATGCGCCAGCCGCCGCCGTCGGGGATCCTGCCGACCTTCTTCACGTCCAGGTGCACCATGTGGCCGGGCCAGCGGGCGGTGATCTTCCCGAGCTTGCGGTTGTTGTCTCCGCCGGGGTCGATGAATCTCCGCCTACCCAGGCCGAGTCTCGTCAGGTGCCGGGTGACGGTGCGGCGATTGATCGGCAACCCGAGATCGGCGAGCTCGTCGGTGATGCGCTGGGCGGACCACTTGTGCTCGCGTCGCCAGGACTCGATCTTCTCGATGACCCAGGCTGGTGTCGCGCTCGGACTTCGGTGCGGTCGAGGAGCGGTCGCACAGCCCGGCCTCGCCGTGACGCCGCCACCGGTTGACCCACTTCGACGCACAGGTGCGGGAGATACCCATCTCGGCAGCCACGTGCGCGATGGGGCGCGTCTTGCAGCGCTCGACCAGCCGGCGTCGTCCCTCGATGCTCAATGGCGCGTTGGCGTGGCTCATGCGTCCATCGCGTAGGAGCGGTCCATCAGGTCGGTCATCGCCCGCTGGAAGTCGCGGCGCTTCTTGTCGCTCCAGCCTGTGGTCAGCTGAGCGAAGATGTCCTCCTGCCAACGATGTGCCTGGTCGAGCATGAATCGACCCGCGGGGGTGAGCGATGCTTCGCGTCGTCGACCATCGACCGGAGACGCCACCATGGCCAGGTAGCCGCCTGATGTGGCGCTCTTGATCAACCGTGAGGCGCCACTCTGGTCGATCCCGATCTCGTGCGCGATCGCGTTCACCGTTGCAGGGGCCCCGCGCTGGCTGAGCGCATAAACTACCTCGCAAACCAGCACGTGTCGCCCCTGCTCGCCACCTGCGTCTGCTGAGACGGGTCGGCGTGCCCAGTGCCGGACGAAGTGGAACAGGACCTGTCCCGGGCCTTGGTCTGTCATTCGGTTGCTGCCATCTCGCGGCAGATGTAGGCCAGCTCGAGAGCGGCCTTGAGGTCCGGCAGCCTCAGCGCAGCCGTGATCTTCCCGCCGGAAGCACGGAAGATCGTCGCTACCCGCGTGGGTTCCGTGCTCTCAGGCCAGGTGGCGTCCTCCTCGACCACCATCAGTCGCTTGCTGACCGGATGCCAGGACCGAGGCATCAGCTTGATCCCGGAACGCTCCACCCATTCCCCGAACTGCGCAGGCGTGATCGGGCCCGCGCCCTTCGGGCCGAGGACGACAACCGGGTCTCCGACCGCCCGCGCAGACCGCTGGAGGTCGCCGGCGTTGACGCTCGCGTGCCACTCGTTGATTGCTGCTTCAAGGTCTGAGTCCATACCCAGGACTATATGCGAATCGCATACATCCTGCGGTCCTGGCGAGTGCGTCATCAACCTCCTGCCCCGCAACACCTAGTACTCCAGCTGTAGATCGTGATCTTGCTGGAGGTGAAACTGAGCGTCCGAGTTGGCCTGTGAACTTGGCCTGTGAGGTCTCGGCCTTGAGCGAGCAGGTCCGCGGGAGTGGGCGCTGTCTCCGTCAGGTACGGGACGCATCGGCCGGGTTGTGGCGCCGGTAGTAGCGGGCGACGCGGGTCCGGTTGCCGCAGCGGGTGGGGGAGCACCAGCGACGGCGGGGGTGTGACGACAGGAACACCATGACGCAGTCGTCGGCTTCGCACTCCTTGAGCCTGCCGATCGCGGGGGCGCTGAGCAGCTCGGCAGCGGCCTCGGCCAGCAGTGCGGCGAGGCGGGTGCCGAGCGGGCCGGTGCGGCGGGAGATGGCGGTGACCGCGGTGCCGTCCCAGCTGAGTTCGCGGACAGATGGTGCCGCACGCTGGGCCTCGGTGAGTCCGCGCAGGGCGGACCCGGGGGGTTCGGTTTGGTCCAACAATGCCCGGACGGCGGCTTCGGTGTGTGCTCGGACGGCGTGGACGGGGGCGAGGTCGGCCCGGGTCGGTGCGGTGTCCCGGACCTCTCCCTGGAGGCGGTCCCCCTCCAGGGTCAGCCAGTCGGACAACTGCCGCGGAGTGGCGAGCAGATCCACGCGCCCGTGGGCCCCCACTGGGCGGGTGTTGACCAAGTCCAGGGCCAGGATCTCACCGGTCAGCGGTGCACTGTCAGCCATGCCCTAATGCTACATCGCGCACTTGACACGTTAGTCGCAGCGAGGCTAGGACTAATGCATCTTCACGCTGAGGAGGCATGTGATATGACGTCCGCTACACCGCTCCGCATCGCTGTTCCGGCCCGGACCGTCCACCGGTTCGTAGAGGTCGATCAGGTGAAGGTCTTCTACCGGGAGTCCCTGCCCGAGCGTCCCGACGCCCCGGTGGTACTGCTCCTGCACGGCTTTCCCTCCGCCTCGCACCAGTTCCGTCGCCTTATCGACACCCTCGGCCGCCACTACCGGCTCATCGCCCCCGACTACCCGGGCTTCGGACACACCCGCACCCCGGACGAGTTCACCTACTCCTTCGAGCGGCTCGCAGATGTCGTCGAGCGCTTCACCGAACGCCTGGCCCTGACCCGCTTCGCGATGTACCTCTTCGACTTCGGCGCCCCCGTCGGCTTCCGCCTTGCACTCCGCCGCCCGGATCGTGTCGCGGGCCTGATCGTGCAGAACGGCAACGCATACGCCGAGGGGCTGTCGGAGGCGGCCCGCGAGTTCACCGCCCTCACCCCCGACACCCCCGGCGCCGACCAGGCCGTCCTCGACCTGTTCACCCTGGACGCCACCCGCGCCCAGTACGAGGGCGGCACCGCCGACCCCGAACTGATCGCCCCCGAGGGCTGGCTGCTCGACCAGCACTTTCTCGACCAGCCCGGCCGCAAGCACGCGCAGCGCGCGCTTGCCTACGACTACAAGAGCAACATCGCCGCCTACCCCGACTGGCAGGCGTGGCTGCGCAAGCACAGGCCGCCGACTCTGATCACCTGGGGCAGCCGCGACCCGTTCTTCCCCGAACCCGGCGCACTTGCCTACCTTTCAGACCTACCGGACGCCGAACTTCACCTGTTCGACACCGGTCACTTCGCCCTGGAGGACCACTTGCCCGAAATCGCCCTACTGATTGCCGACTTCCTCACCCGCACCTGGGCCTGACTGGCCCGTTTGTACTCGTCGTACCGCGGCGGCCGGCGCATGGGCAGCCGGAGCCACGAGGCCGATCCCGATGCTCAGCCGGGCCAACTCAAAATGCTCACGGGCTAACTCGGACGCTCAGTCACAGGTGGCGGCCGGTGTAGAGACGGGTGCGGCTACCGTTGATCATCGTGAGTTGTGTGGACTGACGAAGAGGCGGTGGCCGCAGGTCACAGCATAGATCCCGCCCGATGGCGGGAGGCGTTCGAGGTGGCCATGGGCCGAATCGCGGGCCGGTTCGCCCGGTACGAACCCCGCCTGCGGGCCGGGCGGCTGGTGCTGGGCCTGCTGTCGGACCTGCCACGCAAGAACTGCTGGACGATCGCCGAGTGGACCGGAGAGGCCACCCCGCACGGCATGCAGCACCTGCTGTGCCGAGCCGTCTGGGACGCCGACGCGGTCCGCGACGACGTCCGCGAATACGTCGTCGAGCACCTCCACGACGATGCCGCGGTGCTGGTCGTCGACGAGACCGGAGACCTGAAGAAGGGCACCCACACCGTCGGGGTCCAGCGCCAGTACACCGGCACCGCCGGGCGGATCGAGAACTCCCAGGTCGCGGTCTACCTCGTCTACGCCTGCGCGCGGGGACACGCGGCCGTGGACCGGGAGCTGTACATCCCGCGCTCGTGGACGTGCGACCCGGACCGCTGCCGGGCCGCTGGGCTGGGCGAGGACACCGTCTTCGCGACCAAGCCGGAACTGGCCGCCCGCATGATCAGCCGGTTCTTCGACGCCGGGCACCGTGTGGGCTGGGTCACGGGGGACGAGGTCTACGGCGGCAACCCGACGCTGCGGTCCGCGCTGCAGGAGCGCGGCATCGGCTACGTGCTTGCCGTCGCCTGCTCTCACGAAGTCACCTCCGGTGCCGGGAAGTTCCGTGCCGACGCCCTAGCCGCGAAGGTGCCGAAGCGAGCCTGGCAGAAGCTGTCAGCAGGGTCTGGCGCCAAGGGGCACCGCTTCTACGACTGGGCCGTCATCGACCTGGCCGAAGTACGGCCCGGAAGTCACCAGCTGCTGATCCGGCGCAACCGCACCACCGGTGAACTCGCCTACTACCGCTGCTTCTCGCCCGCCCCGGTGCCCCTGGCCACGCTGGTCCGCGTCGCCGGGTCCAGATGGCGGGTGGAAGAGACTTTCCAGGCCGGAAAGGGCCTGGCCGGACTGGACGAACACCAGGTCCGCCGCTATACCTCGTGGTCGCGCTGGGTCACCCTGGCCATGCTCGCCCACGCCTTCCTCGCCGTGGTCGCGCTGACGAACACGTTCGCCATCCCACCCCGGACGGGCTGATCCCCCTCACCTGCATCGAGATCCAGCGACTGTTCACGATGCTGGTCGTCCGGCCCGTGCACGACGTGGCCCACCGGCTCGCCTGGTCCGCCTGGCGACGTCGCCACCAGGCCCGTGCTCGGGCCAGCCATTACCGGAGGCAAGCCGCGAGCCAGACGTGAAGATCACGATCTACGGCTGGAGTACTAGGCGTCGACGAGGATTCTGGCCCGGTAGTCGAGTGGCACCCCATGACCCAATGGTGGTGGGACGCCTGGCGCACGTCGCCCATGGCTCAGACCTTCATCGAAATGGACTGGCTTTTTCTCATCGACACGGCGCTGATGCACCAACGATGTGGAGCAAGGGCCGATGGGAGTACGCCTCCGAGATCCGTCTCCGTGTCGCCAAATTCGGCGCCACGCCGGAGGAGAGGGCCCGCCTGAAGAGGAGAGGGCCCGCCTGAAGCTGAAGGTCGACGACCCCACGACGCGCCCGCAGGCGCCCGTACAGCGCCCCGACAACGTGAGTGACATCAGCTCCCGACGAGCCCTGCTGGCTGACAGGCTGACGCATGTGGCGTCCGACTCGCGACGCTCCGTCCTACTATGACACCAAGGTAAGGGGGCGGTATGGCTTTCCTGTGGCGGAGACGACGTCAGACTTCCCACTTGACTGAGATGACGATGGAGGAGTTCGAAGCGTTCAACGCGCACCATCACCGCGAATGGACCACGGCAGACGCTGTGCTGCACCACGCCGACGAATCGCGCGAGCCTTTGACCGGGACGCTTGAACTGCATCGATACTCCCTGGTCTTCAAGTCGGTGGAACGGGACATCACGATCTTTCGGCAGTTCTTGACCGCGCTTGATCCCGGAGATGTGCCCGGAGAGCTGCGCTTCACCATCGTGGAACTTCCCTGGACATCAATTACGTTCACACCGGCCCGCGAAGAGGGCTGGATCTATTGGGCGGATGGGAGGTAGATCCCGCTGGCACTTTGGCCGCCACTGAGGAGGGTCAGTGCCGCGCGCTATCGTGCACCCCCGGTCACGACCGCTCCCGCTCTCTCGGGTGGCTCGCGGTCGCATGGATGGAACACCTCGTCGTGCATGGCCCTGGCGACCAGGAACGCGTTGTACGTGAGCACCTGCAGACGCGGGGTGTCCGCGGTGGGCGCGGCGACCGCCGACGGTGCGGTCGCGGCCAGGGTGGAGGCGGCGAGCACGACGGTCAGGGCTGCGCCGGGGATACGGCGAAGCGCGGAGTTCAGCACAGGATTCTCCTGTTGGCGGTGGGGGTTGGAGCCGGCCGTACGACCGGCGCGGCACATCCAATCAGCAGAAGTTACTTCTAGGTAATAGGCAGGTGCCGACTTTCTTGAGCCCGGCGCAACGACGCGTTCCCCGCGCTGTGCAGTGCCCGGGGCCCTGCACCGGGTACTGCGGCCGCCGTCATAATGGAAGGTGACCGTCACACCGGGAAACCGGACCCCGGCACCACCTGGAGCGCCTCATGAGCAGGGCCGCGGCCCCCGTCGAACCGCCCCCGCCCGGCGGCGTGCTGTGGAGCCTCGCCGGTGACGTGCGCGCCCTGCTGATGCTGCCCGCGGCGCTCACCATGCAGGTGGCCCACCCCGCCGTCGGCGCGGGCGTCGACGAGCACTCCGTCTTCCGCACCGACCCCTGGGGCCGCGGCGAACGCTCCCTGCGCTCGCTCCAGCTGTGGATCTACGGCGGCGAGGAAGCGGCCGCGGAGGGCCGGCGGCTGCGCACGCTGCACCGCACCATCCAGGGCACCGACGCCCACGGCCGCCGCTACCACGCCCTCGACCCCGCCCACTACTCCTGGGTCCACGCGACCGGCTTCCCCGTCTACCGGCACGCCACCCGCTACCTGGTGCGCCGGCTCACCGAGGCCGAGGAGCGGCAGCTGTACGCCGAGTGGCTCCAGGTCGGCCGCGTCCTCGGCATCCACGACCGGGACATGCCGCAGAGCATCGAGGAGTTCTGGCCCTACTACCGCAAGGTGCTCGCCGACGAACTGGAGGCGACCGTCGTCGTACGCGAACTCGTCGACGTCCACCAGTGGGTGCCGCCCCCCGACCGGGGCCCGCTGCTCCTGCGGCTCGTCCTGCGGACCCTGTGGCCCGTGCTGCTGCCCCCGTTCGCCCGCTTCCGCCGCTTCATGACCGTCGGGCTGATGCCGCCCGACGCCCGCGAGGCCATCGGCCTGGACTGGACACCCGAACAGGAGCGCGCACTGCGCCGGTTCGCCCTCGTCGTCCGGATCGTGGTACCCCTGCTGCCCGAGCGGCTGCGCTACCTGCCGCTCGCCCGGCGGGCCCGGCGCAAGGCACGCCGGACCGGCCGCCTCAGGAGCGCAGCCCGCCGCGCGCGATGACGTCCGCGTACCAGTGCGCGCTGTCCTTGAACGTGCGCCGCTGGGTCGCGAAGTCCACGTGCACGATGCCGAACCGCTTGCTGTAGCCGTAGGCCCACTCGAAGTTGTCCAGCAGCGACCACAGGAAGTAGCCCCGCACGTCGGCACCGGCCTCGATCGCCCGGTGCACCGCCGCGAGGTGCGCGTGCAGATAGGCCACCCGCTCCGGGTCCTTGACCGCTCCGGACGGGTCGGCGTAGTCGTCGTACGCGGCCCCGTTCTCGGTGATCACCAGCGGCACGCTCGGCAGGTCGTCGCGCAGCCGGGTCAGCAGCTCGTACAGACCCTCCGCGTCCACGGGCCAGTCCATCGCGGTGCGCGGGCCGGGGGCCGGCAGGAAGCGTACGTGCTCCTCGGCGCCCGCCCACGGCGACGGAGCCGGGGACGAACCGGCGGCGACGACGGTGGGGGAGTAGTAGTTGATGCCCAGCGAGTCCATCGGCGCCGACGCCGCCTCCAGATCCCCGTCCCGTACGAACGACCAGTCGGTGACGGGCGCCGTGTCGCGGACCAGGTCCTCCGGGAGGCGGCCGTGGAACACCGGGTCGAGGAAGATCCGGTTGCCGACCGCGTCGATCCGGCGCGCCGCGTCGACGTCCGCGGCGGAGTCCGAAAGGGGCCGCACCGCGTGGAGGTTGAGCGTGAGCGACACCTCGCACCGAGCGGGCAGCCGGGAGCGGAGCTCCCGCACCGCCCACCCGTGCGCCAGGTTGAAGTGGTGGGCGGCCCGCAGCGAGGCGAGCGGGCTGGTGCGGCCCGGAGCGTGCACCCCGTTGCCGTACCCGAGGAAGGCCGCGCACCACGGCTCGTTGAGCGTCGTCCAGGTCGCCACGCGGTCACCGAGCGCCCCGGCCATGATCCCCGCGTACTCGGCGAAACGCTGCGCCGTCTCGCGCTGCGGCCAGCCGCCCGCGTCCTCCAGTTCCTGCGGCAGGTCCCAGTGGTAGAGCGTGGCCACGGGGCGAATGCCGGAGGCGAGCAGCTCGTCGACGAGCCTGCGGTAGAAGTCCAGGCCCTTCTGCACGGCCGGCCCGCGGCCGGTGGGCTGCACCCGCGGCCAGGCGATCGAGAAGCGGTAGTCCGTGACGCCGAGCCGTCTCATGAGCGCGATGTCCTCGCTCGTGCGGTGGTAGTGGTCGGCGGCGATGTCGCCGGTGTCGCCGTTGCGGACCTTGCCCGGGATGCGGCTGAACGTGTCCCAGATGGACGGGGTGCGCCCGTCCTCGGCTGCCGCACCCTCGATCTGGTACGCCGCTGTGGCAGTGCCCCAGCGGAAGCCCGCCGGGAACCGGAGCGCCTGAGTCGTGTCGGGGCGTGCGTCGAGCGCGGTCATGAGGATGGAACTCCCAGGAGTGAGACGTCGTACGAGGGGGAAGGCGCGAGGGCGGCCCTTGCGCGCCGTGCAGGGCGAGTTCGGTCCGTCATCGCGCCCTGCATGACGAGTTCGGTCCGTCACCGCGCCCTGCATGACGAGGTCAGCCCTTGACCGCGCCCTGCATGATGCCGCCGACGATCTGCCGGCCCAGCAGGCCGAAGACCAGCAGCACCGGCAGCGTGCCGAGCAGGGTGCCCGCCATGATCACGGACTGGTCGTGGACGTAGCCGCCGCCGAGCTGGCGCAGCGCGACCTGGACGGTCGGCTCCTGCGAGGAGAGGGCGACGATCGGCCAGAAGAAGTCGTTCCAGGCGGCCATGAACGTCAGCATGCCGAGCACGGCCATGCCGGGCCGGGCGACGGGCACCACGACCGACCAGAAGATCCGGGCCGTGGAGGCGCCGTCCACGCGCGCGGCCTCGATCAGTTCGTCGGGCAGGGACTGGACCAGGTACTGCCGCATGAAGAACACGCCGAAGGCGGAGACGAGGCCGGGCAGGATCACGGCCTGCAGCTGGTTCACCCACTGGAGTTCGGCGATCAGCATGAACAGCGGGATGACGCCGAGCTGCGGCGGGATCATCATCGTGCCGACCGTGACGGCGAGCAGCGCACCCCGGCCCCGGAAGCGCAGCTTGGCGAAGGCGAACCCGGCGAGCGTGCAGCACAGGACGGTGCCGACGGTGATCGAGGAGGACACGACGAAGGAGTTGAGCAGCGCCTTGCCGATGTCGGCCTCCTCCATCACCGCCTCGAAGTTGTGGATCAGCCGTGAGCCGGGCAGCAGCGTCGGCGGCACCTTGGCCAGGTCGGCGTTCGACCGGCTGGCCGCCACGATGGTCCAGTAGAACGGGAAGGCGGAGACGAGGACCGCGAGGATCAGGATCGCGTGGGCGAGGCTTCCGCCGTGCATCGTGCGGCCGGCGCCGGACCGGCCCCGCCGGCGCCTCGGCGGCCCGGTCGGCGTGGTGGCCGGCTGCTTCACCGGCGGTTCGGCGAGGGCGGTCATCGGCCGGCCTCCTTGCGGGAACGGCGGCGCGCGACCAGGGCGTTGACCCCGACCAGCGCCAGGATCAGCAGGAACATCACCCAGGCGACGGCGGCGGCCCGGCCCAGGTGGAAGAAGCCCCAGCCCTGCTCGTACAGGTACAGACCGAGCGTCTGGTACTGGTGCGAGATGCCGCCGGAGACGGAGCCCTCGAACAGCAGTGGCTCGCCGAAGAGCTGGGTGGCGCCGATGGTGGAGACGATGACGGTGAAGACGATCGTGGGCCGCAGGCCCGGCAGCGTCACGTGGAAGAACTGCCGCCAGCGCGACGCGCCGTCCATCTCGGCCGCCTCGTACAGCTCGCCCGGGATGGACTGCATGCCCGCGAGGTAGATCAGCGCGTTGTAGCCCGTCCAGCGCCAGATGACGATGGTGGAGACGGCGATCTGCGAGGCGAGCGTCCCCGTCTGCCAGTCGACGGGGGAGATGCCGACGAGTCCGAGGACGTAGTTGACGAGCCCGAAGTCGCGGCCGAAGAGCTGGGCGAAGACGAGCGTGGCCGCTGCCACGGAGGTGGCGTACGGCAGCAGCATGGCCGTGCGCAGGAACGTGCGACCGCGCAGCCGGTAGTTGAGCAGGTGCGCCAGGCCGAGTGCCATCACCAGCTGCGGCACCGTGGACAGCACCCCGATGGTGAAGGTGTTGCGCAGGGAGGTCCAGAAGAACTCGTCGCCCAGCAGCGCGGTGTAGTTGCCGAGGCCGCGCCACTCCATCTCGCCGGGGGTCTGGAGCTCCACCCGGTAGAGCGACACGAACGCTGTGTAGAGGAGCGGGAAGAGGCCGAAGGCGGCGAAGAGCGTGAAGAACGGGGCGATGTACGCGTACGGCGAGACCTTGCGCCAGGCGCGCCGCACGGCCGGCGGCCTGGGCGGCGCATACGGCTTCGTGGGAGCGGTGAGGGTCACGGTGCGGCCCTTCGGAGGGAGTCGGTACAGGGCGGGGGTCCGGGGAGTGTCCGGGCCCGGTCCGGGGCGGGGGAGGTCGGGGACCGGGCCCGGAGGCCTGAGGACCGGCGTCAGCCGATGGTGTTGTCGACGCCCTTCTTCGCGTTCGACCACGCCTTGCCGGGTGCGGTGCCCTTGCGCTCGACCTCGCTCAGCGCGTTGGTGATCTGCTGGTTCACGTTCTGGTCGTGGACCCCGAGCACCTGGACCGGGGCGGCCTTCGCCGCGTCACCGAAGATCTGCCCGATGGGGGCGCCCGAGAAGTACGGGTCCTTCGCGTCGGCGACCTGGTCGATGGCGGCCGTTGCCGAGGGGAAGTTGCCCTGCTTGCGGAAGAGCTTGGCCTGCTGCTCGGGAGCGGTGAGCCACTCGATCAGCTCGTACGCCTCCTTCTTGTGCTTCGCGGCGCGCGGGATCGACAGGTAGGAGCCGCCCCAGTTGCCGGCGCCGCCGGGCAGCTTCGCGATGTCCCACTTGCCCGTGCCGCCGTCACCGGCCTGGCCCTTGATGTAGCCGAGCATCCAGGCGGGGCACGGGATGGTGGCGAACGTACCGGCGGCGAACGCCTGGTTCCACTGCGGGGACCACTGGTCGAGCTCGGCGCTCAGTCCGTCCTGCGCGGCCTTGACGGAGGTGTCCCAGGCGGTCCTGAGCGCCGGGTTGGTCTCCCAGATCAGCTTGCCGGAGGCGTCGTAGTACCGCTCCTTCTCCTGGCCGATCATGATGGAGAACAGGCTGCCGACACTGTCCAGCCAGGCGCTCTTCGCAGGGGCCTTCTCCTTGTACTGCCGGCCCAGGTCCAGGTAGCCGTCCCAGGTCGACCACTTCTTCGCGAGCTCCTCGCGGTCCGTGGGCAGGCCGGCCTGGGCGAACAGGTCGGTGCGGTAGCACAGGGCCTCCGGGCCGACGTCCGTGCCGAGCCCCAGCACCTGACCGTCCTTGCCGGTCGCGGCAGCCCACTTGGCCTCGGCGAACCGGCTTTCGAGCTTGTCCGCGCCGTACGTCCGCAAGTCCTCGAACCTGTCGGCCTGCTGCTGGGTGACCGACGCGATCCGCCCCACCTCGATGCCCTGGACGTCGGCGAGACCGCCGCCGCCGGCCAGCCGGGTCTGCAGCGACTTCCAGTAGTCGGCCTCGTCCTCGGTGTCCGTCTGCTTGATCGTGACGTCCGGGTGGAGCTTCTCGTACTCGGCGTAGAGCCCGGCCTCCTTGTAGCCGAAGGATCCGAACAGGTCCACGGTGAGCGTCACCTTTCCGCCCGCGCTGTCGGCAGCGCCGTCGGACGAACCTCCGCAGGCGGCGAGCAGTGCCCCGGCGAGCGCGACCGCACCCAGGCGGACGGCGGCCCTCTTGGCGGCTCGGGCTATGGGCATGGGAAGCCTCCCTTGGCTTCGGGGTGGAGCGAGAGCGCCGGTGGTCGACGCTGCGTGAGAGCGCTCTCAGATGTGGCGACTGGAGCGTGCCCGCTCCGCGCTCGCCCCGTCAAGAGTCGAAGGCGTAACGGCTTGGACTCGGGCCCAAGTCCCGTCCGTGTCACGTCTATTGACACGTGCGTTTCAGGAGTTTTACGTTGCGGCCATCTGAGAGCGCTCTCCGGCCCCCAATCCATGATGACGTGAGGTGCCGTCCATGCCCGCCCCCCGCACCGGACCAGCTGCCGCGCTGGTCCTGGCCACCACCCTGGCCGCCGTCGGACTCGGTCCCGCCGCCGCACCCGCGGCCGCCGCCACCGTCCCCGTAGGCTCCGGCAGTTACTCCGACACCCGCCCCGCCGGCACGTCCGGCCCCACCACCAACACCGGCACCCCGGTCACCCCCAAGGTCACCGCCGCGGCCTCGGCCCGGCCGGTGCCCACCAACGACTGGTGGTCCTCCCTCGCCTTCCAGCGCTACGGCGACAACCCGTACTCCACCCCCATGTACGGCCACCCGCTCACCTACCAGGCCACCGCCGGCGGCCTCGACGTCGGCTACCCCACCACCCCCGCGATCGTCGGCGACGGCCGCCAGTACGAGTTCGCCCACAAGCGGGACCTGACCATCGGCCTCGCCGGGCTCAACTCCCCGGACACCAAGGCCGACAACTGGTCCGACTGGACCGTGACCCCCTACTGGTCCGACGGCGCCCGCACGCTGCGCACCACCATCGGGCACGGACTGCCCTTCGTGTACGCCACGGGCACCGGCGCCAACGCGCAGATCACCACGGCCGCCGCCCCGACCGTCTTCGCCGACCAGGGGAACGTCCTCGGCATCACCGTCGCCGGCCACCACTACGCCCTGTTCGCGCCCACCGGCAGCGACTGGAACGTCTCCGGGACCGCCATCAGCGCGGGGCTCGGCGGGAAGGACTACTTCTCCCTCGCCGTCCTGCCCTCCACCGACGCGCTCGCGACGTACAGGAAGTACGCGTACAGCTTCGTCACCGGATCGAAGGTCGCCTGGAACTGCACGGGCGGCACGGTGCGAGCCACGTACACGCTCACCACCGAGGCCAAGGAGGGCAGCGAACGCGGCACCATCCAGGCCCTGTACCGCCACCAGTGGCTGCACACCACCGACTTGCTCACCCCGTACACGTACGTCTCACCGCGCGGCACCATGAAGGTCCGCGAGGGCGCGTCGTTCACCACCTCGCAGAAGGCGTCCGGTGTGCTGCCCGCGCTGCCGAAGTCGAACGGCGTGGACACGGCACGCCTGCGCGGCTACCTGAACGACGTCGTGAACGCCTCCGATCCCTTCTCCGGGGCCACCGACACGTACTGGACCGGCAAGGCGCTCGGCCGTCTCGCCCAGCTCGTGCCCGTCGCCGACCAGATCGGCGAGAGCGCCGTCCGCGACCGGCTCATCGGCCTGATCAAGGGCCGGCTCCAGGATTGGTTCAGCGCGGGCGGCGCGTCGGAGTTCTCGTACGACAGGAACTGGCGGACGCTGACCGGCTACCCGGCCTCCTACGGCAGCGACACCGAGCTCAACGACCACCACTTCCACTACGGCTACTACGTCTACGCGGCGGCCGTCGTCGCCCAGTACGACCCGGCGTGGGCCGCCGACTCCGCGTGGGGCGGCATGGTGAAGACCCTGATCAGGGACACAGCCAACGCCAGCCGCACCGACACCGCCTTTCCCTTCCTGCGCGGCTTCGACGTGTACGCGGGGCACAGCTGGGCGTCCGGCCACCAGGGCTTCGCCGCGGGCAACAACCAGGAGTCGTCGTCGGAGTCCGCCAACCTCAGCGCCGCACTCGTCCTGTGGGGCTCGGTGACCGGCGACACCGCGCTGCGCGACCTCGGCACCTACCTGCTGACGACGGAGGCGGAGTCGATCGCGCAGTACTGGTTCGACGCCGACGAGCAGGTCTTCCCCGCCGCGTTCGGCCATGACACGGCCGGCATGGTGTGGGGCAGCGGCGCCGCGTACGCCACCTGGTGGACGGCGAACCCCGAGGAGATCCACGGCATCAACGTCCTGCCCGTGACCGGCGGCTCACTGCACCTGGGCGGCGAGAAGGGCGCCATCCGGCGCAACATCGCCGAGATGGAACGGGAGAACGGCGGCCCGGCCGTCGAATGGCGCGACATCCTCTGGGAGTTCCAGTCGCTCGCCGACCCGGCCGCCGCCCGGTCGAAGTGGGACGCGGGCCACGCCGGCTACACCCCCGAACAGGGCGAGTCCAAGGCCCACACCTACCACTGGATCACCACGCTGGACGCGCTCGGCGCCCCGGACGCCACCGTGACCGGCGACATCCCGACCTCGGCCGTCTTCACCAAAGGCACGGTACGGACGTACGCGGCGCACAACCACGGCGCCACGGCCCGCACCGTGACGTTCTCCGACGGCAGGACCCTGTCCGTACCGGCCCGGTCGACCGCGACCGGCACCGGGAGCGGCGGCGACCCGGATCCCCAGCCGCCCACGGGCAACACGTTCCAGGTGCGCAGCGGAGGCACCCTGACCACGGCAACCGGCGGCACGCCGGGCAGCGACACGATCGCGTCCGCGGACGGCGCCAATCACGACGGCACCCCGTACCGGCCGCTGGTCTACGAGGCCCGCGGCGTGACCGGCACGCTCAGGCCCGGTGCGTCGACCGCCTTCCGGCTCCCGGTGGACGCGGGCACCACCGTGGGCCTCGGCCAGCAGGCCCGTGTCAGCTACGACCTCACCGGTGACGGCACCTTCGAACGGACCGAGACGTACCACTACTTCGCCACCGACCCCGTCACGGGCTGGGAGGAGTACGCGCAGTCGCGCGGGCTCAAGTCGGCGACGGGCACGCTCGGCGACCTGGCCGGCGGCACCGTACGGCTGGAGGTGTGGAGCGCGATCGGCAACGGTCCGTCCCGGCTCCGGACCGGGACGGACACCTCCGTGCTGGTGATCCCCTACGGCTGATCGTGAAAGGCGGCGGGCACCGGCGATCAGGCCGACGCCCGCCGCACCAGCGTGGTCGGCGTGATGACGGACGCGGGGGTGTCGCTCCCGCCCTCGTTCAGCAGCCGCATCAGGAGCCGCACCATCAGCCGGCCCATGCCCTCGATGTCCTGGCGCACGGTCGTCAGCGCCGGGCGGGTCGTCGCGACGACGGACTCCATGTCGTCGAAGCCGACGACCGCCACGTCCTCGGGCACCCGCACGCCCCGTTCGCGCAGCGTTCGCAGGGCACCCGAGGCCATCAGGTCGTTGGCGACGAACACGCCGTCCACGTCCGGGCGCGTGTCCAGCAGCTCGGCCATGGCGCGGGCGCCGCTCTCCTCGGTGAAGTCACCCTGGCGGATCAGGCCGGGATCGGCGTCGACGAGCACGTCGCGGTACCCGTCGACACGGTCGAGCGCGGACGTCTGGTCGCGCGGGCCCGCGATGTGGGCGATGGACGTGCGCCCGAGCGAGACGAGATGGCGCACGGCCTCCCGGGCCCCACCGCGGTTGTCGCAGTCGACATACGGCACGTCGGGGGAGGAGCCGGTGGCTGGGCGGCCGCCGAAGACGGTGGGGATCCTGGCGCGGCCGATCACGGCGGGCAGCTCGTCGTCGTTGTGCAGCGAGAAGGCGAGCGCGCCGTCGACATGGCCGCCGCCGAGGTAGCGGGCGATACGGTCGTGATCGCCGGGGCCCTCCACCCACAGCAGCACGAGCTGCGAGTCGTGCGCGGTCAGCTCGCGGCTGATCCCGCGCACCTGCTGCTCGAAGAACGGGTCGGAGAAGATCCGGAACTCCGGCTCCGCGATGATCACGGCGACGGCGCCGTTGCGCCGGGTGACCAGGGTGCGGGCCGCGTGGTTGGGCACGTAGCCCAGCTCCTCGACCGCCTGGCGCACCTTGTCGACCAGGGGAGCACGCACACCGGCACCGCCGTTGACGACCCGGGAGGCCGTGGCCCGAGAGACCCCGGCGCGCGCGGCGACGGCTTCCAGCGTGGGACGGGACCCTGCGGTCTGCTCGGGCAAGGCGGGCGCTCCTCGTATCTGCTCCGTCGGCTGCGAGCCCTGACGCCGCTCAGGATAACTCCTGGCCCAGCCGTCTGAGAGCGCTCCCATCGTGGGTCCTCCGTCCGGCCGCGCCCGACGCGCCCATGCGGGGCACCGGTGCCGGTAGCCCGGCCGCGCTCGACGCCGCCATGCGGTGCACCGGTGCTGGGGTACCCCCCCGCCGACGTGCCGCTGCACGCGGCCCGGGCGTCGGCCGGTCCCGCCGCCGTGCCGCTGGAACCCGGCGTCGGCACGGGCCCGGCGCGACGGCCCGGCTTCGGCGTCACCGGGCCTGGTCGGAACGTGCTGGCACCCCGTGGCCCTTGGGCCGCGCTGCCCGGGCGTCGGCCGGTCCCGCCGCCGTGCCGCTGGAACCCCGCGGCGGCGGGAGCCTGGCGCGACGATGCCGGCTTCATGGTCCCCGGGCCGGTCCGAACGCGCCGGTGCCCCGCGGCTCTTGGGGCGCGGGGCACCGAGGCGCCACGTCAGTGGTCGTGACCGTGACCCCGCGAGCGCGCGTGCTCGTGGATCGTGTTGGTCTCCGCGATCTTCTTCCAGGACTTCGGCTCCGCCGGCCCGGCCGCGTCGCCCTGGGCGATCCGTACCCCGGCCGCCGCCGGGGCAGCCGGCTTCGCGGGCTCGTACAGCCACGTGTCGAACAAGGCACCCAGCGGCCTGCCCGAGAGCCGCTCCGCGTACGCCACGAAGTCGCCCACCTTGGCGTTGCCGTACGCACGCTCCGCCGGCCACCCCTTGAGGATCGCGAAGAAGTCCTCGTCGCCGATCTCGTTCCGCAGCGCCTGCAGCGCCAGCGCGCCCCGGTCGTAGACGGCGATGTGGAACTGGTTGTCCGGGCCCGGGTCGCCCGGCTTCACCGTCCAGAACGGGTCGTCGGCCGCCCGCGTCGCGTAGACGTGGTCCGCCAGCTCCTGCGCCGTTCCCTCGCCCTCCTTCTCGGACCACAGCCACTGGCTGTAACGGGCGAAGCCCTCGTTGACCCAGATGTCCTTCCAGCCGTCCACCGAGACGCTGTCGCCGTACCACTGGTGGGCCATCTCGTGGACGACCACGGAGACGTTGGCCCCGTTCGCGAACTGCCGCGGGCTGTAGAACGGGCGGGTCTGCGTCTCCAGCGCGTAGCCGCTCTTCACGTTCGGCACGTACCCGCCGATCGCGTTGAACGGATAGGGGCCGAAGATCTCGGTCAGCCACTCGGTGACCTCGGCGGTCCGCTCGATGCTGGCCCGTGCGGCACCCGCGGTGTCGCCGAGGTCCTTGCTGTACGCGTTGAGGACCGGCAGCCCGTCCGCGGTCTTGTCGGTCGTGATGTCGAACTTGCCGACGGCGAGCGTCGCCAGGTACGACGCCTGCGGCTTGTTCGAGCGCCAGTTGAAACGCGTCCAGCCCAGCCGCGAACTCTCCGAGACCAGGACGCCGTTGCTGATCGCCTGGGTGCCGTCCGGGACCGCGACCGAGATGTCGTACGTCGCCTTGTCCAGCGGATGGTCGTTGCTCGGGAACCACCACACCGCCGACTCCGGCTCCTGCGCGGCGACTCCACCGTCCGGGGTGCGGTGCCAGGCGGTGTAGCCGCCGATGCTGAGCTCGGACGGCTTGCCCGAGTACCGCACGACGACGGCGACCGGCCGGCCCTTCTCCAGCCCCGCGACCGGAGTGATCTCCAGCTCCTGGTTGCCGGTTGACCTGAACGCCGCCTTCCTGCCGTTCACGCGCACCTCGTCCACGGACAGGCCGAAGTCGAGGTTGAAGCGGCTCAGGCGCTGCGTGGTGGTGGCGAGGATCGTCGCCGTACCCGTCAGCAGGTCCGTCTTCGGCTGGTACGTGAGCCTCAGGTCGTAGTGGGAGACGTCGTAGCCGCCATTCCCGGCTGCCGGATAGTAGGGGTCGCCGATGCTCGGCGCCCCGATCGACGTGTTGGCGGCCGATGCCGGGATCGCCAGCACAAGAGTGGCCGCGAGCGCGCTCGGGACGATGAGTCTGCGGTGCACAGGAGCTCCAAGTCGTAGGGGCGGACGATCTCCTGGACTCTACGCACGGCCGCGGCCACCGGTCAGGAGCGAAGCTCGGCCTTTCCTGTGACGACCATCCGGAGGTCAGTGCACGAGATGGAGGGTGAGGGCTCCGCCTGACTCCGAGATGCCGGCGACGTGAGCATGGCCACGGGCGGTGGCGTACGCGCCGGTGCCGCCGGTGATGGCGATGTCGAAGTCGCTGGGCGGGGCGCCACCAGGGGTGGTCTGCAGGTGCTGCCACGTCACCTGCCCCCGGGGCAGGCTGAACGTGCCGGTGCAGTGAGTGGTTCGCGCTGCCACGCGGGTGCACACTGCCCCCTCGCTGCCGTAGCCGACACCTCTGCGGAAGAGGTTCGCGGTGATGATGATCTGATCACCTACCCCGCGTCCGGGTGTCCCGTTGTCGACCACCGTGGTTCCGGTGCCCGTGGACGTCAGGCTGATGACTTCCTTGCGCTTGACGTCCACGCCCCAGTCCACGGGCTCATGTGACGCAGCGGCGGAACCGGCGAGAGTCGCGAGCGACAACGCCGTTGCTGCTGCCACGCTCCACTTCGAAATGAATTGCATTCTTCCTCGCCTGATGAATACGGGCTCCTTGGGTGCGCCCAAGAATTCTCATGGTGCGATGGAGCGTCAATTCTCAAACTCATCACAAGTGCCCGGTTCATCCGTCCGGCGGCATCCACCCCAAACCAGCGGCAGAGGCCTTTCGTTGAGACCCGTCGTAACTGCCATGGGCCCTGATCGTTCTGGATCACATGACCTGCTCGTGCGCTGGAAGGGAAATGACTGATGGGTGAGCGGTGGCAAGTGGACGTCGACCGGGAGGTGTGTATCGGGTCGGCGATGTGCGTGGCCGCGTTGCCGGAGCGATTCCGGCTGGATTCGGCGCGGCAATCGCATCCGGTGGAGCAGGAGACTCCGGCGTCGGACGAACTGATGGGGGCGGCGGAGAGCTGCCCCGTCGAGGCGATCTCACTGCGGCGGGCAGGAACGGGCGAGGCCGTTTTCCCTCCGGAGGACTAGGGCGCGTGCGGCCGATCCACTCGACTGCCCTCTGTTGCACGGCAGTTGACGGGAGTACCTTCCGGCCCATGCCGATACGTGTGCGGGCCACCCGCCTGACGTACAGATCGCTGGTCCTCGCGGCCTCCGCCGCCCTGCTGGCCGTGGGCACCCCCGCGGGCGCACAGGGCGCGCCGACACCGCGCGAGAGCAGACCCGTCTACTCCTACGAGAACGCGATCCGCGAGTCGGTCTGGGTCGACACCCGGCTCGACGCGGACGGCGACGGACGTACCGACCGGGTCGCCGTCGACATCGTCCGCCCCCGAGAGACCGCCCGTAAGGGCCGGAAGATCCCCGTCATCATGGATGCCAGCCCGTACTACTCCTGCTGCGGGCGCGGCAACGAGAGCCAGCGCAAGACGTACGACGCGAACGGCGACCCCGTCCAGTTCCCGCTGTACTACGACAACTACTTCGTCCCGCGCGGCTACGGCTTCGTCGCCGTCGACCTGGCCGGAACCAATCGGTCGGACGGCTGTGTCGACGTCGGCGGCCGCTCGGACATCCAGTCGGCCAAGACCGTCGTCGACTGGCTGAACGGCCGCGCCCAGGGCTGGACCGCGCGGACGGGCGGCGAACGCGCCCGTGCCGACTGGACCACGGGCGCCACCGGAATGATCGGCAAGAGCTACGACGGCACCATCGCCAACGGCGTCGCCGCCACGGGCGTACGAGGACTGAAGACGATCGTCCCGATCGGCGCCATCTCCTCCTGGTACGACTACTACTTCGCCAAGGGCGCACCGCTGTACGACTCCGGACCGGAATGGCTCTCCGGCTACGTCGAGACCCCTGAGGCCCGGGCGCGCTGCCAGGCCGTTCAGCAGCGCCTCGTCGACGGCGCCCCGCGCAGCGGCGACCTGACCCCGCTGTGGGCCGAACGCGACTACGTGCCCGACGCGGACAAGGTCCGGGCCAGCGTCTTCGCCGTGCACGGCATGCAGGACCTCAACGTGCGGGCCAAGCACTTCGGACAGTGGTGGGACGCGCTCGCCGACAACGGCGTCGAGCGCAAGGTCTGGCTCTCCCAGACCGGCCACGTCGACCCGTTCGACTTCCGGCGCGGTGCATGGGTCTCCACCCTGCACCGCTGGTTCGACCACTACCTGCTCGGCCTCGACAACGGCGTCGACCGCGAACCGATGGCCGACATCGAGCACGCCCCCGACCAGTGGTCCACCGACCGGGTCTGGCCGCCGCGCGGCACCGCCACCACCTCGCTGCGCCCGGGCAACGGCAGCGCTCCCGGTGTCGGCACCCTGTCGCTGCGCCCCGCACGCCCCGGCGCGACCGAAACGTTCACCGACGACCCGGCGCTGGACGAGAGCGACTGGGCCGCCGCCGTCGACACCACCACGGCCGCCAAGGCCGGGTTCGTCACCGGCCCCCTGGCCCGGGACCTGCGCCTGTCCGGCACCGGACGGGTCACCGTCACCGCCACGCCCTCGACGACGAGCGCCCACCTGACGGCCGTGCTCGTCGACCTCGGGCCCGCCACCATCCGCGACTACACGGCCTCCGGCGAAGGCATCACCACCCTTGCCGCCCGCACCTGTTGGGGCGCGAGCACCGCCGGCGACAGCTCGTGCTTCAAGGAGACGAAGGCGGACACCGCCGACGTCGGTCACACGATCTTCAGCCGCGGCTGGGCCGACCTCGGCAACCACGCCTCCGACGCGGAAGGACGGCCGCTGACCCCCGGCAAGCCGTACACCATGACCCTCGACCTGCACGCGAGCGACCACGTCGTCCCGGCCGGGCACCGGCTCGCCCTCATCGTCGCCGGCACGGACCGGTACCTGATCGAACCGCCCCCGAGCACCCCCCGGCTCACCCTCGACCTCGCCCGCACCTCGGCGGACCTGCCCCTCGTCGGCGGAGCCGCCGCCTTCGCCCGCGCCACCGCCGCGACCGCCGACCGCCCCGGCGCGCGCGACCGGAGCTCCGAAGGCGTCGCGGGCCCGCGTCCCATCCGCCCGATCCCCGGAGGCAGCACCCGATGACGTCCCGCACCCGAACCGTGCTCCGGATGCCCCGCCTGCACACCCTGCTGCTGACCGGCGTGGCGGCGGCGCTGGCCGCACCACTGGTCACCGTCCCCGCCCAGGCCGCGCCCAGCCTGCCGCGCACCGGCTTCGAGACGAGCAACGGCGCCCGCTGGACCACCCAGCCCGAGGAACAGACGCTGCTCGCCACCGTGGACCGGGACCATCGTGCCGTGTCCGTCGAACGGATCGGCAGCACCAAGCAGGGCCGTCCCCTCCAGCTCGTCCACCTCGGCAACCGCAGAGCCGACCACACCGTGCTGCTGATCTGCAGTCAGCACGGCGACGAACCGTCCGGCCGCGAGGCGTGTCTGACGGCCGTCCGCGACCTCGCGTACGGCAGGGACGAGGCGACCCGCCGGCTGCTGTCCCGCACGCACCTCCTCGTCGTGCCCACGGCCAACCCGGACGGCCGGGCCGCCGACACGCGCGGCAACTCCGACGGTGTCGACATCAACCGCGACCACATCGCCCTCAAGACCGCCGAGGGGCGCGCCATCGCCGCCGTGATCCGCGACCGGCGCCCGGACGTCGTCTACGACCTGCACGAGTACGGAGCCACACCCCCCTACTACGACAAGGACCTGTTCGACCTGTGGCCCCGCAACCTCAACACCCACGACGCCGTGCACCGGGAGGCGCAGACGCTGTCCGCGCACTACGTCCGCCCCGCCGCCGGACGCGAGGGCTACTCGACCGGCACGTACGGCATCTGGACCGACCCGGTCACCGGAAAGCCGATCAGGCAGACCGCGGGCGACGGCCAGGAGCGCATCCTGCGGAACGCGAGCGGCGTCAAGAACGCGGTCGGACTGCTGATCGAGAGCCGTGTCGACGCGCTGACGCCCGAGGAGCAGGCGGACGCCGCGCTGAACAACCGCCGACGCGTGCACAGCCAACTCGCCGCTCTGGACGGCCTCTTCGCCTTCAGCGACGCGCGGCGGGGCCGGATCGAGGCGGCGACCGGAGCGGCCCGGCGGGCGGGTCTCGCGGACCGCGGGCCGGTGTATCTGGGCGGCGCCGACAACGACCCGGCCACGCCCGAGGAGACCCTCCAGGACCCGCCCTGCGCGTACCGCCTCGACACCGCCCAGTACGCGGAGGTGAAGGACGAACTGGCGCTGCACGGCGTCGCGGTCAGGCCCGTCGAGGGCGGGGCCGTCGTGCCGCTGCGGCAGTCCCAGCGCGCGCTGATACCGCTGCTGCTCGACACCCGCGCGGCCTATCACCTCACGGAGGGGAAACCTGTTGACGCCTGTTGATCCCGGGAGCTGATTGTCCCGTGTGGTAGGGGGTAGCGGGGGAGTGCAATCGGCTCCGTCATCAGGCGAAAGGTGCCCCCGTGTCGCACGAGGAACAGAAGCCGGTCAAACGGCTGTGGTACCCGGTCAAGGCGGCGCTGCCGGGCCGCCACCCGCACGAGGAGAGGCCGGCCGTCACCGACCGGGTCGTGTTCGGCGTGACGGCCGTCCTCACCCTCGCCTTCGTGGTCTGGGGGTCCGCGTTCACCGAAACGCTGGAGAGCGCCTCCGACACACTGCTGAACGGCCTGATGCACAACGGCGGCTGGGCATTCGTCCTGGCCGCCTCGGGCTTCGTCGTCTTCGCTCTGTGGCTGGCGATCAGCCGCTACGGCAGAATTCCGCTCGGCCAGGAGCACGAGGGGCCCGAGTTCCGGACGGTGTCGTGGGTGGCGATGATGTTCAGCGCCGGCATGGGCATCGGCCTGATGTTCTACGGCGTGAGCGAACCGCTGGCGCACTACACCGCCCCGCCGCCGGGCACGGATCCGGTCGACTCGGCGGACGCCATGCAGACGGCCCTGGCCACCACCCTCTTCCACTGGACGCTGCACCCGTGGGCGATCTACGCGGTGGTGGGTCTCGCCATCGCGTACAGCACGTTCCGGCGGCGCAGGCGGCAGAACATCAGCGCCGTCTTCGTGCCGCTGATGGGCGAGGACAGGGCCAACGGCGCGCCGGGCCGCGTGATCGACGTCCTCGCGATCTTCGCCACGCTCTTCGGCTCCGCGACGTCCCTGGGCCTCGGCGCCCTGCAGATCGGCAGCGGCTTCCGCGAAATGGGCTGGATGGAGAGGGCCGGGACCGGGCTGCTCATCTCCATCATCGCGGTGCTGACGGTGTGTTTCGTCATCTCGGCGGTCTCCGGGGTCGAGCGGGGCATCCAGTGGCTGTCCAACACCAACATGGTGCTCGCGGTGGTGCTCGCCGTGTTCGTCTTCGTCGCCGGGCCCACCATCCTCGTCCTCGACCTCGTGCCCACCTCGCTGGCCTCCTACTTCGGCGAGCTGCCGCAGCTGGCGGGTCGCACGGAGGCGGCGACCGGCGGCGGTGACGTCGCGGACTGGCTGAGCAGCTGGACGGTCTTCTACTGGGCCTGGTGGATCTCCTGGACACCGTTCGTCGGCATGTTCATCGCGCGCATCAGCCGCGGCCGTACGATCCGCCAGTTCGTCGGCGGCGTCATCCTCGTGCCGAGCACGGTCAGCCTGATCTGGTTCGCGATCTTCGGCGGCACGGCGATGAGGCTCCAGGAGCAGGGGCGGCTCGAGGCGGAGACGACGCCGGAGGGCCAGCTCTTCGGCGTGCTGCAGCAGTTCCCGATCGCGGGCACGATGAGCCTGATCGTGATGATCCTCGTCGGCATCTTCTTCGTCTCGGGCGCGGACGCCGCCTCGATCGTGATGGGCACGCTGTCCCAGAAGGGCACCTTTGAACCGGCCAGGCTCGTCGTCATCTTCTGGGGCGTCGTGACAGGCGCGGTGGCGGCGGTGATGCTGCTCGTCGGGGAGGGCAAGGGCGACGCGCTCGCGGGCCTGCAGCACCTGACGATCCTCGTGGCGGCCCCGTTCGTGCTGGTGATGATCGGCATGTGCGTGGCGCTCATGCGCGACCTGCGCCAGGACCCGCTGATCGTCCGCGGCGAGATCGCCGAGGAGGCGGTGGAGTCGGCGGTGATCGCGGGCCACGAGATGTACGCGGGCGAGTTCGAGATCCGCATCGGCCCGGGCACGGGCCCGGTGGCGGGCCGGATCCCGCCCGAGGAGACGGAAGACGACTCCACCCCGCCGGACACGGACCCGCCCCCGGCCCGCGACAACGACGGCCCCGCCACGCCCTGACGCCCCGGCTTCGACGACGGGCCGGGCCCGGTGACCGACCGCCGCCGCCAGTCCTTCCGTCGGCGGGGCCCGGGCGTGCCGAGCGCGGTGGCCGGGGGCACGTTTCGGATGGCGGCCGGGCAGCGATCCCGGCCGCCGGCCGGACTCGGTCGCGCCGAGCCCGGCGCGTGGGCCTCCCGGTGGCCGGCCCGCCAGGGGCACACCCCGTCAGGCGCGGCACCCACCGCCCGGCACCAGTACGTCACCCTTCAGGCCGGGACCGTAGCCCGTGGGCCCCTGGGCGCTGCGGCCCCCCTCGGGGACGCGTGCGGCCGCCCCCACGCGCTGGCCTAGGATCGGCCTCCTGATGACTGCCACTCTCGTCGCGAAGGACCTCGCCGCCGGCCACGGCGACCGTTCGCTCTTCTCCGGCCTCGATCTCGTCGTCGCCCCCGGCGACGTCATCGGCCTCGTCGGTGTCAACGGCGCGGGGAAGTCCACGCTCCTGCGTCTCCTCGCCGGACTCGACCGCCCCGAGCAGGGCGAGCTGCGGCTCTCGCCGCCCACCGCGACCGTCGGCCACCTCCCGCAGGAGCCCGACCGCCGCGAGGGCGAGTCCGTACGGGACTTCCTCGCCCGGCGCACCGGCGTGGCCGCCGCCCAGGCCGCCATGGACGAGGCCACCCAGGGCCTCGTCGACGGCGCACCGGGCGCGGACGACGCCTATGCGGTGAGCCTGGAGCGCTGGCTCGACCTCGGCGGCGCCGACCTCGACGAGCGGGCCGAGGAGGTCGCCGACTCGCTCGGGCTCGCCGTCGGCCTCGACCAGCCGATGACCTCGCTCTCCGGCGGCCAGGCCGCGCGCGCCGGACTGGCGTCGCTCCTGCTGTCCCGCTACGACGTCTTCCTGCTCGACGAGCCCACCAACGACCTCGACCTCGACGGACTCGAGCGACTGGAGAGCTTCGTCCAGGGCCTGCGCGCGGGCACCGTGGTCGTGAGCCACGACCGCGAGTTCCTCACCCGCACGGTCACCAAGGTCCTCGAACTCGACCTGGCCCAGCAGCAGATCACCCTCTACGGCGGCGGTTACGCGGCCTACCTGGAGGAGCGCGAGACGGCCCGCCGCCACGCGCGCGAGGAGTACGAGGAGTACGCCGACAAGAAGGCCGCCCTGGAGAGCCGCGCGCACATGCAGCGCTCCTGGATGGACAAGGGCGTGAAGAACGCCCGCCGCAAGGCGACCGACAACGACAAGATCGGCCGCAAGATGCGCAGCGAGGCGAGCGAGAAGCAGGCGGCGAAGGCCCGCCAGACCCAGCGCATGATCGAACGGCTCGACGTGGTCGAGGAGCCCCGCAAGGAGTGGGAGCTGCGCATGGAGATCGCCGCCGCGCCGCGTTCCGGCTCCGTCGTCGCGACCCTGCGCGAGGCCGAGGTCCGCCGCGGCGCCTTCCGCTTCGGGCCGGCGTCCCTCCAGATCGACTGGGCCGACCGGGTCGCCATCACCGGTGCGAACGGCGCGGGCAAGTCGACACTGCTCGCCGCGCTCCTCGGCCGCCTCGACCTCGACGCCGGGCACGCCTCGCTCGGCTCGGGCGTCGTCGTCGGCGAAGTCGACCAGGCACGGAAGCTGTTCCACGGGACGCAGTCGCTGCTGGACGCGTTCTGCGCGGCCGTCCCCGACACCGAACCGGCCGACGTGCGCACGCTGCTGGCCAAGTTCGGGCTCAAGGCCGGACATGTGCTGCGCCCGGCGACCTCCCTGTCTCCCGGCGAACGTACGCGTGCGGCCCTGGCGCTGCTCCAGGGCCGCGGGGTCAATCTGCTGGTCCTGGACGAGCCGACCAACCACCTCGATCTGCCGGCCATCGAGCAGCTGGAGTCGGCGCTCGATTCCTACCCGGGCACGCTGCTGCTGGTCACCCACGACCGCCGGATGCTGGACGCGGTGCGCACCACGCGCCGCGTCGAGGTGGCGGACGGAAAGGTGACCGAGGAGTGACCTCGGCGGCCGGGCATGCACACGCCCGGCCGCCGCCCCATCCGGGCCCCGGTACCGTCCGGCCGCGTCAGCCCGCGGACCCCGTGCCGTGCCCGTTGCCCGCCACGCCACCGGATCGCACCCTGCACGGAACGGACCTCGCAGGTGAGCGCCGCGACGGCCGGGTTTCCCCTACCGGGACGTAAGGTGCAAGCTGGAATGGAGGCCGCCTCGCCATCTCGGGAGCCGGCTCGGACACGCGGTCTCGCCGCTCCGAGTGAGCTTGTCTGGGCTCGGCAGGAGGGAAGCGAGATGACAGAGCAGGTCACCACCGGTGCGCGTTGGCGCCTGACCGGCGATTGGTTCGATGTGTGCAAGTGCGCCATACCGTGCCCCTGCACGTTCGCACAGCCCCCGACCTACGGCGACTGCGAAGGCGTGCTGGTCTGGCATATCCGGGAAGGCACCTTCGGCGACGTGCGGCTCGATGATCTCAACGTCCTGATGCTCGGCTCCTTCGTCGGCAACGTCTGGGCCGGGGAGCACACCGACGCGTACGCCGCGGTCTTCCTCGACGAGCGCGCCGACGAGCAGCAGCGCGGTGCACTCGAGGCCATCTTCGGCGGTGAGGCGGGCGGATGGCCGGCGCAGTTCGGGGAGATGTTCCACCCCGAGATGCGTGGCATGGACATCGCCCCCATCCACGTGGACATCGACGAGGACTTCGCCGCCTGGCGAGCCGAGATTCCCGGCCGGGTCACGGCTGTCGCCGAGGCGCTCACCGGCCCGACGACTCCAGACGGCGCACGCGTCCAGGTCCATAACGCTCCGGGCTCCGAGGTCGGGCCGGGCCAGGTCGCCACCTGGGGACGGGCCACTGCCGATCGCGCCGACGCATTCGGCTTCTCCTGGGAACGTTCGGGAAAGTCGAGCAAACACTTCAGGTTCGACTGGAGCGGTCCTGGCTGAGGAGCTGGGCGGGGAGCGGAGCCGGTCGGCGCGCGGCACCGGCACGTGCCGCAGCCGTTTCGGCCCCGGTCGCAGACGTCGATCGGTCCACTGATCCGGCCGTTACGGCAGTCGCCACGTTCGTCTGCTCGGTCAGCCGGCTGGTCACATGCCGTCCATCGACGGCGTCGAATCCTCCAGCCCCGGCAGCAACCAGTCCTGGAAGGGCGCGAGCACGGCCAGTACGAGGAACGCGACACCCACGACCCGGGCGAGCAGCGGGCCCCGGGACCACAGCTTCTCGACGAAGACGACCACGGCCAGCCCGGCCATCGCAGCGACGTTCATCACGCCGAGCGGGATCAGGACGACCATCAGTCCCGCGCAGCAGCCGACACAGTAGGCGCCGTGATGGACGCCCACCCGCAGATCGCGGGCCGGCTGCCGGAACCCGGCGTAGCGCACCAGGTGGCTCATGGGGTCACGACAGTGCCGCAGACAGACGTACTTGAGGGGGCCGAGCTGATAGAGACCCGCGAGCAGGAAGGCCACCGAGCCGATCCAGCGTCCGGCGGTCGGATGGTCGTCCACCAGGCCGCCGGTGAGGGCCAGAGCCGCGTAGGTGAGGAGTCCGAAGGCGGTCCACACCAGCAGATACGCGCCCACGAACTCGACGGTGCGCGCGGTACGCGTCCAGCCGGAGGACTGCCGGCCGATGCCCCGCACCCACGTGATGGCCACCGGCGCCATGGACGGCAGCATCATGGCCGTCATCATCGTCACCCACAGCAGCAGAAACAGCGGCAGGGCCATCCCCATCGTGCCGGGCTCGACCCCCATGTCCCGGGCCTGCGCGACCGTCAGCGCCCAGGCGGGCGCCGCGATCAGGGCCACGAGGAACCAGGCGACCGCGAGATCCCGCGCCGGCAGCAACCCGCCCCCCGCTCCGGTCGGCGCGGGCGACTGCGTGGGTGCGAAGACGGAGGTCCGGGTGAAGCGCATCGGCGTGCCCTTCCACAGATGCATCCAGCAGACCACGCCTCAACGCGGAGCGCGACCTCGCCCGACTCGGCGGGAGTGAGGGGGCCGAGGGGCGGGGAAAGCCCCGCCCCCGCCGAGCCGCGCCTCAGCCGCGCCGACCGCCCCCGCCCTTCGGGTCCAGCAGCCCCGCCTTGCGCAGGGCGTCGGCCATCGCGCTGTTCGCCGGGGCCGGAGCCTGACGGCCACCGCCACCGCCCGCGCCACCGCGGCGATCGCGTCCGCCACCGCCCTGGCGCTGCTGCGGCGGACGCCCACCACGCTCCCGCCTCGGCCCGCCCGCGCCGCCCGACGGGGCCGACGCGTCGTCGTCCAGCCGCAGGGTCAGCGAGATCCGCTTGCGCGGGATGTCGACGTCGAGCACCTTCACCTTGACCACGTCACCGGGCTTCACCACGTCACGCGGGTCCTTGACGAACGTCTTCGACATCGCCGACACATGGACCAGGCCGTCCTGGTGGACACCGACGTCCACGAACGCCCCGAACGCGGCGACATTCGTGACGACGCCCTCCAGCACCATCCCGGAGGCCAGGTCGCCGATCTTCTCCACGCCCTCCTTGAACGTCGCCGTCCGGAAGGCGGGCCGCGGGTCGCGCCCCGGCTTCTCCAGCTCGCGCAAAATGTCCGTCACCGTCGGCAGACCGAAGGTCTCGTCCACGAAGTCGTCCGCCCGCAGCGACCGCAGCACACCGGTGTTGCCGATCAGCGAAGCGACCTCGCCACCCGACGCCTTGACCATCCGCCGTACCACCGGATACGCCTCCGGGTGCACGCTGGAGGCGTCCAGCGGGTCGTCACCGCCACGGATCCGCAGGAAGCCCGCGCACTGCTCGTACGCCTTGGGGCCGAGCCGCGCCACGTCCTTGAGTGCCTTGCGGGAGCGGAAGGGGCCGTTCGAGTCCCGGTGGGACACGATGTTCTCGGCGAGGCCCGCGCCGATGCCCGAGACACGCGAAAGCAGCGGCGCGGACGCGGTGTTGACGTCGACACCGACGCCGTTCACACAGTCCTCGACCACCGCGTCCAGCGAACGCGACAGCTTCACCTCGGACAGGTCGTGCTGGTACTGGCCGACCCCGATCGACTTGGGGTCGATCTTCACCAGTTCGGCGAGCGGGTCCTGCAGCCGTCGCGCGATCGACACGGCCCCGCGCAGGGACACGTCGAGCCCGGGCAGTTCCTGGGAGGCGAACGCGGACGCCGAGTACACCGAGGCCCCGGCCTCCGAGACCATGACCTTGGTCAGGCCCAGCTCGGGGTGCCTGGCGATGAGGTCACCGGCGAGCTTGTCGGTCTCGCGGGACGCCGTGCCGTTGCCGATCGCGACCAGCTCGACCGCGTGTTCCTTGGCCAGGCGGGCCAGCTTCGCCAGCGACTCGTCCCACTTGTTGGCCGGGACGTGCGGGTAGATCGTGTCGGTCGCCACGACCTTGCCGGTCGCGTCCACGACGGCGACCTTCACGCCGGTACGGAAGCCGGGGTCGAGCCCGAGCGTGGCGCGCGTGCCGGCGGGCGCCGCCAGCAGCAGGTCCCGAAGGTTCGCCGCGAAGACCCGCACCGCCTCGTCCTCGGCGGCCGTACGCAGCCGCAGCCGCAGGTCGATGCCGAGGTGGACGAGGATCCGGGTCCGCCAGGCCCAGCGCACGGTGTCGGCCAGCCACTTGTCGCCCGGCCGCCCCTGCTGCGCGATGCCGAAGCGGGAAGCGACGATCCCCTCGTACGACGAGGGGCCGTCCACCGGCTCCTCGGGTTCCAGGACGAGGTCGAGGATCTCCTCCTTCTCGCCGCGGAACATCGCGAGCACGCGGTGCGAGGGGAGCTCGGTGAACGCCTCGGCGAAGTCGAAGTAGTCGGCGAACTTGGCGCCTGCCTCCTCCTTGCCCTCGCGGACCTTCGCCGCGAGCCGGCCCCGCGTCCACATTCGCTCGCGCAGCTCGCCGATCAGGTCGGCGTCCTCGGAGAAACGCTCCGTCAGGATCGCTCGCGCGCCCTCCAGTGCCGCGGCGGGATCGGCGACGCCCTTCTCCGGGTCGACGAACGCCGCGGCCGCCGCGAGCGGTTCCACGGACGGGTCGCCGAGCAGGCCCTCCGCCAGCGGTTCGAGACCGGCCTCACGGGCGATCTGCGCCTTGGTGCGCCGCTTGGGCTTGAAGGGCAGGTAGATGTCCTCCAGCCGCGCCTTGGTGTCGGCGGCCCGGATCTGCGCCTCGACGTCGTCGGTGAGCTTGCCCTGTTCCCGGACGGACTCCAGGATCGCGGTCCGCCGCTCCTCCAGCTCGCGCAGGTACCGCAGCCGCTCCTCGAGCGTGCGCAGCTGCGCGTCGTCGAGCATCTCGGTCGCTTCCTTGCGGTAGCGCGCGATGAACGGCACGGTCGACCCGCCGTCGAGCAGCTCGACGGCCGCCTTCACCTGCCGTTCGCGTACGCCGAGCTCCTCGGCGATCCTGCCTTCGATGGACGTGGTCACGGTTTCCCGACTCGCCTTCTCGTGCTGGCTGTGCTTGAGCCTGCATTGTGCCGGGTGCCGCCCTGCCGTGTCGCGCGCCGCCGCGGCGAACGACCGCGCCGACCGGGGCTTTCGTTCCCTTTGTCCGCTCGCTCGACCGGGGCGGAGCAGCCGGTGTATACCCGAGCCGCTCTGTACCGAGTGCATTCACCCCAGAAATGCGCGCCGACCGAAAGCCGGATTGCCATGACATCGACGCCAGTCAACGAGGAGCCCGTATCTGCGGAGGGCTCCGTGTCCCCGGACTCCGTGTCTGCCGAGGACTCCGGGGCCGCGACGGAGACGGCCGGGGCGGAGGCGGCTGAGACGGGGCCGGCCGAGACGGAGAGGGCTGAGATGGCGGCGGCCGCGACGGAGACGGCCGCGACAGAGACGGCCGGGGCGGAGGCGGCTGAAGCGGCGGCGGCCGAGACGGACACGGCCGGCAAGGCGACGGCGGGGCGGCCCGACCGCACGGCAGTCGTCATCGCCGCCGTCCTGATCCTCGTCTGCGGCGGACTCGTCGGCTACGGCCTGCTCGGTTCGGAGGACAAGCCCACGGCCAAGCCCGTTCCCACCGCCGAGGTCACGTACGAGGTGCAGGGCAGGGGGACCGTCGAGATCTCGTACCAGGCCCGCAGCCAGGCCGGTTCGGCGACGGTCGAGAGCGACGTCGAGCTGCCCTGGAGGAAGACGGTGCGGGTGCCCCTCGGCAAGGACCCGTCCGTCAGCATCGTGCTGGACGAGAAGGGCGGCGAGGCGAGCTGCACGCTGGCCATCCGCGGCGAACACGTCCAGCGCGCCACGGCCTTCGGCGAGTTCGGCCGGGCGACCTGCACGGGCGCACTCCCGGCGCCTACTCCGGCCCCCACGGACTGATCCGCCGCGGCGCCGCCGGTGCCCTGCCCGGCGGGAGCCGGCTGTGGCCCGGGACAGGAGGACGGCTGCCGCCCCGCGCCGCGGGACGGCAGCCGGAACAGGCTCCGGTCAGGCCGGCCGGCCCGTCGCGTCCGCGGGGAACGCGCCCGCCGCGAACGCCGTCAGCAGGAAGCCGCGGCCCAGCTCGGTCAGGCGCTCGACGGCCGCCGCGCCCAGGTGCGCGTACGGCGCGAGGTCCATGCGGTCCGTCTGCTCCTCGACCTCGTCGCGCAGCGCCGTGCCCGCCTCCGTCAACGCCCCCTCGGCGTCCAGCAGTCCGCGCTCCCGCAGCCGGTCCTGCGCCGACTCCCAGTCCGCCCGGCCCCAGCCGCGCGTCGCCAGGATCCAGCGCGGGGCCATGCCCTTGCCGGTCGCCGTGTGGCTCACGAGCGCCTCCAGCGGGTCGAGGCCGGCGAGCAGCAGCGCGGCCAGATGGGCGTCGCCGCGGTGCTCGCGCAGCAGCGTCGCCGCGTGCCAGTACGCGAGGTGCGGCTCCTCCGGCACCGGCAGGTCGGCGTGCGCGGCGTACAGCGGCCGGGCGTGCCGCGTGCACGCCTCCGTGGCGCGCAGGGCGAGTTCCGCCGCCTCGGCCAGTCCCTTCGACGCGATGACGTGCTCGTCGAGCAGCCGCCGCAGCGTCGCGTCGGCGGCCCGCAGCCGGGCCGCCAGCACTGTCTCGGGGGAGGCGGTGTCCCACACGGCGGGCAGGTGCCGGGCGATCAGCTCCGGATTGAAGTTGTAGAAGGTGGCGGCGACCGTGCCCGGCCCGACCGCGCCCAGCGCCGCGGAACGCGCCGCGAAGTAGGCCGCGTTGGAGTCCTCGATGCCGACGCCGGCCATTTCCGTGCCCAGGTCGGGCGAGAAGTACACCGTGGAGTGCAGCGGGTTCAGCGCGTTGTGGCAGCGGCGAGCCGCACGCGGGGGTAGAGAGTTCATGGGACGACGTTACCGACTGGTCGGTACGGCGGTACAGGGTTAGCCGTCGATGCCATCTACCCATCGACCCATGGCAGGAAAGGTGGGGCATTCGTCATTGCGGCCATCCGGACGTCGGGCGAAGGATGGGGGCATGGCAGAGCGACCCGTCCTGGTCGTCCTCTTCGACGACGTGCAGAGCCTCGACGTGACGGGACCCGTGGAGGTCTTCGCCGGTGCGGGAAAGGCGATCGGGGACCCGACGGCGTACCCGATCCGTACCGCGACCCTGGACGGAGTCCCCGTCCGCACCTCCAGCGGCCTGACGCTCGTCCCGGACCTCGCTCTGGCCGACGCCCCGCGCCCGCACACCCTCCTCGTCCCCGGCGGCCAAGGCACCCGGCGCCCCGACGCACGGGTGATCGACTGGCTGCGCGAGCACGGCCCGCACGCGGAACGCCTGGTCTCCGTGTGCACGGGCGCCCTGCTCCTCGCCGCCGCCGGTCTGCTCGACGGGCGGCGCGCCACCACCCACTGGGCCGCCTGCGACCACTTCGCCCGCGCCCACCCGGCGGTCCACGTCGACCCCGACCCGATCTTCGTCCGCGACGGCCCGGTGTCCACGTCCGCGGGTGTCACGGCGGGCATCGACCTGGCACTCGCGCTGGTGGAGGAGGACCTCGGGCGGGACGTGGCGCTCACCGTGGCGCGCCATCTCGTCGTGTTCCTTCGCCGGCCGGGCGGTCAGGCGCAGTTCAGCGCCCAGCTCGCCGCCCAGACCGCCAGGCGCGACCCGTTGCGCGAGGTCCAGCACTGGGTCACCGAGCACCCCGCCGCCGACCTGTCCGTGGAGGCGCTCGCGGGCCGGGCGCGCCTGTCACCGCGCCACTTCGCCCGCGCCTTCCAGGCCGAGACCGGCATGACGCCCGGCCGCTACGTCGAACGCGTACGCCTCGAACACGCCCGCCGGCTCCTGGAGGACACCGCGGACGGGGTCGCGCTCGTCTCGCGCGCCTGTGGTTACGGCACCCCCGAGGCCATGCGTCGGGCCTTCGTCAAGGCGCTCGGCGTCGCGCCCGCCGAGTACCGCCGCCGCTTCCGCACCACGGCCGCGCCCGCCGGCTGACCATCCGCCGCCCGAACGGCCGCTCGCCCTGAACCTCACCCCGCCTCACCCCTGCCTCACCCCACCGAAGGGACATTCCGTGCAGATCGCCGTCCTGCTCTTCGACCGCTTCACCGCCCTCGACGCCGTCGGCCCCTACGAGGTGCTCTGCCGCCTCCCAGGCGCGGAGGTCGTCTTCGTCGCCGAGCGCCCCGGCCCCGTCGTGAACGACCAGGGGCAGTTGTCCCTCGTCGCCACGACGAGCCTCGACGAGGTGCCCGGCCCGGACGTCGTCGTCGTGCCCGGCGGGCCCGGCCAGAGCGACCAGATGGAGAACGAGGCCCTGCTCGGCTGGCTGCGCACCGCCGACGCGACCTCCACGTGGACCACCTCCGTGTGCACGGGCTCGCTGCTGCTGGCCGCGGCCGGGCTGCTGAAGGGCCGCGACGCGACCTCGCACTGGCTCGCGCTCGACATGCTCAGGTCGTACGGGGCCGAGCCCACGGGCCGCCGCGTCGTGACCGACGGCAAGTACCTGACCGCCGCCGGGGTGTCGGCGGGCATCGACATGGGCCTGACCCTGGTCGGCCGACTGGCCGGTGACGAGCACGCGCAGGCCGTGCAGCTACTGACCGAGTACGACCCCCAGCCGCCCTACGACGCCGGGTCGCCACAGAAAGCGCCCGCCCACCTCGTGGAGGAGTTCCGCGCCACGAGCCGGTTCATCCTCCGGTAGGGCCCGGCATCCAGCCGAAGTCCGGTGCCCTGCGCTCCAGGAAGGCGGCGACACCCTCGGCGGTGTCGCCGCTCCCGCGCGCCTGCTCCGCCCAGTAGGCGTCCCGGTCGGTGCGGCCGGCGGCGAACTCCTTGGCGGCGCACTGCGTCAGCTGCGAACGCGACGCGAGAACGCGGGTGAAGCCGGCCGCTCGCCGGCCCAGTTCGCCCTCGGGCAGCACCTCGTCCACGAGCCCGGTGCGCAGGGCCCGGTCCGCGTCGATCAACTCGCCGGAGAACAAGAGGTATTTGGCCGCAGCCGGGCCCACCAGCGCGGCCAGCCGGCGAGTGGAGGCGGCGGGGTAGACGATGCCGAGCTTCGCGGGCGTCACACCGAACTGCGCGTCGTCCGCCGCGAACCGCAGGTCGCAGGCGGCGGCGAGCTGGCAGCCGCCGCCCACGCAGTATCCGCGCACCACGGCGAGCGTCGGCTTGGGGAACGCGGCGAGCGCCTCCTCCGCGCGGACGGCGAGCGCCTGCGGGTCCTCGCCGGGCTCGCGCAGCGAGGAGATGTCCGCGCCCGCGCAGAAGGTCTTGCCCTCTCCGGTCAGCACCAGCGTCCGCACGCCGCGGTCGCCGGCCAGCTCGGCGAGCAGCTCGGGCAGGGCACGCCACATCCCGGCGGTCATCGCGTTGCGCTTGGCGGGGTTGCTGATCACGACGGTGGCGACACCGTCCTCGACGGTGTGGGTCAGCTGCGGCTGCGGGGACTGGGGCGGCTCCATGCGCCGGATGGTATCCGCCCGGGTCGGCGGGGCTCCCGGCGGGGAAAAGGCTGCTGAAACGATCGGCCTGACGAACCGCGCAGAAGGAGGTAGCGACCAGTCGCACAACTGACGCTGTCATACGCAATCGATCAAAAGACGCTAAAAGGCGATCAATTCTGTTCAGCTGCTCGGCCCCCACCGACTGACCTCCAACACTTATCAACTCGATGGTCAGTGGCAAACGAGCCGAGGGTGAAACTATGGAGAGCCGCGGGAGCGTGCCCGCCCGGCCGTTGTCGTACGAGGGCGTCTGGCGCTTCACCGCTCCGGCGGTCGACGTATCCGTCCCGCAGGCGCGGCGCGCGGTCCGGGATCTGCTGGTTCGTCAGGGCGTGCCGGTCGCCGACGAGGTGGTGCAGGGACTCCTGCTGATCGTCTCCGAGCTGGTCACCAACGCCGTACGGCACGCGGCCCTGCTCTCGCCCGAGGTCGCCGTCGAGGTCGCTATCGGCGCCCAGTCGATCCGCGTGTCCGTCGAGGACAACCACCCCTACCGGCCCAAGGCGCTGGAGACCGACTCCGCGCAGACCGGTGGCCGGGGCCTGCTGCTCGTGCGGGAGATCACCCGCGAGGCGGGCGGCCTGTGCGACGTCGCGCACACCGCGAGCGGAGGCAAGATCATCTGGGCCGAGCTGCCGCTGGTCCCCGCCCTGAAGGGTGACGCGGCCCCTATCTAGTCCACTGCGGGCGTGCGGCCCCCCCACCCCACGCCGCACCGCCCGCGCCCCGAGCCGCACCGCCGCCACCCCGGCCCGCACCGCCCGTACGGCTCACCAGCCGGAGCTCGGACCCGTCAGTTCCTTGACCGCCGGGCGCGCGGCGTCCAGCACCGTCATGAACCAGGCCGAGAAGGTCGCGCGGCCCCGCAGCTCCGTCAGCTCGTCGGGCGTCACGAACGCCGTCTCGCCGACCTCCTCGGGGTCCGGCCGGAGAGCGGACTGCACCATGCCGACGAAGAGGTGGTTGTACTCCTGCTCCACGAGGCCCGACGCCGGGTCCGGGTGGTTGTAGCGCACCGTGCCGGCCTCCGCGAGCAGCGACGGCGAGACGCCCAGCTCCTCGTACGTACGCCGGGCGGCGGCCGCGAACGGCGCCTCGCCGGGGTAGGGGTGGCCGCAGCAGGTGTTCGACCAGACGCCGGGGGAGTGGTACTTGTTCAGCGCGCGGCGCTGCAGCAGCAGCCGGCCCTGCTCGTCGAAGAGGAACACGGAGAAGGCGCGGTGCAGCCGGCCCGGCGCCCGGTGCGCGGAGAGCTTCTCCGCGGTGCCGATGGTATGGCCCTGTTCGTCGACCAGCTCGAGCAGGATCGCTGGTGACGTGCCGTTCGACTGACTGTTCGCCGCAGTGGCTGGTGTGATCGGCATGACCATCCTTCGCATCGTTCCTCGGCCCTGGGAGCCTGCCCAGTCTGCCGCAAAAACGGTGCTTGTCCGCACTTCGGCGGCCTGGCATGTCCGGGTCCCGCCGCGCGGTGCGCGCGGCCGGACCCGGACGGACGCCTCAGACCCCGAAGGCCGCCGGACAGTGGATCTCACCGCGCGGAACCGCGGCCGATCCGTCCAGCATCAGCGCCATCACGGCCTCGTCCGGCACCTCGAAACCGGGCCGGATCCCGTATCGGGACGCCCGTTCGAAACCGAACCGCGGGTAGTACTCCGGATGCCCGAGCACCACCACGAGGCGCTCACCGCGCGCCCGCGCCGCGTCCAGCACGGCCCGGACCGCCGCCTGCCCCGCGCCCTGGCACTGGTACCGGGGCGCGGTCGCCACCGGGGCCAGCGCCAGCGCGGGCGTGTCTCCCACGTGGCACCGCGTGAGCAGCGCGTACGCCGCGGGTGACCCTCCCCCGCAGCCTTCGGCGGGGGAGGCACCAGCGGCCTCCGCGATGTACGACAGACCCGGCAGCCATGCCTCGCCGTCCCCGCGGAGCGCGTCCACGAGGTCCGCCTCGTCCGGGGTGGGGAAGGCGGCCTCGTTCAGCTCGCGGACGAGACCGGCGTCGGCCGCCGTCTCGGGGCGGGTGCGCCAGCGGGGATCCGCCGGACGCAGCACATAGCCGGTGTAGCCGTACTCCGCGCCGTGCTCGCGGCGTACGGCGATCTCTTCGCGCGTGGCGGCGAGGGCCTGGGACATGCCCGGCACCGCGGGATCCGCGGCGTCGGCCCGTGCGGCCAGCGGGCCGTAGTACTCGTCCCAGTCGGTCTCCGGCTGGCGGTACACCGAGAGGATCGCGTACCCCGCGGCGGACGCCGCCGCGCAGTTCTCGGCGGTCGTACGCAGCCGGTAGTGCGCGTCCCAGAAGGCGCGGGCGGCGGCCGACGGCGACGCGGTCGTCCACTCGCACTCGGTCATCACGAGGGAACCGCCCGGGGCGAGCAGCCGCCGCCAGGTGGCGAGGGCGGTGTCGAAGCCGATGGAGTAGGCCGAGCTCTCCGCCCAGACGAGATCGAACGACCCGTCCGGGAAGGGGAGATCACCCATGTCGGCATGGACGGTACGGATGGCGTCACCGAGCCCGCGGGCGTCGGCGGACTGCCGCAGCTCGTCGAGGAACGGCCGGTGCAGGTCGACCGCGGTCACCTGGGCGCCGGCCTCGGCTGCCAGCAGCACTGCGGAACGGCCCGGGCCGCAACCCAGGTCGAGCACCCGCGGACGCGCGGGCAACGGCCCCGCGGCGGCGAGGAGTCGCAGCGAGGTGGCGTCGGAACCGGGACCCTGCCGTGGCAGACCGTGGTGCAGGGCGAAGAAAGCGTCGTGCAATGCGTTGTCGGACAACGGGGAAACCCTCGTGTGGGAAAGGGCTCCGGCCGACGGCACGACCGGGTCCGGTGGATGGACCGGGTCGGATCAGTGGTGGCCGGGAGCCCGGAAGCGGATGACGGACCGGGCGCTGCGCAGGGCAGCTGTCATTGCCGCAGTCATCGATCTCAGCTCCTCTTCGAAGGGCGGGCCGGGACGTGATCGTCCCGGCCGCACCCTAACAACACCGGCCCGCTCAGTGGCAGAGTCTCGCCTCGTGCTCCGCGTGCCCGACGGGCTCCAGCTGGAACGTGCAGTGCTCGACGTCGAAGTGGTCGCCGATGCAGCCCTGCAGTTCGTGGAGGAGCTTCTCGTGGCCCACCGCGTCCAGCACGTCCCGGGTCACCACCACATGGGCGGAGAGCACCGGCATGCCCGAGGTGATCGTCCAGGCGTGCAGGTCGTGCACGTCCTCCACGCCCGGCAGCGCCAGCATGTGCGCCCGGACCTCGCCCATGTCGACGCCCTTGGGCGCCGCCTCCAGCAGCACGTCGAGCGTCTCGCGCAGCAGCCGCAGCGTGCGCGGGACGATCATGAGGCCGATGACGAGGGAGGCGATCGGGTCGGCGTACTGCCAGCCCGTGCCGAGGATGATGCCCGCCGACACGAGCACGGTGACCGAGCCGAGCGCGTCGGCGAGCACCTCCAGGTAGGCGCCGCGGACGTTCAGGCTCTGCTTCTGGCCGCGTACCAGGAGGGAGAGCGAGACCATGTTGGCGACCAGACCGACGACGGCGAACACGATGGTCAGGCCGCCGCGGGTCTCGGTGGGTGTGATGAAGCGCTCGACCGCCTCGAACAGCAGGTAGCCGCCGACGCCGAGCAGCAGCAGACAGTTGGCGAGCGCGGCGAGGATCTCCGCCCTCGCGAAGCCGAAGGTGCGGTTCAGTCCGGCCGGGCGGTTGGCGAAGTGGATGGCGAGCAGGGCCATGGCGAGTCCCACGGCATCCGTCGCCATGTGGGCGGCGTCCGCGATCAGGGCGAGTGAGCCGGACAGCACACCACCGACGATCTCCAGCACCATCACGCCGAGGGTGATGGAGAGCGCGATGCGCAGCCGTCCCTTGTAGGCGGCCGCCGCGGTCCCCGTCGGCGGCGGCCCGCCGTGCGTATGCCCGTGGTCGTGCCCAGCCCCCATGCGGATGCCTCCAAGCCGGTGTCGGCGGTGTCGTCAGGCCCTCAGTGAACTACGGGTGGGGGGTATGGTCAACACGGCACTGAACACCGTTGTCATGTGCCCTGACCTGCGGAAATGTATGCAGGTCGGGCGTCTGTGCGATCAGTGGGCCGCGGCTTTGAGGCGCCGCAGGAGCCGGCCCGTTCGGTCGCTTCCGCCGGACGCCTGCCCTGCCCGGCGTCCGGCCGCGGTTTGTCCGGCGAGGCGGTGATCGACCATGATGATCCCGGCGGGCCGCCAAGGCGTGAACGGCCGATGAATTCCCGCTCGCCTTCATCCGATAGCCTCAGCCGACGTGCCGCCGCCCGGGGACCGGGCCGAGCCGCCGTGCCCGTGCATCGTCAGCTCCAAGGAGTGAGTTCGTCTGTCGACCGCCATCCTCACCGGTCCGCCGGTACCCGGATCGCCGCTCGAAGGCTATCTGCGGTCGCTGGGCTTCGACGTGCACGTCGCGAACGGTCCCGAGCACACCGCCGCGCTCGTCGCGGACGTGCCGGGAGCCGAGCGCGTCGCCCTGATCGACCCGCGCTTCGTCGGACACGTGCACGCCCTGCGGCTGGCCCTGACCGACCCCCGCTTCCCGGCCGCCGCCGTCACCGGGGCGCTGACCGCCCAGCCGGCCGCCAGGTCCGCGCTGGCCACGGCCGTGCGCGCGGTCACGGCGACCGTGCCCGCCGGTGCGGCCGCCGTCACCGGGGCGGGACTGGTGGACGACGTCGCCACCGCCCTCGAAGCGGGCGGCGCCGCCGTGCACCGCCCCGACCTGGGCTCCCTGGTCGCCGAGGTGCCCGCGGAGGCGGAAGCGCGGCACCGGGCACGCGCGGCGGTCGAGGCCGTCGACGACGAGGCCGTGCGCCTGCGCTCCGCCGTCAAGGCGCGGGACGGCTTCTTCACGACGTTCTGCATCAGCCCGTACTCCCGCTACATCGCCCGCTGGTGCGCCCGCCGCGGCCTGACCCCGAACCAGGTCACCACCGCCTCGCTGCTCACCGCGCTGATCGCCGCCGGATGCGCGGCGACCGGCACCCGCGCGGGCTTCGTCGCGGCCGGACTGCTGCTGCTCTTCTCCTTCGTCCTGGACTGCACCGACGGCCAGCTCGCGCGCTACTCGCTGCAGTACTCGACGCTGGGCGCCTGGCTGGACGCCACGTTCGACCGCGCCAAGGAGTACGCCTACTACGCCGGACTCGCCCTCGGCGCCGCGCGCGGCGGCGAGGACGTCTGGGCGCTCGCGCTCGGCGCGATGGTCCTGCAGACCTGCCGGCACGTCGTCGACTTCTCGTTCAACGAGGCCAACCACGACGCCACCGCGAACACGAGCCCCACGGCCGCCCTGTCGAACAGGCTCGACAGCGTCGGCTGGACCGTGTGGGTGCGCCGGATGATAGTGCTGCCGATCGGCGAGCGCTGGGCCATGATCGCGGTGCTCACCGCCGTCACCACGCCCCGGATCGTCTTCTGGGCCCTGCTGATCGGCTGCTCCCTCGCCGCCTGCTACACCACCGCCGGCCGCGTGCTGCGCTCCCTCACCAGAAGGGCACACCGCACGGACCGCGCCGCCCAGGCGCTCGCGGACCTCGCCGACTCCGGCCCGCTGGCCGAGGCGGTGGCGCGTGCTGCAGCGAAGAGCGTGCGGCACCTCCCCGGGCTCGTACCGCTCGCGGCCGCCGTCACCGGCGCGGCCGCCGTGGTGGCCGCCGCGGTCTTCACCGGCTTCGGCTCCGGGTGGACCGTCGCGGCGGCCGCCGTGTACGCGGTCACCTCCGGCATCGCGGTCGCGCGACCCCTCAAGGGCGCGCTCGACTGGCTGGTGCCCCCGGTGTTCCGGGCCGCCGAATACGGCACCGTCCTCGTCCTCGCCGCTCACGCCGAGGTGAACGGGGCGCTACCGGCGGCTTTCGGGCTGGTGGCGGCGGTCGCCTACCATCACTACGACACGGTGTACCGCATACGCGGCGGTACGGGCGCGCCCCCGCACTGGCTGGTGCGGGTGATCGGCGGGCACGAGGGGCGGGTCCTGGCTGTCGCGCTGGCGGCCTTCCTGCTGGACACCACGGACTTCACCATCGCGCTGACGGTCGTCGCCGTGGCCGTAGCGCTCGTGGTGCTCGCCGAGAGCATCCGCTTCTGGGTGTCCTCGAGCGCACCCGCAGTACATGACGAAGGAGAACCCGCATGATCGGCCTCGTACTGGCAGCCGGTGCCGGACGGCGTCTTCGCCCCTACACCGACACGCTCCCGAAGGCCCTCGTGCCTGTAGGCCCTGAACAGGACGGGGAGGCCACGACCGTCCTCGACCTCACCCTCGGCAACTTCGCCGAGATCGGGCTCACCGAGGCAGCGATCGTCGTCGGCTACCAGAAGGAGGCCGTCTACGAGCGCAAGGCGGCGCTGGAGGCGAAGTACGGCCTGAAGCTCACCCTCGTCGACAACGACAAGGCCGAGGAGTGGAACAACGCCTACTCGCTGTGGTGCGCCCGTGACGTCCTCGCCGAGGGCGTCATCCTCGCCAACGGCGACACCGTGCACCCCGTGTCGGTAGAGAAGACGCTGCTCGCCGCCCGCGGCGACGGCCGGCGGATCATCCTCGCCCTCGACACGGTGAAGAACCTCGCCGACGAGGAGATGAAGGTCGTCACCGCCGGCGGCAAGGGCGTCCGGCGGATCACCAAGCTCATGGACCCCGCCGACGCCACCGGCGAGTACATCGGCGTCACCCTCATCGAGCCCGACGCCGCCGCCGACCTCGCCGACGCGCTGAAGGCCACCTTCGAGCGGGACCCGGACCTCTACTACGAGGACGGATACCAGGAACTCGTCGATCGCGGTTTCACGATCGACGTGGCCCCGATCGGGGACGTCAGGTGGGTCGAGATCGACAACCACGACGACCTCGCGAAGGGCCGTGAGATCGCGTGCCTGTACTGACCCGGCTCATCCCGTCCCCGGTCGTCGTCGACATCCGCGCGGGAGCCCTGGACGATCTGGCCGCGCTCCTGGCCGACCAGCGCATCTCGGCGTCCGGCAGGCTCGCCGTCGCCGTCAGCGGCGGTTCCGGGCAGGCGCTGCGCGAGCGGCTGGCCCCGGCGCTGCCGGGTGCCGACTGGTACGAGGTCTGCGACGGCACCATCGACTCCGCGGTCAAGCTCGCGGACGACATCAAGGGCAGCCGGTACGACGCCGTCGTCGGCCTCGGCGGCGGCAAGATCATCGACGTGGCGAAGTACGCCGCGGCACGCGTCGGGCTCCCGCTCGCCGCCGTCGCGACCAACCTCGCGCACGACGGCCTGTGCTCGCCGATCTCCATCCTCGACAACGACAACGGCCGCGGCTCCTACGGCGTCCCCTCGCCCATCGCCATGGTCATCGACCTCGACGTGGTCCGCGACGCCCCCGTGCGGTTCGTCCGCTCCGGCATCGGCGACGCGATCTCCAACATCTCGGCGATCGCCGACTGGGAGCTGTCCCACCGCGTCAACGGCGAGCCGGTGGACGGCCTCGCCGCGGCCATGGCCCGCACCGCCGGTGAGTCCGTGCTGCGCCACCCCGGCGGCGTCGGCGACGACGAGTTCCTCACCGTCCTCGCCGAGGCCCTCGTGCTCTCCGGCATCGCCATGTCGATCAGCGGCGACTCCAGGCCGTCGTCGGGCGCCTGCCACGAGATCAGCCACGCCTTCGACCTCCTCTACCCCAGGCGCGCCGCCAGCCACGGCGAGCAGGTCGGCCTCGGCGCCGCGTTCGCGATGCACCTGCGCGGTGCGCGCGAGGACGCGGCCCTGTTCGCCGACACGCTGCGCCGGCACGGGCTGCCGGTGCTGCCGGAGGAGATCGGGTTCTCCACGGAGGAGTTCGTCCGCGCCGTGGAGTACGCACCGCAGACCCGCCCGGGACGGTTCACCGTCCTCGAGCACCTCGACCTCACCACCGATCAGATCAGGGACGCGTACGCCGACTATGCCAAGACCATCCGTAGCTGAACTGCGTCCGGTCGTTCACCCGGCGGGTGTGAAGGACCGGCGCAGTGGAGAGCACTGGGGCGGCCGCCTGTACATGCGGGAGATCTCGCTGCGGGTCACCCGCTCCCTGGTGAACACCCGGGTCACGCCGAACCAGCTGACCTACCTGATGACGCTCGCGGGCGTCCTCGCCGCTCCGGCCCTGCTGGTGCCGGGCATCTGGGGTGCCGTCCTCGGCGTGGTGGCGGTCCAGCTCTACCTGCTGCTCGACTGTGTCGACGGCGAGGTGGCCCGCTGGAAGAAGCAGTTCTCGCTGTCCGGCGTGTACCTGGACCGGGTCGGCGCCTACCTGTGCGACGCCGCGGTCCTCGTCGGCTTCGGTCTGCGCGCTGCGGACCTGTGGGGCGGCGGGCGGATCGACTGGCTGTGGGCCTTCCTCGGCACGCTCGCCGCGCTGGGCGCCATCCTGATCAAGGCGGAGACCGACCTGGTCGGTGTCGCCCGGCACCAGGGCGGACTGCCGCCGGTCAAGGAGGCGGCGGCCGAGCCGCGCTCCTCCGGCATGGCGCTCGCCCGCCGGGCCGCCGCCGCGCTGAAGTTCCACCGGCTGGTCCTCGGCATCGAGGCGTCGCTGCTCATCCTGGTGCTGGCCGTGGCGGACCAGGTGCGAGGCGACCTGTTCTTCTCGCGTCTCGGTGTCGCCGTGCTGGCCGGCATCGCGCTGCTGCAGACGGTGCTGCACCTGGTCTCGATCCTGGCGTCGAGCAGGCTGAAGTGACGGCACCGCTCAAACTGGGCGCGGTCGTCATCACCATGGGCAACCGCCCCGACGATCTGCGCGCCCTCCTCGATTCGGTCGCGGGGCAGCACGGCGACCGGATCGAGGTCGTCGTCGTGGGCAACGGCGCACCCGTGCTCGACGTCCCCGAGGGCGTACGGACCGTGGACCTGCCCGAGAACCTGGGCATCCCGGGTGGACGCAACGTGGGCATCGAGGCGTTCGGACCGTCCGGCAGGGACGTCGACGTCCTCCTCTTCCTCGACGACGACGGGCTGCTGCAGGGCGCCGACACCGGCGAACTGGTGCGCCAGGCGTTCGACGCCGACCCGCGGCTCGGCATCATCAGCTTCCGCATCGCCGACCCCGAGACCGGGCTCACCCAGCGCCGCCACGTCCCGCGGCTGCGCGCCTCCGACCCGATGCGCTCCTCGCGCGTGACGACCTTTCTCGGCGGCGCCAACGCGGTGCGGACCGAGGTCATCGAGGAGGTCGGCGGCCTGCCCGACGAGTTCTTCTACGCCCACGAGGAGACCGACCTCGCCTGGCGCGCGATCGACGCCGGCTGGGCCATCGACTACCGCGCGGACATCGTCCTGCTCCACCCGACGATGCCGCCCTCGCGGCACGCGGTCTACCACCGCATGGTGGCCCGCAACCGCGTGTGGGTGGCCCGGCGCAATCTGCCCGCGCCGCTCGTCCCCCTCTACCTGGGCGTCTGGGTGCTGCTCACGCTGCTGCGCCGGCCCACGGTGCCCGCGCTGAAGGCATGGTTCAAGGGCTTCGCGGAGGGATGGCGGACCCCCTGCGGGCCGCGCCGTCCCATGAAGTGGCGTACTGTGTGGCGGCTCACCAAGCTCGGCCGACCTCCTGTCGTCTGACAAGCTCGGTTCTGAGAGCATCTGGGCCGAAGAACACACAGAGCCCGGATCAGCCCCGCATCGTGAACACGGAAGTTTCAACTTGTGAGTGACACAACCCATGACGGTGCCGTCGCGATGAGCCCCACCCCGTCGCCCGACGACGGCCTCTCGCCGGCGCAGCTCGCCGCCAAGTACGGCCTGTCGGTCTCCGGTGCCCGTCCCGGCCTGGCCGAGTACGTCAGGCAGCTGTGGGGACGCCGCCACTTCATCCTGGCCTTCTCACAGGCGAAGCTCACGGCCCAGTACAGCCAGGCGAAGCTCGGCCAGCTGTGGCAGGTGGCGACCCCGCTGCTCAACGCGGTGATCTACTTCCTGATCTTCGGGCTGATCCTGAAGGCCAGCCGCGGCATGCCGGTCGAGGTCTATGTGCCGTTCCTGGTGACCGGTGTGTTCGTGTTCACCTTCACCCAGAGCTCGGTGATGGCCGGCGTCCGCGCGATCTCGTCCAACCTGGGCCTGGTCCGTGCCCTGCACTTCCCGCGGGCCTCGCTGCCGATCTCTTTCGCGCTCCAGCAGCTCCAGCAGCTGCTGTTCTCCATGATCGTGCTGGTCGCCATCGTCGTGGCGTTCGGCAGCTACCCCACCTGGTCGTGGCTCCTGGTGGTTCCGGCGCTGGCCCTGCAGTTCGTGTTCAACACCGGCCTGGCCATGATCATGGCGCGGCTGGGTGCGAAGACCCCGGACCTGGCCCAGCTGATGCCGTTCGTCATGCGGACCTGGTTGTACGCGTCGGGTGTGATGTTCTCCATCCCGGTCATGCTCGCCGACCGGCCGGCCTGGATCGCCGACGTCCTGATGTACAACCCGGCGGCCGTCTACATGGACCTCGTCCGGTTCGCGCTGATCGACGGCTACGGTTCCGAGAACCTGCCCTCGCACGTGTGGGCGTCGGCCCTGGGCTGGGCCGTCGTGATCGGCTTCGCGGGCTTCGTGTACTTCTGGAAGGCTGAGGAGCGGTACGGCCGTGGCTGACGACAAGAACGAGAACGGGCCGGCCGGACGCGTGCCGACCGTCATCGCGGACGACGTGCACATCGTCTACCGCGTCAACGCGAACGGCGGTGGCAGGGGGAGCGCCACCGCGGCCCTGAGCCGGATCCTCCGCCGTGACAAGGGCGAGTCCCGCGGAGTGCGCAAGGTGCACGCCGTACGTGGCGTGTCCTTCACCGCCTACCGCGGCGAGGCCATCGGCCTCATCGGCACCAACGGGTCCGGCAAGTCGACCCTGCTGCGGGCGATCGCCGGCCTGCTGCCCGCCGAGAGCGGCAGGGTCTACACCGACGGCCAGCCCTCGCTGCTCGGCGTCAACGCCGCACTGATGAACGACCTCACGGGTGAGCGGAACGTCATACTCGGCGGCCTGGCCATGGGCATGTCGCGTGAGGAGATCCGCGAGCGCTACCAGGGCATCGTCGACTTCTCGGGCATCAACGAGAAGGGCGACTTCATCACCCTGCCCATGCGCACGTACTCCTCCGGCATGGCGGCCAGGCTCCGTTTCTCCATCGCCGCCGCTAAGAACCACGACGTCCTGATGATCGACGAGGCGCTGGCCACCGGCGACCGCCGCTTCCAGATCCGTTCCGAGGAGCGCATCCGCGAGCTCCGCAAGGAGGCAGGCACGGTCTTCCTGGTCAGCCACAGCAACAAGTCGATCAGGGACACCTGTGACCGGGTCCTGTGGCTGGAGAAGGGCGAGCTGCTGATGGACGGCCCGACCGACGAGGTCGTCAAGGCGTACGAGAAGGAGACCGGCAAGTAGCCGTCACCGCGTCCCGGGCCCCCGTCGCCGTCCGCGCGGCGGGGGCCCTCGTGCGCCGGTCCCGCCCCCCTCGGTGTGCCCGCCGATTCGCACGGGCCGTCAGGCAATGGCCAAGTGCCGTACCCCTGGGGAACGTTGGGACGAACCGGGGCGTTGACCCCGGCGGGCGCGGCACCCCCGAGCGGCGTCGCGCGTTGCAGCACGTAAGCTGTAGCGGTGCGGAATCGCGCCAAGTGAGGGGTTTTGTCCCTCCCGTCTCAGGGGTCGGACAGCCACCGGAGGCGAGAATGGGCGGCGGCGTGTCCGAAATAGGATGTATTGGGTCGGCAGTGTAGAACGGGAGATGTGACGGCCATGACGGAATCTCTCCAGCGCCGCGACGCCTGCGCCGTCCCCGTCGTGCCGGGCAGCGCGCGGTGACGGCCGCCCGGGAGGCGCGCGAGGCGTCCGCCCGCGCGACCCTCGACAAGGCCGCCGACGAGAACTTCCCCGTCGCCCCCTTCTTCCTCCCGCGCGCCTGGCGCGACGACCTCATGGCCGTCTACGGATACGCCCGCCTCGTCGACGACATCGGTGACGGCGACCTCGCCCCCGGCGGCGCCGACGCCCGCAGCCTCGGTGTCGACCCCGCTCGGGCCGACGACGCGCTCGTCCTCCTCGACGCCTTCGAGACCGACCTGCACCGCGTCTTCGACCCGGCCGGCACCCCGCGTCATCCGTTGCTGCGCGGCCTGCGGCCCACCGTTCGCCGTCACTCGCTCACCCCCGAGCCCTTCCTCGGCCTCATCGCCGCCAACCGGCAGGACCAGCTCGTCCGCCGCTACGAAACCTTTGACGACCTGCGCGCCTACTGCGAGCTGTCGGCCAACCCCGTCGGCCGGCTGGTCCTCGCCATCACCGGCACGTCGAGCCCCGAGCGCGTCCGCCGCTCCGACGCCGTGTGCACCGCGCTGCAGATCGTCGAGCACCTCCAGGACATCGCCCAGGACCTCGGCCGCGGCCGGGTCTACCTGCCCGCCGAGGACCTCAAGCGCTTCCGCGTCACCGAGGACGACCTCGCCGCGCCCACGGCGAACGCCTCGGTGCGGGCGCTCATCGCCTACGAGTCCCAGCGGGCCCTCGGCCTCCTCGACGAGGGCACGGCGCTCGTGGGTAGCGTGCACGGCAGGTTGCGCCTGCTCCTCGCCGGATTCGTCGGCGGTGGGCGCGCCGCCCTCGCCGCGATCGCCACGGCCGGACATGATGTGCTGCCCGGACCACCCAAAGCCGCAAAGGCCCACGTGCTGCGCGAAACGGGAGTGGTCTTGCGAAGAGCACGCAGGAAGGGATGAACCGGACGATGGAGGGATCGCCCCAGGCGCCCGCGCCGGTGCAGGCCGCGTACCGCTACTGCGAGGCCGTGACCGGGCAGCAGGCCCGCAACTTCGCCTACGGAATCCGGCTGCTGCCGGCCGACAAGCGCCAGGCCATGTCGGCGCTGTACGCGTTCTCCCGGCGGGTCGACGACATCGGCGACGGCGCGCTGACCCCCGAGGCCAAGCACGCCCGGCTGGATGACACCCGGCACCTGCTCGACCGCGTCCGGAAGGGCGCCGTCGACGACGACGACACGGACCCCGTCGCCGTCGCGCTCGCCGACGCGGCACAGCGCTTCCCGTTGCCCCTGGACGGGCTCGACGAGCTCATCGACGGCGTCCTGATGGACGTGCGCGGCGAGACGTACGAGACCTGGGACGACCTCAAGGTCTACTGCCGCTGCGTCGCGGGCGCGATCGGCCGGCTCTCGCTCGGCGTGTTCGGCACCCAGCCGGGCGCACGCGGCAGCGACCGCGCCGCCGAGTACGCCGATACGCTCGGCCTCGCCCTGCAACTGACCAACATCCTTCGCGACGTTCGCGAGGACGCCGCCAACGGACGCAGCTACCTGCCCGCCGACGACCTCGCCAAGTTCGGCTGCTCCGAGGGCTTCCACCGCTCGACCCCGCCGCCCGGGGCCGACTTCGTGGGCCTCGTCCACTTCGAAGTGCGCCGCGCCCGCGCGCTGTTCGCCGAGGGCTACCGGCTGCTGCCCATGCTCGACCGTCGCAGCGGTGCCTGCGTCGCCGCCATGGCGGGCATCTACCGCCGTCTGCTCGACCGCATCGAGCGCGACCCCGAGGCGGTGCTGCGCGGCCGGGTCTCCCTGCCCGGCCACGAGAAGGCGTACGTGGCGGTCCGGGGCCTGACGGGCCTCGACGCCCGCCGCACACAGGGGGTCCGCGCGTGAGCCCCCTCGCCGTCGCGACCCCGCGAGGGCCGCACCCCCTTGCCGTGGGGACGGCCACCGTGTGGCACACGCGCCACGGTGGGGCGCGTCACCGCGGTGCGGCATCCGGTAGGCGGCGGCTGCGGCCGGGTCGCTCGATGGGGGCTGACCTGTGGCTCACGATCGGTCGCGATCGCGCGGCGGGGCCCGGTGCGCTGCGGCCGCAGCGGGATTCCGTGCGCTGTGCGCTCCCGGATGGCGTGCCACTCAGGCCGATGTGCCCTCACGCGGCCGAGCCGCAGGCGGTGCGCGGGTACGGCACCGACCTGCCCACGTGCGCCACGCGGGCGGTCGCGGTGTTGCACCCCCTTGCTGTGGGGACGGCCGCCGCGTGGCACACGCGCCACGGTGGGGCGCGTCACCGCGGTGCGGCATCCGGTAGGCGGCGGCTGCGGCCGGGTCGCTCGATGGGGGCTGACCTGTGGCTCACGATCGGCCGAGCCCGCGCGGCGGGGCCGCAGGCCGTGTGCGGGCTCGGCGGCGGCCTGCCCGTGCGGGCGGTCGCCGTGTGGCAGACGCGTCACCGGGGGGCCGAGGCCGTCGTTACGCAGTCGACCCGTGCTGTCGCGGCAGGGGCCCGGACGAGGAGGGAGAGCCGATGACGGGCGACGACACGCTGGGCCCGCAGGCCGTGGTCGTCGGCGGCGGTATCGCCGGCGTCACCGCCGCACTGCAGCTCGCCGAAGCCGGATGCGAGGTCACCCTCGTCGAGGGACGGCCGCGCCTCGGCGGACTCGCCTTCTCCTTCCGCCGCGGCGATCTCACCGTCGACAACGGCCAGCACGTCTACCTGCGCTGCTGCACCGCCTACCGCTGGTTCCTCGACCGCATCGACGCCGCCCGGCTCGCCCCGCTGCAGGACCGGCTGGACGTCCCCGTGCTCGACGTGGCGGCTCCCGGCGGGCCGCGGCTCGGCCGGCTGCGGCGTACCGCCCTGCCCGTACCGCTGCACCTCGCGGGCGGGCTCGCCGCCTACCCGCACCTCTCGCTCGCCGAGCGCGCCGGCGTCGCACGCGCCGCGATGGCCCTGGGCAGGCTCGACCCCGCCGACCCCGCGCTCGACGGCATCGACTTCGCCACCTGGCTCGGCCGGCACGGCCAGTCCCCGCGCGCCGTCGCCGCCCTGTGGGATCTCGTCGGCGTCGCGACCCTCAACGCCCGTGCTCCGCACGCCTCCATGGGCCTCGCCGCCATGGTCTTCAAGACGGGGCTGCTCTCCGCGCCCGGGGCCGCCGACATCGGCTGGGCCCGCATCCCCCTCGGCGACATCCACGACACCCTCGCCCGCAAGGCGCTCGACGCGGCCGGTGTGCGCACCGAACTCGCCACGCGCGTGCGGGGCATCAGCCGTGCCGAAGGCGGGCGTTGGCAGGTGGCGGCCGGCGGCGAGACGCTGCACGCCGACGCCGTCGTCCTCGCGGTGGCGCAGCGCGAGGCCCACGCCCTGCTGCCGGAAGGGGCCATGGACGCTCCCGACCGGCTGCTGGACATCGGCACCGCCCCGATCCTCAACGTCCATGTCGTCTACGACCGCAAGGTGCTGCGCCGCCCGTTCTTCGCCGCGCTCGGCACGCCCGTGCAGTGGGTCTTCGACCGCACCCACGCCTCCGGGTGCACCGAGGGCCAGTATCTGGCGCTGTCGCAGTCGGCGGCACAGGACGAGATCGACGACCCCGTCGCCGTACTGCGCGAGCGCTATCTGCCCGAGCTGGAACGGCTGTTGCCCGCCGCGCGCGGCGGGCGCGTCCGCGATTTCTTCGTCACCCGGGAGCGTACGGCGACCTTCGCGCCCGCCCCCGGCGTCGGCCGTCTGCGGCCGGGCACGCGCACGCGCGCCCCCGGCCTGTACCTTGCTGGCGCGTGGACGGCCACGGGCTGGCCCGCGACCATGGAGGGTGCCGTGCGCAGCGGGTTCAGTGCCGCCGGCGCTGCGCTCTCCGCGCTCGGCCGTCGCCATGAACATCCGCTCAAGGAGGCGGCGTGAGCACCAGTACTGGAACAAGAGGAGTGAGCGTGCCGACAGTGCCCTCGGCGAACCCGGCTGAAGACACCGCACAGACCGCCCAGGCGGTGGAAGCCACGGACATCGCCGCGCTGCTGGAGCGCGGCCGCACCATGTCCACCCCGGTGCTGCGCGCCGCCGTGAACCGGCTCGCCCCGCCCATGGACACCGTGGCCGCCTACCACTTCGGCTGGATCGACGCCGAGGGCCGCCCCTCGGACGGCGACGGCGGCAAGGCGGTGCGCCCCGCGCTCGCGCTGCTGTCCGCCGAGGCGGCCGGGGCAGCGCCCGAGGTCGGCATTCCCGGCGCGGTCGCGGTCGAGCTCGTGCACAACTTCTCGCTCCTGCACGACGACCTGATGGACGGCGACGAGCAGCGCAGGCACCGGGACACGGTGTGGAAGGTGCACGGCCCCGCGCAGGCCATCCTCGTCGGCGACGCCCTGTTCGCGCTGGCCAATGAACTCCTCCTGGAGATGGGCACCGTGGAGGCCGGCCGCGCCACCCGCCGCCTGACCACCGCGACGCGCAAGCTCATCGACGGCCAGGCCCAGGACATCTCCTACGAGCACCGCGAGCGGGTCACCGTCGAGGAGTGCCTGGAGATGGAGGGCAACAAGACCGGTGCGCTGCTGGCCTGCGCCGTCTCCATCGGCGCCGTCCTCGGCGGTGCCGACGACCGCACCGCCGACACCCTGGAGGCGTACGGCTACCACCTCGGTCTGGCCTTCCAGGCCGTCGACGACCTGCTCGGCATCTGGGGCGACCCGGTCGCCACCGGCAAGCAGACCTGGAGCGACCTGCGCCAGCGCAAGAAGTCCCTGCCGGTCGTCGCCGCGCTCGCCGCCGGCGGCCCGGCCTCCGAGCGCCTCGGGGAGCTGCTCGCGGCCGACGCCAAGAGCAGCGACTTCGACAGCTTCTCCGAGGAGGAGTTCGCCGCCAGGGCGGCCCTGATCGAGGAGGCGGGCGGTCGCGAGTGGACCTCCCAGGAGGCCCGCCGCCAGCACGCCGTCGCGATCGAGGCCCTCCACGGCGTCGACATGCCGGAGCGGATCCGGGCGCAGCTCGTGGCGCTCGCCGACTTCGTCGTCGTACGGAAGAGATGATCACCGTCACACACAGCACGACGCGGAACGTCAGCCGCGCCATATGAACAACGTCGCCGGCCGGTGACCCCGAGCGTCACCGGCCGACGGAGACCCCAGCACAGCAGAGGACCACTGCAACGAAGGGGAAGCCATGACAGCGACGACCGACGGAGGCAACGGGCCCCTGCGGGCCTCGGCTGCCGCTGCCGGCAACACGACCGCCCCCGCCACCTGCGCCGCCACGACGGCCGTCGGGCCGAAGGCCCCCGCGGACGTCCGCGAAGCCGCCGGGAAGGCAGTGCAACGGGCGGTCGACCATCTGCTCCGACGCCAGGACGCCCAGGGCTGGTGGAAGGGCGATCTCGAGACCAATGTGACGATGGACGCGGAGGATCTGCTGCTGCGGCAGTTCCTCGGCATCCAGGACGAGCGGACCACCGAGGCGTCCGCCCGTTTCGTGCGAGGGCAGCAGCGCGAGGACGGCACCTGGGCCACGTTCCACGGCGGTCCCGGTGAGCTGTCCACCACCATCGAGGCGTACGTCGCACTGCGGCTCGCCGGGGACCGGCCCGACGACCCGCACATGCTGCGCGCGGCAGCGTGGATCCGCGCGCGCGGCGGCATCGCCGCGAGCCGCGTCTTCACCCGGATCTGGCTCGCCCTGTTCGGCTGGTGGAGGTGGGAGGACCTGCCCGAGCTGCCGCCAGAACTGATCTTCCTGCCCCCGTGGTTCCCGCTGAACATCTACGACTTCGGCCAGTGGGCCCGCCAGACGATCGTCCCGCTGACCGTCGTGTCCGCCAAGCGGCCCGTGCGTCCGGCGCCCTTCCCCCTGGACGAGCTGCACACCGACCGCGGCAATCCCAGCCCGCCCAAGGAGCTCGCGCCCGCGAGGAGTTGGGAGGGATTCTTCCAGCGCGCCGACAAGGCGCTGCACCTGTACCACAAGGTCGCCCCCCGCCGGCTGCGCTGTACCGCCATGAACAGCGCCGCCCGCTGGATCATCGAGCGCCAGGAGAACGACGGCTGCTGGGGCGGCATCCAGCCGCCGGCCGTGTACTCCGTGATCGCGCTGCACCTGCTCGGCTACGACCTCGAACACCCCGTGATGCGGGCCGGCCTGGAGTCGCTGGACCGGTTCGCCGTCTGGTCCGAGCAGGACGGGCTGCCCGTCCGCATGATCGAGGCGTGCCAGTCACCGGTCTGGGACACCTGCCTCGCCACCATCGCGCTGGCCGACGCCGGCCTGCCCGCCGACCACCCGGCGCTGGTCAGGGCCGCCGACTGGATGCTCAGCGAGCAGGTCGTACGGCCCGGGGACTGGTCGGTGCGCAGGCCCGGACTGACGCCCGGCGGCTGGGCGTTCGAGTTCCACAACGACAACTACCCCGACATCGACGACACCGCCGAGGTCATCCTCGCCCTGCGCAGGGTCAGGCACCCAGATCCGGAGCGGGTGGACGCGGCCGTCGAGCGCGGCGCCCGCTGGAGCCTTGGCATGCAGTCGAGGAACGGCGCCTGGGGCGCGTTCGACGCCGACAACACCAGCGCGTTCCCCAACCGGCTGCCGTTCTGCGACTTCGGTGAGGTGATCGACCCGCCGTCGGCGGACGTGACCGCGCACGTCGTGGAGATGCTGGCGTACGAGGGCAAGGCCGGCCACCCCCGGACCCGCGGGGCGATCGAGTGGCTGCTCGCCGAACAGGAGGCGAACGGCGCCTGGTTCGGCCGCTGGGGCGTCAACTACCTCTACGGGACCGGGTCCGTGGTGCCGGCGCTCACCGCGGCCGGTCTGCCGGTGTCCCACCCGGCTGTCCGCCGCGCGGTCGCCTGGCTGGAGTCGGTGCAGAACGACGACGGCGGCTGGGGCGAGGACCTGCGCTCCTACCGCGAGGAGGAGTGGATCGGGCACGGGGCCTCCACCGCCTCCCAGACGGCCTGGGCGCTCCTCGCCCTGATCGCGGCGGGGGAGCAGGACGGCAGGGCCGCCCAGCGGGGCGTCGCCTTTCTCGCCGGCAGCCAGCGCGCGGACGGTTCCTGGGACGAGCCGCAGTTCACCGGCACCGGCTTCCCCTGGGACTTCTCCATCAACTACCACCTGTACCGGCAGGTCTTCCCCCTCACCGCGCTGGGCCGCTTCGTGCACGGCGAACCGCCCGTCCTCCGCGCCCGCGCCCGCAAGGGGGGCTGATGGGTTGTCCCCCGGAGCCGGCCTGCTCCGCCGCACGGCTGCTCGTCGCCTGCGCGCTCGGCATCGAGAAAGCCGCCCTGCGCAGGGGTGTCCGCGCCCTGGACACGGACGGTGGGCCCGTGGACGTCACGGTGCTGCGCACCGGAATGGGGCCGGCCAACGCGGAACGGGCCGTGCTCGCCGCCTGCGCGAGCGACCCCTGGCGGGAGGCCGCCGTCGTCGCCTCCGGCTTCTGCGCCGGACTCGCCCCGGGCATGCATCCCGGTGATCTCGTCGTCGCGGACGAGACCCGCGTCGACGAGGTCACCACCAGCTGCACGGCTGCCGGTTCGTTGCGCGCGGCGGTGGCCAGGGCCGTACCGGGGCGCACCGTGCACGGCGGCCTGCTGACCGGTGCCGACCACGTGGTGCGGGGCCCCGAGCGCGCCCGGCTGGAGGCCACCGGGGCGATCGCGGTCGACATGGAGTCGGCGGTCACGCTGAGCAGCGCGCTGCGCGCCGGTCCCCGTGCGGTTGCGGCCGTCCGGGTGGTCGTGGACGCTCCGGAGCACGAGCTGGTCCGTATTGGAACGGTTCGCGGTGGAATATCGGCTTTCCGTGTTCTTCGTGCCGTCCTTCCTGCTTTTTACGAATGGCACCGTTCTTTGCTGCTCCCCAGGAGGTGAGCCAGATGGCCATGCCGATCCGCCAGACCATCAGGGTCGGGACCTATCTCGTCGAACAGAAGCTCCGCGGGCGTGACAAGTTCCCCCTCATCGTCGAACTCGAACCGCTGTTCGCCTGCAATCTGAAGTGCGAAGGGTGCGGCAAGATCCAGCATCCCGCCGGTGTGCTCAAGCAGCGGATGCCGGTGGCGCAGGCGGTCGGGGCGGTGCTGGAGTCCGGGGCCCCGATGGTCTCCATCGCCGGCGGCGAGCCGTTGATGCATCCTCAGATCGGCGAGATCGTCCGCCAGTTGGTCGCCCGGAAGAAATACGTCTTCCTTTGTACGAACGCGGTGCTGCTGCGCAAGAAGATGGACGACTTCGCACCGTCACCGTTCTTCGCCTTCGCCGTGCACATCGACGGACTGCGGGAGCGGCACGACGAGTCGGTTGCCAAAGAAGGGGTGTTCGACGAGGCGGTGGAGGCGATCAAGGAGGCCAAGAGCCGCGGCTTCCGTGTCACCACCAACTCGACGTTCTTCAACACCGACACCCCGCAGACCGTCATCGAGGTCCTGAACTACCTCAACGACGACCTCCAGGTCGACGAGATGATGATCTCGCCCGCGTACGCCTACGAGAAGGCGCCCGACCAGGAGCACTTCCTCGGCGTCGAGCAGACCCGCGAACTGTTCAGGAAGGCGTTCGCGGGGGGCAACCGGCGCCGCTGGCGGCTCAACCACTCCCCGCTGTTCCTCGACTTCCTCGAGGGCAAGGCCGACTTCCCGTGCACGGCCTGGGCCATTCCCAACTACTCGCTCTTCGGCTGGCAGCGCCCCTGCTACCTGATGAGCGACGGCTACGTCCCCACCTACCGCGAGCTGGTCGAGGACACCGACTGGACGAAGTACGGACGCGGCAAGGACCCGCGCTGTGCCAACTGCATGGCGCACTGCGGCTACGAACCGACCGCCGTGCTCGCCACCATGGGTTCGCTCAGGGAATCCCTGCGCGCGGCCCGCGAGACGGTCACCAGCAGCCGGTGATCCGGCCGATCGGTGCCGCCGTGGCGGCCCAGGAGCGGCCCGGCGAGGGCCCAGGCAAGGAGAGCTGAGTGATGACCGAGGCGCCCAAGGGCTTCGACCTGGCGGCACTGCTGGCCCGGCGCGGGGCCGAACGCTACGAACTGCACGGCCGTCACCTCAACCACCAGCTCCCGCGCATGTTGCACGCCATCGGCTTCGACAAGGTCTACGAGCGGGCGGAGGGCGCGTACTTCTGGGACGCCGACGGACACGACTACCTGGACATGCTCGCCGGTTTCGGCGTCATGGGCCTCGGCCGCCACCATCCGGTCGTCCGCAAGGCCCTGCACGACGTGCTCGACGCCTCGCTGCCGGACCTCACCCGCTTCGACTGCCCTCCGCTGCCGGGGCTCCTCGCGGAGAAACTGCTCGCCCACACCCCACACCTGGACCGGGTGTTCTTCGGCAACAGCGGGACGGAGGCGGTGGAGACGGCGCTGAAGTTCGCTCGGCACGCCACCGGCCGGCCGCGGATGCTCTACTGCACGCACGCCTTCCACGGTCTGACCACGGGATCCCTCTCGGTCAACGGCGAACCCGGATTCCGGCAGGGCTTCGAGCCGCTGCTGCCCGACACGGCGATCGAGCTCGGTGACCTGGACGCCCTCGAGCGCGAGCTGCGCAGCGGCGACGTCGCGGGTCTGATCGTCGAGCCCGTGCAGGGCAAGGGGGTGCTGCCGAGCCCGCCGGGCTTCCTGCGGGCCGCGCAGGAGCTGCTGCACCGGCACAAGGCGCTGCTGATCGCCGACGAGGTGCAGACGGGCCTCGGGCGCACCGGCGACTTCTACGCCTTCCAGTACGAGGCGGGCGTCGAGCCCGACATGATCTGCCTCGCCAAGACCCTGTCCGGCGGCTACGTCCCCGTCGGGGCGACGCTCGGCAAGGACTGGATCTTCAAGAAGGTCTACTCGTCCATGGATCGGGTGCTGGTGCATTCCGCGAGCTTCGGATCCAACGCCCAGGCGATGGCCGCGGGCCTGGCCGTCCTGTCGGTGCTGGAGGAGGAGCAGGTCGTGGCGAACGCCCGGGTCACGGGTGAACTGCTCCGCGCGCGCCTCGCCGCGCTCGTGGACCGCTACGAGCTGCTGCGGGAGGTCCGCGGCCGGGGGCTGATGATCGGGATCGAGTTCGGACGCCCGGAGTCGATGCGGCTGCGCAGCCGGTGGGCCATGCTCCAGGCCGCCCGGAAGGGACTGTTCGCGCAGATGGTCGTGGTGCCGCTGCTGCAGCGGCACCGGATCCTCACCCAGGTGTCCGGCGACCACATGGAAGTGATCAAGCTGATTCCGCCGCTGATCATCGGCGAGCGCGAGGTGGAACGGTTCGTGGCGGCCTTCACGGACGTCATGGACGACGCCCACAACGGCGGCGGGCTGATGTGGGACTTCGGCAAGACGCTGGTCAGGCAGGCCATGGCCGGTCGCTGAGCCCACCGCTTCGAGCCCTTTTGCCCTTGAGGCAAGAAACTTGCCTCAAGGGCAAGGGGGCTGGCCCAATGGGGGGCATGACCACTTCCGCCGCACCGACGGACGAGGGGCTCCACCACGTCGCGCCCCGGCTGCGCGAGCTGCGCCGCCGCCGCGGACTGACCCTCGAGGCCGCCGCCCAGCGCGCCGGGCTGTCCCCGGCCCATCTGTCCCAACTCGAGACCGGGCACCGGCAGCCGTCGCTGCCGATGCTCCTCGCCCTCGCCAGGATCTACGGTACGACGGTCGCCGAGGTCCTCGGCGAGCTCCCGCCCGAGCGTGAGCCCGTCATCCGGGCCGGCCGCCGCGAACCGGCGTCCGCCGACGGCTGGACGTACCACGAGGTCGGCTCCCCGGGCAGGGCCATGCAGGCCCTGCGGGTGGTCGTCCCGTACGGCTCCCAAGGGGATCTGATCCGGGTGCATCCCGGCGAGGAATGGCTGTACGTCCTCGACGGTCGCCTCCGGCTCGGGCTCGGCGACGCCGTCCACGAGCTGGCGCCCGGGGACAGCGCGCACTTCGACTCGCTCACGCCGCACCGGATCGCGGCCGCCACGCCCGAGGGCGCGGAGCTGCTCTTCCTGCACACCCTGCTGCAGAGCCCCGATCCCCACCCGCACGCCTGACCCCGGAGGTTGTGATGGCGCCCACGTGGGACCCGCTGGACAAGTCCCTGCCGGACACCCCCGAGAACAGGCGTGAGGACCGCTTCCCGCGCGGCCTGGTCATCCGGCTGTTCGCCTACCTGGTGGCGGGACACCTCGTCGCCGCGTTCCTCTACCTGCTGTTCCTCGTGGGCGGCCAGAACCAGTAGGCGGCCCTGGCCTGGGGCTCAGCACGCGTCGGCGAGCGGCGCGCGCAACCGCTCACGACTCGTCGACGAGCCCTGCGCGCAGCCGCTCACGACTCGTCGACGAGCCGCGCGCGCAACCGCTCACGGGTCGGCGCGGAGAGGCCGAGCCCCTTCGCGAGGTACTGCTCGGTGCCGCCCCACGTCTCCTCGATCGTCTCGAACGCGGCGGAGAGATAGGCCGCGCGGGCGTCGAACAGCGGGCTCAGCAGCTCCATGACCTCCTCCGACATGGCCTCGGGGGAGTCGTCGCCGCGCTTGACCTTGTAGCGGCGGTGCGGGTCGTTCGACTTCAGGTAGTCCGCCTCGATCGCCTCGCGCTCCACGCCGACGGCCAGCAGCGTCACCGCGATCGACAGGCCGGCGCGGTCCTTGCCGGCGGCGCAGTGCATCAGGGCCGGGACGCTGTCCTCGGCCAGTGCGTGCAGGACGCGGCTGTGCTCGGCGGTCCGCTCCTTGATGATCATCCGGTAGGAGGCGATCATGCGGGCGGCGCCCTTGCCGTCGGCCAGGATCGACTTCAGCTGGTCGAGGTTGCCGTCCCGGACCATCTTCCAGAACTCCGCGCCGTCGGCCGGGTCGCTCAGCGGCAGATTCAGGTTCCGTACGCCCGGCAGCTCGACGTCCGGGCCTTCCAGCCGCTGGTCCGCCGCATTGCGGAAGTCGAAGATCGTGTGCAGCCCGAGGGACGCGAGGAAGGCGGCGTCGCTCTCGGTGGCGTGCGCGAGGTGTCCGCTGCGGTAGAGCCTGCCGTGCCGCACGCGCCGGCCGTCCACGGTCGGCAGCCCGCCCACGTCCCGGAAGTTTCGCACCCCGGCCAGCCGGGGTTCGGTCGACGAGGTCTGCGGCAGCTGCTGCGTCACGTGGACTCCTTCAGGTGACGGCCGTCGGCGCCGGTCGCCGACATGGGCGCGATCCGACGATACGGCACAGGTTCACCAGGCAATCATCTCGGTCGTGGCGCGACCCCGGCCCGTGGGTCCGGCGCGGTAAGGGTCGGCCGCGGCCCCGTACCCCGGGCCCTGCCGGCGGCACTGCGCGCACGACCCCGCCCGCACTCCCGGTGAATTACGGCTCCGTGATCAATTTCCAGCGGAGCGGGACCTAGTAGTGCTTTGTTAGGTGGTGTCGTAGGGCTGCCAGGGGGTGGGTTGTCGGCAGGTGGGGCAGCTGCCGGTCCAGGTGGCGAGTAGGTGTTGGAGGAGATCCAGGGCCTGGTAGAGGGTCAGGCCCTGGCAGGGGCTTTTGGGCAGGTCCGCTGTTCGGTCAGGAACAGGTGGGCGGCGGTGACGAGGGTGACGTGCCGGTGCCAGCCGGTGAACGAGCGGCCTTCGAAGTGGTCGAGTCCGAGCGTGGACTTCAACTCGCGGTAGTCGTGCTCGATGCGCCACCGTAACTTCGCCAGCCGGACCAGGTCACGGGCAGGGATGCCGGCGGGCAGGTTGGATATCCAGTACTTGACCGGCTCGTCCTCGCCTTCGGGCCACTGGGCGATCAGCCAGCTCAGCGGGATCGTGCCGTCCTCGGCGGGTTTGGGCCGTCGCCCCGCGAGACGGACGCGCACGAGCACGAAGTGCGAGCTCATCGCGGCTTTGGAGCCCTTGCGCCAGGTCAGGGTCCGTCCCTGGTGTCGCCCTGCGGCCAGTACGTGTTCGCGCAGGGACATCGGCCGGGTGCGGTAACGCGGGAGGGGCCTGGGTCCGAGACCGCCGTAGGGCGGCTGGTGGGGTTGTGCAGCCTCACCATGGGCGGTCATTTCGGCCTTGGCCTGCAGGACGTAGGCAAGACCTCGCTCTTCCAGGCCGTGGCGGAAGTCGGCGTTTGCTCCGTATCCGGTGTCCGCGACCAGCACGGCGGGTCTGAGCCCGGTGCCGGCCAGTTCGTCGAGCATGTCCAGGGCCAGTTGCCACTTGGGCCGGTGATGCTCGGTATCGGGGATGCGGCAGCGTTCCCGTCGGGAGCCCGCCGCAGGCGTGTCCCAGCTCTCGGGCAGGAACAGCCGCCAGGACAGCGGGCACGAGGCAGTGTCGGAGGCGGCATGGACACTGACGCCGATCTGGCAGTTGCCGACCTTGCCCAGAGTGCCGGAGTACTGCCTCGCCACCCCGGGCGAGGAGATGCCGTCCTTGGGGAAGCCGGTGTCGTCAACCACCCACACCTGAGGACGGACGACCCGCACCGCCCGCCATGCCAGCCGGGCCCGCACCGCGTCAAAGGGCCAGGTGGAGGACGTGATGAACTGCTGGAGCTGCTGATGGTCCACCCGGAGGCGCTCGGCCATCGGCTGCATCGACTTGCGTCGGCCGTCCAGCAGCAGACCCCGCAGATAAAGGGCACCCTTCTCACGTTGATCCCGCCGCACCAGCGGCGCGAACACCTCGGAGGCGAACTCCTCCAACCGGCCCCGACACGACGCGAGTTCCCCAGCCCTCATACGCCCAGAGAACTGCCAGACACCCCACGTGACAAGGCAGCTAACAAAGCACTACTAGGCACTGTCCTGGCGATCACAGACTGGACTGGGGCCTGCAGTCACGATCGCCAGGTCCCACAATCGACTCTGGCCAGGCAGGAGCGGGTCTTACGATCAAGCCTATGACGAGCATTCCGGAGTCCTGGACCATTCGCCACTTCTCCCAGGCCAACCCTGCAGGTCCGGGCTGCGACAACGTGCCGGCGCTCTTGCGGAGGCTGGCCGATTCGATCGAAACGTTGGGCCCTGTTGAGATTCAGGATGTCGTCATCGAGTCGGAGATGACTGAGCACGGATCTTGGCGGTCGGGGACGGTCTACTTCCACCTGCCCGAAGACGACTGAGCGCGGCTCTGGCGCTCACGAGCGGAGCCAGACCACGAGGGCCGCTGCGGTGACCGTGCCGAGGAAGACGTAGGCACGTTTGTCGTACCTGGTCGCGACGGCGCGAAAGTTCTTCACCTTGTTGATGGCCCGCTCGACGGTGTTGCGTTTCTTGTACCGCTCTTTGTCAAAGCCGGGCGGCCGGCCGCCGACGCTCCCACGCCGGAGCCGGTTGACCGCCTGGTCCGACTTCTCCGGGATCACATGCCGGATCCCGCGTCCGCGCAGGTAGGAGCGAGTCCGGCGGTTGCTGTAGCCCTTGTCGGCGCTGACACTGTCCGGCTTCGTGCGGGGCCTTCCGGTGGCCAGGCGCGGCACGCGGATCCGTCGCATCACCTCCTCGAACTGGGTGCAGTCGGCACGCTGTCCAGGTGTGATGACCAGTGACAGGATGCGGCAGCGGCCATCCGCACTCAGGTGGAGCTTGGTGGTGAAGCCGCCATGCGAGCGGCCGAGCGCCTCACCTCCAGCACCACCTCCGCCAGCCGGTCGACCAGGTTCGCCCAGATCCGAGCGGTTCTGACCGCCTGGGCGGAGCCCCCTTTGACGGGTGGCGGCGCATGGCGGGCGCCGGCTGCGTGTTGGTGAGCGCGGACGGAGGTCGAGTCGACGGAGACGTCCCAGTCGACGACACCGGCTGCGTCGGCCTCGGCCTGGACCCGCTGCAGCAGCCGCTCCCATGTGCCATCCGCCGACCAGCGGCGGTGCCGCTCATGGACGGTCTTCCACGGCCCGTAACGTTCCGGCAGGTCGCGCCACTGGACGCCCGTCCGGATCCGGTACAGCACCCCGTTGACCACCTGCCGATGGTCCCGCCACCTGCCACAACGCCCGTTACTCACCGGCAGAAGCGGCTCAAGCCGCTCCCACTGGGAATCCGTCAGATCACCCCGATGTCCCACAGTCTTATCAACGACTCGACTGATCGACAGGACACTGCCTAGTCGGATTCTCTTTGCGGGAAAGGGAAATGCCGTCATTCACGGCGTGTTTCCCTCGGAGTCGACGGGCTGGAATTCCGGATCACCGGAATCGGGCGGTGAGGGGGTCCCTTCGCCGGCCATGCGACCGCAGGGGACGAAGCCGGGCGTTATGGGCGGCGCTTGGTGCCCGTGTGAACCCTTAGTGATTGTTTGGTGCTTCTGTCCGAATTGGGCCTTTGAGGCTAACGCGCCCCGTCTGCGGGGGGGATGGGCTGCGACTCGTGAGCAGGATCATATTCGTGACGGAACGTATCTGCTTTCCCTATGTCAATTCCGTGGCCCACAAGGGAATTGACCGGCATTCGTCCACGGAGGGTGACGAGTGGAGCGGCCCGGACGTCACGAGCGGGAAAGCTCGGGGAAATTCGCGGCTTGTTCCGCCCGGTGTACTCGCCTACGGTCACGCTCAATCCGGACGGACCGCCTCATCCTGCCGCCGACCGGACTTCGAACCCACCCACGTGTGGCAGGAGCGGGGGACCCAGGTAGTACGCCGTATCCGGAGAATTCGGACGGCTTGGGGTTAATTCGCGCAATATGCGCGGACGGGCATCTCCAGCCCGAACCCGACAGCTCACCTCGCAGGCGCCGGAGAGGAATGCGCCATGCCCGGAAAGGGTAAGCACCGCCGTCCCAAGGCCAACCCGCTCACGCGCGGCTTCGTCGTCGCCAGTACGGGAAGTGCCGCCATAGCCCTGCCGCTCCTCGGCGCGACCGGTGCCCACGCCGCCACCCCCGCCGCCGCTCCCCAGAAGGCCGCTCCGGTCTCGGTCGCCCCGGCCTCGGCGGCCCCCATCTCGGCCGCTCCGGCCGCCAAGAAGGCCCCGAAGACGTACACCGTCGTCCCCGGCGACTACCTCGCCAAGATCGCCGACGAGCAGAACGTCCGTGGCGGCTGGAAGAAGCTCTACAACGACAACCGCCGTGCCATCGGCGCCGATCCGGCGCTCATCCACCCCGGCCTCGAGCTGACCCTCAACGCGAAGTCCACCGCGAAGAACGACCCGGAGCCGCGCTCCGAGTCCGCCCCCCGGCCCTCGCGCGACGCCTCGCGCACTGAGGCCCCGGCCGCCAAGGCTCCCGCCGAGAAGGCCGCCCCGGCGTCCACCGGCTGGACCGCGCCCGTCGGCGGCGGTGTCTCCACGCCGTACCGCGCGTCCGGCGCCATGTGGTCCAGTGGCTACCACACCGGTGTCGACTTCATCGCCGCCAGCGGCACGAGCGTGAAGTCCGTCGGCCCGGGCACCGTCGTCTCGGCCGGCTGGAGCGGCTCGTACGGCAACGAGGTCGTCATCCAGCACGGCGACGGCACCTACTCGCAGTACGCCCACCTGTCCTCCCTGTCCGTCTCCAGCGGGCAGAGCGTCGCGGGCGGCGAGCAGATCGGCCTGTCCGGTTCCACGGGCAACTCCACCGGTCCGCACCTGCACTTCGAGATCCGTACCAGCCCGTCGTACGGCTCCGACATCGACCCACTGGCCTACCTGCGCCAGCACGGCGTCTCCCTCTGACGCACAGTCAGCCGCGCATCCCTCGTACCGTCCGGCGGCGGAGCGAGGGATTCCGCGTATTCCGGCTTGGCGTAAACATGACCGGTGGCAAAGATCACCTGCCGTCAACCCCTCCTTACGGTCGCGTAGGTCACATCCGTAAAGGAAAGATGTGCTCTCGTGGCAGACGATTCGAGAACAGAGAACAAGGGCGCATTCGGGTCGTACGCGGCGATCGGTGACAGCTTCACCGAGGGCGTGGGAGACCCCGGTCCCGACGGGACGTACGTCGGGTGGGCGGACCGGTTCGCGGTGCTGCTCGCCGACCTGATGCCGGAACACACCTTCCGGTACGCCAATCTCGCCGTACGCGGCCGCCTCCTCGACCAGATCGTCGACGAACAGGTCCCGAGGGCCAAGGAACTCGCCCCCGACCTGGTGACGTTCTGCGCGGGAGGCAACGACATCATCCGGCCGGGCAGCGACCCGGACGACGTGGCCGAGCGGTTCGAACGGGCCGTCGCCGACCTCAGGAGCTCGGTCGGCACCGTCATGGTGACCACCGGCTTCGACACCCGGGACGTGCCGGTCCTGCGTCACTTGCGCGGAAAGATCGCCACGTACACCGCGCACGTGCGGGCCATCGCCGACCGCCACGACTGCCCGGTCCTCGATCTGTGGTCGCTCAAGTCCGTTCAGGACCGGCGTGCCTGGGACGCGGACCGGCTGCACCTGTCGCCCGAGGGGCACACCCGCGTGGCCCTGCGCGCCGCCCAGGTGCTCGGTCTCGACGTGCCCGCCGACCCGGACCAGCCCTGGCCGCCGCTCCCGCCGCGCGGCGCCTTCGAGGTGCGGCGCGACGACATCAACTGGGCGCGCGAGCACCTGGTGCCGTGGATCGGCCGGCGACTGCGGGGCGAGAGCTCGGGCGACCACGTGGCCGCCAAGCGCCCGGACCTGCTGCCGCTCTGAGCCGAGCCGTCGCCTGACGCCCGGGGCCCGGCCCCGGGCGTCACGCCGTGGAGCCCGCGAGCTGCCGGTCCACCTGGGATCTTCGCTGCCCGCGCCGCGCCGCCCGCGACCGCCTCCAGACAGCCGGAGTTCCCGCACCGGCAGGGCACGTCCTGCGGGCCGACCCGGATGTGCCCGATGTCGCCCGCGCAGCCCTGGCCCCCGGTGCAGCCTGCGAACGACCGCGGCACGCCCGGCGCCTACCACCTGGTCGCCGGGGTTCCTCACCGCGCTCGACGCCCGACAAGGAACCGGCCTTCCGCGCCCTGCTGTTCACCCGCGCCGTCGGCTACGTGTACGGTCCGCGTGTCTCAGCGGCCGGCAGCCGTGAGCGCCTCGCGGTCCACACCCAGCTCGCGGGCCAGCGCCTCGTCCGTCCACTGCAGCATCGCCGCGCGGGTCAGCGACCCCGCGTACGACGTCATCTGCACGGCGAGCCCGTCGAGGAACGCCGTCAGGCGCCAGGCCGCGGCCGCCGGGTCCTCGCACGGGAATTCCCCGGCCGCCGCCCCCTCCGCGATCACCTCGGCCAGTGCCGCCTTCCACTGCTGGTCGAGGGCGCGGGCGACCTCGCGCAGGGCCGGGTCGCGCAGCGAGGCCGCCCAGGCGTCGATCCACAGCCGCCAGCCCTTGGCCTGGCCGGTCGGCGCGTACCAGCGCACGGCCGCCCGCAGCCGGCGCAGGGCGGAGGTGCGCCGGCCGAGGAGTTTGCGCAGGTGGGCCAGGTCCGCGTCGGCGGCGTGTGTGAACGCCGCCGCGACCAGTTGCTCCTTGGACGAGAAGTGGTAGAGCACCAGGGCGCTGGAGACGCCGAGGGACGAGGCGACATCGGCGATCCGTACGGCCGCCACACCCCGCTGCTCGATCTGCTCGACAGCCGCGTTCAGCAGTTCCTCACGCCGCTCCGACACGCTCAACCGAATCCTGGCCACGGCGTCACCCTACACAGGCCGATCTTGAGCGGGACCGCCTTCCGGCGGACGCGGCAGGGGCTCACGCGGTCCGGGGCCCAGGAACACCGGTGCCGGCGCGCGCGTTGCCCGTCATGACGGATCGGACGCAGCGCAGGACACTCTGCGTGACATGCGTGCCCGCACATAATGAGGAAAGCCCCCGATCATCAGGAGGTGTCGTGACCGGCGCTGGTTCACCCCACTCGCTGCGAGCACGGCTGCGTTCGCTCAGGCCGGCCGCCTTCGGAGCCGACCCGTCCGGGGAGCGGATGGCGCGCATCCGCCGCTCGCCGAACTTCGCCGACGGCGTCTTCCGCAACCCGGTGGGTGCGCGCACCAGACCCTCCGGCGCTTCCATGGTCGAATTCGCCAAGATCTACTTCGAGAAGGAGGCGCGGGCCCGCCGGACCCCGGTCGGACACGTGCCCGTGCATTCCACCACCGTCGCCGATCTCGCCGAGCCGCCCGCCTCCGGGCTGCGGCTGACCTGGATGGGCCACTCCAGTGTCCTGTCGGAGATCGACGGCCGCCGGGTCCTCTTCGACCCCGTCTGGGGCGAGCGCTGCTCCCCGTTCGCCTTCACCGGGCCCAAGCGGCTGCACCCCGTGCCCGCGCCGCTGGCCGCTCTCGGCACCGTCGACGTCGTGGTGATCTCCCACGACCACTACGACCACCTCGACCTGCCCACCATCAAGGCCCTCGCCGGCACGGACACGGTGTTCGCGGTCCCGCTCGGCGTGGGCGCCCACCTGGAGCGCTGGGGCGTGGCCCCGGACCGGCTGCGCGAGCTCGACTGGAACGAGTCGACCGAGGTCCACGGCATACGGCTGACCGCCACACCGGCCCGCCACTTCTGCGGGCGTGGACTGCGCAACCAGCAGCACACCCTGTGGGCCTCCTGGGTGGTGGCGGGCCCCGAGCACCGGATCTACCACAGCGGCGACACGGGATACTTCCCGGGCTTCGCGGACATCGGGGCGGAGCACGGTCCGTTCGACGTGACCATGATCCAGATCGGCGCATACTCCGAGTACTGGCCCGAGAACCACACGGACTATACGCCGCTGCCCGGGGCTTGGCCGGACATTCACATGACGCCCGCCCAGGGCGTGCAGGCCCACCTTGACCTGCAAGGAGGCCAGCCGGGCGGCGTCCTGCTCCCGATCCACTGGGCCACCTTCAACCTGGCTCCGCATGCGTGGGCAGAGCCGGGGGAGTGGACGAAGGACGCGGCCGAGGAGGCCGGCCAGGCGGTAGCGTCCCCGCGGCCTGGAGAGACCTTCGAGCCCGTCGGCACGCTTCCCGTGGATCCCTGGTGGCGGGCTGTGTCCCATCCGATCGCGCACCCGTGGCGCCGACCCCGGCCCGCCGAGGTTGTGGCCGAGATGCGCAGCGGCGATCTCGACCTCGCGGGCGAGCGCTGACGGTGAGTAAGGACGTGGGTGGAGCAAGGTGGGGCGATTTTCAGACAGGGCAGTGAACGGTGCCGGCATGTTCACCTTGCCGTGGCGGCGACTAAACAGAGGCATGGGGGCGGGGGAGCAGAGGGGAATGGGGAGTTGCCGCTGCCTGAGGGTGCGGGGCGGGTAGACGGCCAGGTGGTGGATCCGGTGGGGCTGCCGATACGGGCAGCGGTCACTGTCCTCGATCGGACGGGGCAGTGCGTGGTCGAGGGCGGCACTGACGCGTACGGGCTGTTCACCGCCGCCGTGCCGCCCGGCGGCTACGACCTGTCGGTCGCCTGCCATGGTTTCCAGCCACTTCGCACCGCTGTCAGGGTGTCCCCGGAGCCAGGGCGACGGCCGGAGTGATGGGCCTCGCCGCTGCCCCTCGCGCGGGCGGTGGGACATCGACCCGGACCACACCGCGATCCGATTCGTTGCCCGGCGCATCGGCCTGGCGGAGATCCATGGCCATCCAGGCCGTACTGGCGGAGCAGGCGGACGGCACTCCATCGGTCGCGTGACGAGCCAGGACACAGGCGGCGATCACTGGGAGCCTCGCGGCGCGCCCGCGGCAGGTCCAAGCGTCGATACTCTCGGCCACCGGTGACGCCTGTGGCCGCCGTACATATGGCCGCCGCCACCCGCCGCGGCGATGTCCGCGGAGTGACCTTCCCCGGTGGTCGCGGCAGCGAGGGCACACTCGACTCACATGGGAGACAATTGAATAAGTCTTCGAATGTCGCGCGAGGAAGTGGCCAGGTGAAGGCCGTCTGGGACGACGCCGCTCTGTCGAGGGCCCACGAGCGGCTCCTGATGGGCGAGCCCGCGGGTCTGGCTGTACGCCCTCCCGTCCTTGCCTCCTGGCAGCGGTGCCGGTCCCTGGGCCTCGCGGCGGACCACCCCTTGAACCTGCCCTACCACGACGACCTGGCACGTACGGGCAGTCTCGCCGAGGCCGCCCGGCCAGTGCTCGAGGGACTTGAGTCCCAGCTGTCGGGGATCCGGGTGGCCGTGCTGCTCAGCGATGGCAGGGCCCGGCTGCTCGACCGCCGGGTCGGCGAGCCCGCGCTGAACCGCGAGCTCGACACGTTGCAGCTCGTGCCCGGCTTCGAGGTCACCGAACAGCTCATCGGCACCAACGGCATCGGCACCGTACTCGCGACGCGGCAGCCTGCCTTCATACACGGCCGCGAGCACTTCACCGACACCTGGAGCACGCTCGCCTGCGCCGGGGCTCCCATTCGCGACCCCCTGAGCGGACAGCTCATGGGTGTGCTCGACCTGAGCTGCCTGAACGTCCACTCGGACCCCTCCATGATGTCGGTGGCACGCGAGGCGGCCCGTGCCATCGAGCAGCGGCTGCTCGACCGCGCCACGGATCGCGAGCGAGCCCTGCTCCAGTCGTTCCAGGCCGCCCGCCGCCGGGCGATGGCCGGCGGACCGGAAGGCAGGGACATCCCGGTCGGGGAGCTGCTCGACCTCCATGACCGACGCATCCTCGAGGAGAACGCGACCGCGCTGATCTCCGCTGGACGGACCGGTCTGCTTGAGGTGGGTCTCACGCGTGGCCGCACGGCCGTGCTCCTCAGCCGCCCGGTGCAGACCTCTTCGGGCGTTATGGGATTCGCTGTCGAGGCTGTCCTTCCGCAGGGTGTGCTGCGCCGCCTGGCCACGTCGGCTCCCGACGTACCGCCCGTCCCCGAACCGCCCGTCTCCGGTCCGCAGGTCCTTCTCCCTCCGGCAGGCAGCTCTCGGCGTACGCCCCTCACGGTGCCCGGTCCCCCCGCAGAGCCGCCGTCCAGGGGGCCCGACAGATGGCTGCTGGCCGTCGGCGAGCCCGGCATCGGCAGGTTCGCCCTGCGGGCCCGGGAGCGGCTGGGGCTGCTCTACGACGCAGGCCTCTGCGTCGGCACCACGCTGGACGTGACCCGGACCGCCGAGGAACTCACCGCGGTGGTCGTCCCCCGGTTCGCCGACTTCGCCGCAGTCGACCTGCCGGAGGCCGTACTCCTCGGCGAGGAGCCGATCCGGGCGGACGGCGCGCTGCGGCGGGCCGCGATCGCCGGGATCAATCAGAGCTCCCACCTGTACGCGGCCGGCGAGCCGGTCACCTACGCCACGCACACGCCGCAGGCCACATCGCTGGCCGGCGGGGATCCGGTTCTGGAACCTGAGCTGGCCAAGGCGGCCGGCTGGATCGCCCAGGACCCGGCCCGCGGGCAGAAAATCCTGGACGCCGGCGTGCACTCGCTCATCACGGTGCCGCTGCGGGCCCGCGGCACAATCCTGGGCGTGGTCAGCTTCTACCGCTCGCGGCGTGCGGAGCCCTTCGAGGAGGACGACCTTACGCTCGCCGAGGAACTGGTCGGACGGGCGGCGCTGTGCATCGACAACGCCCGCCGCTTCACCCGCGAGCACGCCGTGGCCCTGGCCCTGCAGCGCAGCCTGCTGCCGCGCGGCCTTCCCGCACAGCACGCCGTGGAGGCGGCCCACCGCTATCTGCCCGCGCAGTCCGGGGCCGGGGGCGACTGGTTCGACGTCATCCCGCTGTCCGGGGCGCGGGTGGCGCTGGTCGTCGGCGATGTCGTCGGGCACGGCCTGCACGCCGCCGCCACCATGGGACGGCTGCGCACAGCGGTCCACAATTTCTCCGCCCTCGACCTGGCCGTCGACGAGGTCCTCACTCAGCTCGACGACCTGGTCTGTCGCCTTGACATGGACCAGGACGAGGCGGGGACGGGCGAGGAGATCGTCGGTGCGAGCTGCCTATACGCCGTCTACGACCCGACGACACGACGGTGCACCGTGGCCCGTGCCGGCCATCCGCCGCCCGCGCTGATCCTGCCCGACGGCACAGTGGAGTACCCGGACCTGCCCGCGGGACCGCCTCTCGGTGTGGGCGGCCAGCCCTTCGAGACCGCCGAGATCGAGGTGCCCGAGGGCAGCCTGCTGGCCCTCTACACCGACGGGCTGATCGAGCACCTCGGCCGCCGGGACGTCGATCTCGGCCTCGAACGGCTCCGGCACGAGCTCGCCCACCCAGGCGGTGGCCCCGAGCAGACATGCCAGACGCTGAGGGCCCTGCTGCCCGACCACCCCGCCGACGACGTCGCCCTGCTCGTCGCCCGCACCCGGACTCTCGACGCCGGCCAGGTCGCCGCCTGGGAGCTGCCCGCCGACCCCGCCGCCGTCTCCCGGATACGTGCGGACGTCACGGCCCAACTGGCCGAATGGTCTCTGGAGGACCTGGAATTCACCACCGAGCTGCTGGTCAGCGAGCTGGTCACCAACGCCGTCCGCTACGGCGGCGAACCGATCACGCTGCGTCTGATCCGCGACAGCGCGCTCATCTGCGAGGTGTCTGATGGCAGCAGCACCTCCCCCCATCTGCGCCGGGCCCTCACCACAGACGAGGGCGGTCGCGGGCTGTTCCTGGTCGCCCAGCTCGCCCAGCGCTGGGGTACGCGGTACACCCCGAACGGCAAAGTCATCTGGACGGAGCAGCCGCTCACACCGGTCTGAGCCCGATCGGCGGGTTCTCCTGGTGGTTGCCCGTGCGACGAGCGAGTGGCCCCGCTGGGTATCGGAGCCGAGAGCGGCACGGCGGCCTTCGAAACAGGGGGCGGCGTTGCGCAGCGATCGTACGGCTCTTCGCCCTGCACGTGCTCGCGCTCGCGGCGATCGCCTTGGTCAGCGCGGGAGGCCGGCGCGAAGGGCCACGGTGACTCGGCGGCCGAAGGAGCCCTGGTGGACGCGGACCTCACTGGCCAGGAGTTCGACGATGGCGAGGCCCCGGCCGTGCTCGTCGGGGTCGTCGTCGTTCAGGTGCCGTGACCGAGGCGGGCTGCCGGAACCGTCACGGAGATCCGCAGGACTCCGGCGGCGCCCAGGGACAGACCGATCGTCATGTCACCGTGGCCGTGCTCGGCGGCGTTGGCGGCGGGTTCGTCGATGACGAGTTCCGCGGAGTCGAGGTCGGCGGGCGGGAGATGCCAGTGGGTCAGCACGGCCGTGGCGGAGCGGCGTGCCACGGGAACCCAGCGCACCTCGGCGGGCAGCGCCAGGACGGCATGACGGGCGGGCGCGGGCTCCGGGCCGGGCGTGGCGGTGGGCCATGTGCGGCGGCTGGTGCTGTTCGACCGAGGGTGGTGTTCCGCCGGAAGCGCGATGACCGTGCCGGTCATGGCAGTCGGCTGCGGTCTGTCACGGAGGGCTGCGGTGGTCATGTCTGCCCCAGAACTAGGTGGAAGAGGACGCGGTGCTCGGTAGCCCTCCCGTGGGTCCGGGCCGCGGGGCCCGGAAGAGCGACTTCGCCGCAGCCTTGGCGCTGCGGGGCCCGGCGAAAGTCGCGGACGGCAGGTGTTCACAAGGGAACCTCTGCGGATGCGTCACCGCTGACGCTATGCGGCACCATGACACTCCGTAGCTGGGCTGTGGGGCGGAGTGCCCCTGTCCGTCCGGAGAGGGACGGCATTCTCCGACGGGCGCAACGGGTGCGGGGCCGGACACCCGGGTGTCCGGCCCCGCTTTCACCACCGCCTGCGCCGACGCGGTGGCTGTCTGAGACCCGGCGCGCCGACTCGCCGGGTCACCCGGTCACCTCGGCCCCCGTCGGGAGCGGTGGCTCCGTCTCCACGCGCTGCCACTCCTCGTCGGTGAGTACTCGGGAGCGCAGCAGGAACCGTACGCCCTCCGGGGCCTCCAGCGAGAAGCCGCTGCCCCGGCCGGGCACCACGTCGACGGTGAGGTGGGTGTGCTTCCAGTACGCGTACTGGTCGGCGCTCATCCAGAAGGGGGTGGCACCGGCGACGTGGCCGAGGAGCACGTCCGAGCCGCCGACGCGGAACTCGCCGCGCGGGTAGCACATCGGAGCGCTGCCGTCGCAGCAGCCGCCGGACTGGTGGAACATCTTGGCCATCATGTCGCTCGACCCCACAGGCAAGGGCCAGGCCCGCTGGACCATGCGCTGGAAGACCGCCCTGAACGCCTTCGACATCACCTTCGACGGCCGCCTCTCCGCCGCTCGCCAGTAACCCCAACCACTCTGGTTACACCGCTCGATTGGCTCTGTTCCGTAGTCGGTGGTGACGGTGCGTTCTCCTTATTGCAGGAGGATGCGGTGACGGAGGAGGTCGAATCCTGCTCGGCCGTGCATCTGCCGCATGATCTTTTTGGTTCGGGTATTGACGCCCTCTGTCCGGCCGTTGTGGTGAGGCAGGGTGAGGCCGGCGTTCACGGCGGCGCGGTCGAGTTCGAGGCCGTTGCAGAAGCTGTGCAGGTGGGGCAGGCCAGCGGTGCGGACTGTGGCGATCCACTGGCTGAGCTTGTCGTCGTTGGCCTGGGCCGGGGTCAGGAGCGCGGCGAACTCGCCGGGGAGTCGGGCGAGTGCGGTCATCTCGGGGCACGCCGCGGTGAGGAGGCCGAGCAGGTCGGTGTCCCTGGTCCACAGGTGCTCGGGGTGGGTGAGCAGGAGCCGGGCGAGGCGGCGGGGGGGTGTCACGGGGCGGTCGCCTTCGGCGCGGCCCTGATTGAGGTAGCGGACCAGCAGGTTGGCACTGCCGGTATAGCCCAGTTCCCTGATCTCGTGCAGGAGGTGCGTGACGGGAACAGCCGGGTTGTGGGACCGGCGCCGGCGCAGGTGGTCGCGATAGGGGTCGACCAGGGTGGGCCGGTAGCGGGGGGCGATGCGATCCGCAGGCGGTTCGGGGATGCGGGCGTAGCGCTTGACGGTATTCAGGGCGAGGTTCAGTCTGCGGGAGCAGTCGAGCAGGCCGACGCCGGAGTCGAGGAGGGTGTGGATTTTGTGCCAGCGCTCGCGGGTGGTCTGCTCGCGGACGCCGCCGGGCCGGGGCGGGTTGACGGTGGCCCAGCAGGGGGCGTGGGCGCGGACCTCGGCCAGGACTTTGTCGCACAGGTTCCGCCACAGATGCCAGCGGTCGCTGATTTGCACCGCGTCGGGCAGGGCCCGGCGGATCGCCTCGGCGTAGGTGGCCGAGCCGTCCCGGCACACGACTTCGATCCCCTTCTTCCCGCGCAGCCATGTCTCCAATGTGGCGGCTTCGCGGTCGGGCAGGACATCGACGCGTTCCCCGGTCTCGGCATCGATGATGATCGTGGCGTAGCGGTGACGGCGGCGCAGGGCGAAGTCATCGACCCCGATCACCCTCGGGATCCGCAGCGTCGGCGGGGGGATTCCCCGCAGCACCCGCAGGGCGGTGGCGAACGATACGGGCACGGCCAGTAGCCGGGTGAGCCGGGCGGCTGCCCGGCCGCATAACTCCTTGGCCACCCCCGAGACCTGGCTGGTCAAACGCGTGGTGCGGCGCTGAAGGCGCTCGATCAGCCCAGGGACTTGCTCGCGGAAGGTCTGCCGCCGACAGCCCAGGACCGGGCAGACCAGACGTCGTACCCGGACGTTGACCACGACCCGGCGGCCATCGACCGGCACATCCGCAACGGTCCGGACGTGGTATCCGTGCACCTTCCCCGTCGGGACCCCGCAAATCGGGCAGGGAAAGGGAACACCCCGGGTCCGGGCCAAGACCCGGATCACGTCGCCGTCGTCGGCCACATCCTCGATGACCAGCGCCGAGAGCCCTGAAAACACCGTTGCCACAAGGGAGTTGACATCTCGCATACAACTTCAACGACGCCCGTCACCTGCCGTCACCACCGACTACGGAACAGAGCCGCTCGATTGACAGACCCCCCACCCGGCCCGCTCTCGGCTCCGCCACCGCGGGCCGGCCAGCGACCAGGCCGCGCAAAGACAGCGCAGCGGACGAACGGAAGCGCGGAGAAAGCCGGACGCGCCAGCACGGCGAACGCCAGGCCGACGGCGAGGCGACGGCGGGGAGTTGGCCGGGGCGTCGGCCCGGGGGTGGGGCCGGTCGGTTCCGTGGGCTTTACCCACCTCCCCGGGCCGGGGCCCGCGTCGGGCAAGGCCAGGGGGCCACTCGTTCAAATTCCGGGCAGTACGAAGCCTGCCCGAGTTGCCGGGCTAGCGTACGGCCCCCTGGCCATGCCCGACCCCAACCCGGGCAGGACACCGGCCAAAGCCCACTCCACCGCCCTCACGCGCGTAGCCGTCTGACGGCAATGCCGACGGCAACACAGGCGCACAACCCGGCACTTCCACGCACGCCCACGGGCAGGCCGGAATTCGCTGACCAGCGAAAATGCAGGTGACGCCCACTCGGCGAGCACACGTACTATGTGCTGGCGGGCGAGACTCCGGTTCTGGTTCACAATTCCAGTGGGTGGTGTGGCCCTGGCCTTAGAACGGCATCGGAAGCCGGTATCAGCCCGAATGCTGCCAAGCGAATTCAGAATGCCGCTGATAAAGCCGGGCAGCCAATCATTGTGGTCGGGAGCCGTGCGAACGGAACACCCAACCCGACATCGGACTGGGATTACATCCTCTCCGGTCCGTCCAGAACTCGTCACAGCGTTAAGAACTCCCTGCCGAGAGGGACAGGTGACGGTGAAGGGAGTGGGCGCGGTAGAGACTTCTGGCAGAACTACAATCCGAACCGCCCAGACTATGCCGAGCTGGACAGAGGCAGGCCGTACGTTGTTTTCGAGCCCCGGAGCAGGTGAGCACTTGCGAGCATCAGAGCGGATCATCAACGAGGTTGCTCAAGGGCTCCGCAGCTTGGAGGACGCTGTGGCCTGGTTCTCTTCGCTGGAGCACGTTGAGCAGGGAGCGGTACTGCACGAGGTTGTTCGCTACGCGATGCAGGCCCATGCAACGGTGAATGACGCGCGTGAGGGGCTACCGCGATCAGGCGTCAAGCCGACAATGACCCCGGCAGTATTGATTGTTCGAGAGCCGATTCTCGAACAGATGGGGAAGATCATAAATCTGCCCCCTGGCGAGTACGTGAAGTCCTTTCGCGTCCTCTTGTCCACGTTCGCTGTGGCTGACACGCGACGAAGAGAAACGGAGTGCCGAGGGACTTGTAGCCACGCTTGGCACAACCTGTCGTAAGCGCCAACGTTCCCGGCGCGTCGAAGAGGAAATTGCCGAGGATTTCTGCGTTCGCTTGGGCGCAGATCGGGGCCCCCGCCGAGTCGGTAATCGGCGGGGGCTCCTGGGCGTTTGACGCTGAGGTTGAAAGGGTGGGGTGAACGGAGTTACGGGGACTCCAGCCCCCATTCCGGTCCCGGCGATGAAGCCGTCGAGTACTTCGGGGGCGGCGTTGGATGCCTCGTAAGCGGTTCTGCACGAGCGGGGTGAGGTCTTCGATCGCGCGGGGTGCGAGGTTGGCCAGGGACTTTTTCAGGCGGGCCCATACGCCTTCGACGGGGTTGAGGTCGGGCGCGTAGGGCGGCAGCTTCACTCTGGTCAGCCAGCCGCTGTTGGGGACGTGGCGGCTTTGACGTTACGGGCGACGTTGCGGGGCAGTTCATCCTGGCGGACGGCGTGCTCCAGTGCCGACTTGAGCACCGAGTGTACGTACGTCACGGTCAAGGGGGGACAGTTGCCTCTGGCAGCACTCGCCAATCGCTCAGCATGCCTTCCGTTCGCTGTCGAGTCCCTGGGCGCAGCACCGGCCGTGGCTTGGGAAAGTCGCGGACGTCAGCGGACGGTGAGGGAGCGGGGGCAGACACCAGGTCTTCAGATCGCAGTGGTGGGGGAGAATGCGACGCTGGTGCGGGACATCTGTTTCGCGTCCCCGAAGTCGACGGATCCCACACCCTACTTGCCCTTTGACCTCCGTCCGGCCAGCAGAGCGGGCGGTGCCGGGGACGCGGTAGGCGGGCCAGCGTGTTGTTTGGGGTTGCAGGTGCATGTGAGGCAGGCTCGTGCCTATGGCTGATGCCCCTGGCGCTTCTCTGGACCCCGACATCCTCGATGTTCTGCGCACGCAGGTACTGGGGGGCGCGCTGGTCGTGGAAGAGCGGCGGCTGTCGGGCGGCTTCAGCAGCGACAACGTGCTGCTGCGCACCGACAGGGGGACGTCGTTCGTCCTGCGGCGGTATCCGAGAAGGAATACGTGTGCCGTGGAGGCGGCGCTGATGCGATTGGTTGCGGACCGGGTTCCGGTCCCGGAGGTTGTGTACGCCGATGACGGCGGGGATCTGCTGGGCGAGCCGTTCATACTGACGCGTTTCGCCTCCGGGGTGCCGTTGACGTCGGTGTTCGCCGGCGCGGCGGACGAGGACGGTCCGCAGTTGGCCGAGGCGGTGGCCGAGGTCCTGGTGGCGATCCACTCGGTGCGGTTCGGCCGCCCCGGCTTCTTCTCCGACGGTGCTCTGCGGCCTGACGCCACGCCGCCGGAGCATCATGACGATCTGGTGGCTTTCGTCGAGGCCACTGTGGCCCGGGGGAACGTGGCTGCGGTGCTGTCGGAGGCGGAGCAGCGGGCGCTGGTGGAGCTCGGCGTTCGGTGCGCGCCGCTGGTGGCCGAGACCGTTGATGCTGATCAGTTGGTGCACTCGGACTTCAACCCCGACATCCACATGACGCCGGCCGAGGGCATGCAGGCCCACCTCGACCTCCAGGGCGGCACGCCGTCCGGAGTGATGCTGCCGATCCACTGGGGCACGTTCAACCTGGCGCCCCACCCGTGGGCGGAGCCGGGGGAGTGGACGAAGGACGCGGCCGAGGAGGCCGACCAGGCGGCGGCGCTCCCGCGTCCCGGCGAGCCGTTCGAGCCCGCGGTGAAGCTGCCGGAGGAGCCGTGGTGGCGGGCCGTGTCCCATCAGATCGCCTATCCGTGGCGCCTCCCCCGACCTACCGAGGTCGGTGCCGAGCCGCGCAGCGACGATCTCGATCTTGCGGGCGAGCGGTGACGGTGAGCGAGGATGACCTCAGCCAGGTTGTGCGCCTGCTGACTTGTCTGCCGAGCGATGAGCGCGACCGTGTGGTGCGCGCGCTGGATGGCACGCCACGGCCTCGATCTTCATGTCCGCCGACGGAGTCGGGGGACCGTTGTAGCGGGAAGAGCATGGCGAGGCCGACACCGAGGAGGATTCCTTCACCGGCGAAGGGGGAAAGGCGGGGGACGGCGGAGTAGGCGGACGCACACAGCGCCGCTGTTCCCAGGGCCAAGGGCAGCCGCGCGTGCACCTTGAAGCTCTTGCGCATGCCGTCTCCCCGCCGGACCGGTGTCTCAGTCGGTGATCTCGGCCTGCGCACTCGGCGTCTCCGGCCTCTTCCGTGTGATGCCCTGGAGGAGTGCGGCGAGGTCGACTCCGGTGGCGGAGGAGAGGAGTTCCATGCCCTGCGTGACATTGTCGGTCACCGTACGAGTCAACTGGCTTGCTCCGTCCGTGGAGATGACGGTCATCTTGTCGACGGCGGCGAGCGGTTCGGACGCCTTGGCGACGACCTGGGGCAGGACCTCGACGAGCATCTGGAGTACGGCGGCGTCGCCGTACTGGGCGAAGGCGTCTGCCTTCTTCCGCATCGCCTCTGCCTCGGCGGAACCCTTCGCCCCGAGGGCGGCGGCCTGGGCCTCGCCCTCGATGCGTACGGCCTCGGCGAGGGCGGCGCGCTGGGCCTTCTCGCCCTCACCGGTCAGCCGGGCGCGCTCGGCGGCGGCCTCGGCTTCCTTCACCAGGGCGATGCGGCGGGCCTCGGCCTCCTGCTCGGCCTGGTAGCGGGCGGCGTCGGCGGGCTTGCGGACCTGAGTGTCGAGCTGCCGGTCCGTCAGGGCGGCCTGGCGGGCGGCGACCTTCTCCTGCTCGGTGAGGATGTCCTGCCGACGGGCGGCCTCGGCGAGCGGACCGGCGGCGTTGGCCTGGGCGGCGGCCTCGTCGGTCTGAGCCTTGATCTCGGCCTGCTTCAGGTAGAGGGTCCGCTGGGCGACGGCGATTTCCTCCTCGGCCTTCAGCCGGGCCTGCTCGGCGGCCCGCCGGGCCTCCGCCTCGGCGATGTCGGCCTCCTGCTTGGCGCGGGCGGCCTCGGGCCGGCCGAGGTCCTCCAGGTAGGAGCCCTCGGTGGTGATGTCCTGGATCTGGAAGGCGTCGAGCACCAGGCCCTGCCCGGACAGGCTGGCCTCGGCCTCCTCGGCGACTTGCCCGGCGAACGCGGCCCGGTCGCGGATGATGTCCTCGACCGACATCCGGCCCACGATCGACCGCAGCGCGCCGGACAGGACCTCCTGGGTGAAGCCGACGATGCCGTCCTGCTGCATCAGGAACCGCTGGGCGGCGGCCCGGATGGAGTCCTCCGTCCCGCCGACCTTGACGATCGCGACGCCCTCCAGGTTGGCCTTCACACCCCGCAGGGTGACGGCGCCGCGCACGGCGACCGGGATGTGGCGGCTGGACAGGTCGAGGCTGAACTTCTGCTGCACGAACGGCACGACGAAGACCCCGCCGCCGACCACGACCTTCTGCCCGCTGTTGTCGGTGAAGACGCGGCCGGTCGCCGGATCCGTGGTCCTCTTGCCCCGTCGGCCGGTGATGATGAACGCCTCGCTCGGTCCCGCGACCTTGTAGCGCGTGATGACGACAAGACCGAGCAGCACGAGCAGGACGACGATGCCCAGCACGGAGAAGAGCACAGGGCTCATGAGGGAACCCCCTTCGATCAGAACGGAACAGGAAGGACGGAAGATGGCGGTTGTCACGGGTATGGGGGTTACGCCGACTACGGTGGCGACGTGGCGTCAGCGATCGACCGGACGGACGACGACCGACGTCGGAGAGAGCACGGACTCGACCCACACCTCGGTGCCGCGCGCGAGGGGGACCGCGGCCTTCGCCGCGCACTTCACCGGCTGACCCGCGAGGTACAGCAGCACCTCGCCGTAGCGGCCCGCCGGGATCGCCGTCACCACCGAGCCGCTCGTCCCGGTCAGGTCTTCGCCCCGCGGTGCGGGCGCGGCCCCGTCGCGCATCAGTGCCCGGCTGAACTTCCATGTCAGCCAGGCCGCGGCGACCCCCGCGACCACGCCCGCAACGGTGGCGACCCCCGCCCCCGTACCGGCGGCCCCGAGCACGATCGCCCCCGTGAAACCGAGAGCCGACACGAACCCGGCGATCACCGGCAACGACAGAAACCCGTCCAGCCCCCCGCCGATACCGTCGAGGAGCCCCTCCAACACCCCGTCGAACACGAGGGACAGGACCAGAAGCACGAGACCTGCGATGCCGAGACCAAGAAACCAGCCCATGCGCGTCACCCCTCCCATGCGCCTTCTTCCGTCGCTGAACTGATGGTTCCACGGAGTCGCGCAGGTGTTCACTGCCGGAGTTCGGCAACGTTTACGCGCTCTTAATGCCGCGGTCGTACGGACGGCAGGAATCCGGCCACCAGGGCGGCCATACGGTCAGGGGCCTCCGGGAGGAGATGCCCCGCACCCTCGACCACGTGCAGGGGGATGCCGAGCCGGCGTTCCACGGCGCGGCCGAGCAGGGCCGGAGGCAGGAACGTGTCGGCTGAGCCCACCATGGCCAGGCAGGGCACCGACCCCACTCTCTCAAGGGCGGGCGTCGAACCCGCCGACGTCTTGATGCGCCGTCGGTCGTGGGGTGCTGCGCGTGTGGCGGATGACCGAGCTGCCCCTGTGGCGGCGGACCCCGCCCACGCTGCTGCTGTGCACGGCGCCGGCGGCGACCGCAGGCGGCACCGTCCTCCTCCTGGCCCCCGGCCCGCGGTCCTCGCCGGATGGCGGCCGGGCCATTCCAAGAGAACGCAGGCACCGGAACCGCTCCCCGACACGCTGACCGCGTTCTTCGACTCCGGATGCGTCACCAGGCCGCCGTCATCGGAGCGCGACTCCTCGGCCGGCCCGGCAGGGCCTTCTGGACGCAGACTTGGGTCTGGTGCTCTGCCGTGGCGGCTGACGAGGCGGTCAGCATCGCGAACAACAGGACCAATTTTCGTGCAAGCTCCTGACCTGCGGGGATAAGTGCACAGTGAACGGACATTGCTGTCCGGATAACGGTCGCATCACGGATGCTGGACTTTTGGAAGATCACCTTCCGTGATGTGGTCCGCATCACATGGTACGAGCCGGGTCTCGTGGTAGGAATGCGCAACTCCGCAGGTGGCACCACCCCTCGCCGCCTCCGGAGCCTGCTGGCACGCCCTGGCAGCACGACCCTACGTGAACATGGTCCGAGTCCGCGGACCGTCGACATACCTGGTCGCCGAACGGACAACGGCGTTCGCTCAAAGCCCGCACTCCCATACCGGCGCAGCCTCCCGCGCGCCGGTCCTGCGCCACTGAGGTCCCCACCGTGTCACTTGACTCCATCACCCAGTCCGTCGACAAGGCAGTCAGCGGATTCTTCGAGCCCATAGCTACGTGGCTGGGCGAGGTCGTCTTCTACTCCGTGCCCGTCGGCGGCACCCAGCTTCCCCTCATCGTCGCCTGGCTGGTCGTCGCCGGTCTGGTCTTCAGCGCCTGGTTCGGGCTCGTCCAGATCCGCAAGTTCAAGCTCGCCGTCGACGTGGTCCGGGGCAAGTACGACGAGAAGGGGTCGGCCGGCGAGGTCAACCACTTCCAGGCTCTGACGGCGGCCGTCTCCGGCACGGTCGGCCTCGGCAACATCGCGGGTGTGGCGGTCGCGGTCTCCATCGGTGGCCCCGGTGCGACGTTCTGGATGATCCTCTGCGGCCTGCTCGGCATGGCGACCAAGTTCGTCGAGGTCACGCTCGGCGTGAAGTACCGCGAGGTGCACGCCGACGGCACCGTCTCCGGCGGCCCGATGCACTACCTGCCCAAGGGCCTGGCCGACCGCTTCGGCAAGAACGGCAAGACCCTCGGCAAGGTCCTCGCGATCCTCGCCTCCTTCTTCGTCCTGTTCTTCGGCCTCTTCGGCGGCAACCTCTTCCAGGTCAACCAGTCCTACGCCCAGCTGGTTGCCGTCACCGGCGGCGAGAACGGCCTGATGGGCGGATCCGCCGGCGCGCTCTTCTTCGGCATCCTCATCGCCGCCCTCGTCGGCATCGTCCTCCTCGGCGGCATCCGCTCCATCGCCAACGTCACCAGCAAGCTCGTCCCCGCCATGGCCGGCATCTACATCGCCGCGTGCCTCGTCGTCATCGCTGTCAACGTCACCGCCGTTCCCTCCGCGATCTCCTCGATCATCGAGGGCGCGTTCAACCCGCAGGGTGTCGCCGGTGGTGTGCTCGGCGCGCTGATCATCGGCTTCAAGCGGGCCGCGTTCTCCAACGAGGCCGGTCTCGGCTCCGCGCCGATCGCCCACTCCGCGGTGAAGACGAAGCACCCCGCGAGCGAGGGCCTGGTCGCCCTGCTGGAGCCGTTCATCGACACCGTGGTCATTTGCACGATGACCGCGCTGACCATCGTCATCGCCAACCCGGCCAGCTGGGTTGAGGCCCGCGCGGGCGAGTCCATCGGCGGCGTCACGATCACCTCCGACGCCTTCGCCACGGTGCTGCCCTGGTTCCCGTACATCCTCACCATCGCGGTGATGCTGTTCGCGATCTCCACGGTGCTGACCTGGGGCTACTACTGCATGAAGGCCTGGACGCACCTGTTCGGCCGCAGCCGTGCCAGCGAGCTGGCGTTCAAGGTCTTCTACACCCTCTTCGCGGTCGCGGGCTCCCTGCTCACCCTCCAGACCCTGATCGACATGGCCGACGCGGTGCTCTTCATGCTCGCGGTCATCAACATCATCGGCCTGTACCTCCTCGCCCCCGTCGTCAAGCGGGAGCTCAACTCCTTCCTCGCCTTCGTGAAGCGGCGTGACGCCGGCCTCGACACGGACGAGGACACCGACCAGGAGCCGGTGAAGACCACCGTCTGACCGTCCCCCACGGCCCGGCTCCCGAAGGACCCCGTCCCCACCTCGCGCCTTGGTGAGGACAGGGTCCTTCACCCTGTTCCAGCAGGTGAGAGACGCCTGGTGAGACTCCCGACCGCCCGATAAGGGTGTAAAGAGCGCATCAACGAAACGATGCCGGTGTGCCGGGAAGTCTGGTCGGCGTCCGAGGGGCCTGTGCGCACACCTGTCGACATGCCCCGGAGGGTTGCTCCCCCATGACCCAGGCCCGCCCCCGCAAGACCGTCTTCGGACTGCTTCCCTGGCCCGAGCGCCAGGCGATCGCCGAGTCGCTGCGCACCGAGACCGTGGGCGGTCTCGTCCTGCTCGCCGCCGCGATCGTCGCGCTCGTCTGGGCGAACAGTCCGTGGAGCGCCGCCTACGAGTCTCTGCGTGACTTCCACTTCGGCATACCCGCCCTGGGCCTCGATCTCTCGGTCGGCCATTGGACGGCGGACGGGCTCCTGGCCGTGTTCTTCCTGGTCGCCGGCATCGAGCTGAAACGCGAACTCGTCGTCGGAGAACTGCGCACCCCCGCGACCGCTGCGCTGCCCGTGGTCGCTGCCCTGTGCGGCATGGCCGTACCCGCCGCCCTCTGCCTCCTCGCCGCCTCGGCGGGCGGCGGCAGTCTCGACGGCTGGGCGGTTCCGATGGCCACCGACATCGCCTTCGCGCTCGCCGTCCTGGCCGTCATCAGCACGCATCTGCCCGCCGCCCTGCGGGCGTTCCTGCTCACCCTCGCGGTCGTCGACGACCTCGGCGCCATCCTCATCATCGCGATCTTCTTCACCAGCGACCTCGACTTCTGGGCGCTCGGCGGGGCGTTCGCCGGCCTCGGCCTCTTCTACGCCCTCCAGCGCTTCCGCGTCCGGGGCTGGTGGTGGTACGTGCCGCTCGGCATCGCGATCTGGGTGCTGATGTACAACTCCGGTGTCCACGCGACCGTCGCCGGCGTGGCCATGGGCCTGATCCTGCGTACCACCCGCGACAGCGGCGAGGAGCGATCCCCGGGGGCGCGGGTCTCCCATCTCGTGCACCCCTTCTCCGCGGGCGTCGCCGTCCCCCTCTTCGCGCTCTTCGCCGCGGGGGTCGGCCTCTCCGGCGACGCGCTGGCGAAGGTCTTCACGCAGCCCGAGCCTCTCGCGGTGTTCGTCGGTCTGGTCGCGGGCAAGATCCTGGGTGTCTTCCTCGGCACCTACGCCGCCGTGCGCTTCACCCGCGCGAGACTCAATCCGGAACTCGAATGGGCTGATGTCTTCGGCATCGCGGTCCTCGCCGGTATCGGTTTCACCGTCGCCCTGCTGCTCGGCGAACTGTCCTTCACCGACCCGGCCCAGACCGAACACGTCAAGGCCGCCGTACTCCTCGGCTCCCTCACCGCCGCCGTCCTCGCCGCCGTACTCCTGCGCCGCCGCAACCGCGTCTACAAGCGGCTGTGGGAAGAGGAGAGCCGAGACGTGGACGCCGACGGCATCCCCGACGTCTACCAGACCGGCGCCCAGCCGGGCGGGCCTCGTTGACAGGGAACAGCCTCGGGCCCGTCACCTTCCCGGCCGGCGAAACCGTTCCTGACTCCGTCATGGCCATCAATTGCCACTGGACCTCGCGGGTGAGCGATGACGTCGGGCGGGAACGAGCTTGGTCAAAGGACTGGTCACCGAGACCTGGCTACTGACCCGCCCATTACCTCGTGCTGCTGGTCCCGTTGCGCGGAGGCGTGGACAAACGTGCCGCTGCGAGCCCCTGGATGGCGTTCGGGTCAGCCTCATTGCCGGGATCGCGGACGAGGTCGAGGAGGGTGCCGGCCGGCAGCTGCGCGAGGTAGGCGTCGTTGCCGCTGCGGCGGACGCCGCGCCGCCTCAAGGGCGGAACGCCGTCGCGACCTGTACCAGGAAAACGTCCACCGACCTCCCCACCGCCACCGGCCCGTACGTCATCAGCCGCGACAAGGGAGGCCCCGTTCGCGGGGGATGATCCGCCGATCGAGGAGTCCGCTTTGGGACAGCCTGGTGCACTACCTGGGTCCGGACACCCCCGTGAAGAACCCTCCACGGGCGCGGCCTGGTCGTCCGACGACAGCCGCAAGGTCGTCTGCCCCAGCACGTGGACCAAGCATCCTGCCGACAGCATCGTCGGCACCACCGACTGTGACGAGTACGCGCCGGCGTCCACGCACGAGCGCGGCGGGTTCCCGGGCGGGGTCAACCAGGTCACCAGCGGCAACCAGTGCGCCCAGCTCTACACCGACTGGGTGTTCAACGGGGTCGGTGACGGGTCGACGTCGTTCGGTCTGCTCGCGGACACCCGGGTCGCGACCAACGGCCCGACCGGGACGGAGCGGTGCGGACGTGCGGCGATCGACTCGTCGCAGAACCAGGGCGCGTTCCACAAGCTCCAACCCAGCCTGTGGCGGCTGACCGACGGGGACGGGTTCTTCATCGACACCCCGGGGTTCAACCACTGCTCCGGCCTGGCGGTGACCTGCACCTGGCGCAAGGTGTGAGCAGCGGCTGACGGTAGACAGCAAGAAGGGGCGGACAGGCAGCAGCCTGTCCGCCCCTTCTCTCGTTTCAGCCCGTGAACGGCCGCCACAGCGCGGCCTCGTCCACGGCGAGCGGCGGACCTCACACCAGACGGTCGCCGATCAGACCGGACCGGTAGCCGACCGCAAGCTGCGGGTGCTCCAGCGTGTCGGCGATCTCCTCCAGCAGCACCGTCAGCGACTTGTCCCCCATGGTCCGCACAGCAGTGTCGTCCCACTGGCCGACCTCGCCCGTCTCGGCGTCGACGAACAGACCGGCACTGGCATCGGTCACCGACCACGAGGCGAACGGGATCCAGGACGGCTTCCACAACCAGCCCTCGCCCACGTGCTCCCGCTGCCACCGCGACTGACGCAGGTACACCCTGTGCACGGAATCCAGCGGCATCAGCGCCCACCCGTGATCAGGGACCAGCCCCGCGCCCTGCACGTCCCGGCCTCCTGCACACAGTGCCCACAGCGCGCGGTGATGCCGGGCGCGGTGACGGCGGTGGCCTGGGTGACGCTGCGGCGTATGTCGTCGGGCAGTTCGAGGGGCATGGAGAGGGGCCCTTTCTGGAGTCGAGGTGCCGGCGCTGGGCGTATGCCCGGAAAGGGACGACTTGCCATCGTCGTACGGATACTGGAGCGACTACCGTCCGACGGGCGCACCTGTGCGCTGGGAGCCTTGGACGGGAGACCCCGCAGAGAGCTGGTCGGGACGCATCAGCGCTGATCGTAGCCATGGGCGCCGTACAAGCGGACGAAGTGGGCCGCCGTGACGGTGGCGCGGTGCACCAGGCCGTGGGCCCGCCGCTCGTAGAGCTCGACGCGTTCGCGTCCGCCCGGGCCGATGGGCTGGACGAGCCGGCCACCCGTCCTCAGCTGTGTGACCAGCGGCTCCGGTACCTCGGGGAAGGCCGCGCAGACGATGATGCCGTCATACGGAGCACGGGCCGGCACGCCGAGGGTCCCGTCGCCGAGGACGATCACGGCGTTCTCAACGCCGTGCCCGGCGAGCCGGCGGCGGGCCTCCTCGACCAGATCCGGCCAGCGTTCGACGCTGACCACGTACGCGGCGACGCGGGCCAGCAGCGCGGTCTGCCAGCCGTAGCCGGTGCCGACCTCCAGGACGCGTTCGCCTCCGGTGAGGCCGAGCGCCGACACCATCATGGCGACCAGCGAGGGCTGGGTGGTCACCTGGTCGTGCGGCAGCGGTACGGGCGCGTCCCAGTAGGCGGACGCCACGTGCGCGGCAGGGACGAACTCCGCCCGCGGGGTGACCCGGACGGCCTCGAGCAGCCGCTCGTCCGTCACGCCCACGGCCCGTGCCGCTCGGACCAGATTCTCGGGAGACGACTCATGCGCCATGGGTCAAAGCGATGTTCAGGCGAGGCCGGCGACCAGCAGGAGGACTGCCGAGCCTGTCAGCAGAGGTGGACACATCGTGAACTCCCAGAGCCTGACACGGCCCGCGGTGGCATACGCGACAACCTCTTCCATGGTCCCAGGGTGCGCTCGCGGTCCAACCCGCGCCAACTCAGACGACCGAGGTCGTCCTGCGGTCCGAGCCGTCAGGATCCGGCGTCGGCCCGTGCGACGAGGTCGGCGATGCGGACGTCGCGACTGCCCCTACGCCCTGTCGGACGGCAAGGAAGCCGCCCGGAGCAGGGTGGCCCGGCAGGCCAGGACGGCGGGGTGTCGGCTGCGGCCGCGGCGCACGACGGTGAAGACGCGGCGTGCGCGCCGGCCTCGGGGGAGTTGTCGCAGGGGGACGGCGGGACGTCGTCCCCTCCAGACGAGGTCGGGCAGGAAGGCCCACCGCGTGTTGCTCCTCGACGAGGCGGAGGTGGAGCACCGTCGCCGCCGGGCGCTTGACCCTTGAGTACGCTCACGCCCTGAGCGACCGTGACGGTCACACCTGGGCGGCGAACTCGCCCGCACCGGCCTTCATGGGCCCACCGACGTACGCCTGGCCCCGCCGCACGCCTACGTCGAGCGTTACATCGAACAGGGCCCCGTCCTCGCCGAGCACGACGTGCCCGTCGGCGTCGTCACCGGTGTCCAGGGCATCTCCTGCAGGAGATCACCATCCAGGCCGCGCCGCGCACGCCGGCACCACGCCCACCCACCTGCGCGCCGATGCCGGACTCGCCGCGGCACAGATCATCGTCCACCTGCGGGAGCTGGTCGACTCCGGCGAGTACGGCGACCTGCGCGCCACCGTCGGCCACCTGATCGTCCACCCGGACCTGACCAACATCGTCCCGGGCCGCGCGGAGACGACCGTCGACCTGCGCAACCCCGACGACGCCCGGATGGCTCGCGCCGAAGCAGGCCCTCGCCGCATTCCTGCGCGATCTGGAGGGCAGCCGGCCGGGCCTGTCGCTGACCACCCGGCGGATGGCCAACACCGCCTACGTCCCCTTCGACGAGGGCGTGCAGAAGACCAGGCCGCCGACGACCACGGCCTCGACCACATCTCCCTGCTCTCCGGCGCCGGTCACGACGCCCAGGAGATCGCGGCCTCTGCCGTGGCGGGTGTCGCCGGTCCTGCCGTTGCGCTGCCGAAATCCTGGTGCGGGCTGCCCGGCCGTCTGCCATCCTCGCCGCATGTCCAGGTTCGACGATCTTGTCTTCGAAGGAGAAGCCGTCCCGACGGAGGGCTGGGATTTTTCCTGGTTCGCCGGTCGCGCGACCGAGCAGCGTCCGTCCTGGGGTTACGCGAAGCTGCTCGCGGACCGGATGGCGAAGGCGGAGGCAGCACTTGACGTCCAGACCGGCGGGGGTGAGGTGCTGGCCTCGGTGCCGGTTGCGCCGCCGGTCCTGGCAGCCACGGAGTCGTGGCGTCCGAACGTGGAGATCGCCCGGCGTAATCTGGCCACGTGCAACTGCAGCGTCGTTGACGTCGGCGACACGGCTGACCTGCCGTTCCCCTCGGACCACTTCGATCTCGTGGTCAGCCGTCATCCGGTGATCACCCGCTGGGACGAGGTGCGCCGAGTCCTGCGCCCGAAGGGCACGTACCTTTCGCAGCAGGTGGGTTCGGGCAGCGTACGAGAACTGACCGACTTCATGATGGGGCCACAGCGGGATGAGACTCACTGGTCTCTTCCTCCGCTGGCGACCACAGCGGGCGCGAGTCCGATGGCAGCAGCGGCCAACGCGGAAGCAGCGGGTCTGGACGTTGTGGCCGTGCGTCAGGAAGCACTGCGGATGGAGTTCCACGACATCGCGGCGGTCGTCCACTTCCTTCGCAAGGTCATCTGGATCGTCCCGGGCTTCACGGTGAATGAGTACCGCACGCGCCTGGCAGAGCTCCACCACTTCATCGAGCGCCACGGCCCTTTCGTGGCGCACTCACAGCGCTTCCTCATCGAGGCCCGGAGGCGTTGACCCGGGCGGCCGGTTGGGCGTCCTCGACGTCTGTCGGCCCGGGGGCCGTTGCGGGTGAGGCGCCGGGGCATGAGACTGCACGCCCCGCAGGACGCGCCGCCCCGCTACAGCTTCCGGGGCTGCGCCGAGCGTCCCGGACTCCCGCCGACAACCGTCGGCTACGCGATCGTCGTCGAGGCGGGGCTGACGGCGATTGCTTCAGGTCACAGTGGCGCGCCGGCTCGGCGAGCGGGTGCCTCTGGGATCCTTCTTCCCGTGAGCACACCACCTGACGGATTGCCGATCTACCGGGTCTTGACCGGGCCGGATGACGCCACGTTCTGCCGGCGTGTGAGCGAAGCGATGGATCGTGGCTACGAGCTGCACGAAGGCCCCGCCGTCACCTTCAATGGTGAGAGGGTCATCGTCGCTCAGGCGCTGCTCTGGCCGACACGGGCGTCCAACCCCGGTGCGTAGCGGTAGTCGAGCACATGTCTCATCGCGGCGACCTGGGCTGGCAGAGCTTCTAGGATCTGCGGCATGGCAACACGACTCGTGCAGATCAACATGAAGGCCCAGGACGACTCCGCGCTCGGCCGGTTCTGGGCGTAGGCACTCGGTTGGGGTGTCGACAGCGAGGGACCCGGTGTGACCAACCTCGAACCCGTGGGCTTCGCCTACCCCGACCCCGTGGCAGTCTGCATAGACATCGTCGCCCGCCCGGAACCCAAAACGGTGAAGAACCGGGTGCACCTTGACCTGGCCACCACCTCGACTGCCCATCAGGCGGAGTTGGTTGCGCGCTTGAAGGATCTCGGCGCGACGCTCGCCGACGTGGGTCAGGGCGACGTCCCCTGGACGGTCATGGCCGACCCGGAGGGCAACGAGTTCTGCGTCCTGGAGCCCCGTCCGATCCACCGGAACACCGGACCGATCGCCGCAGTGGTAGTCGACTGCACCGATCCACGAGGGATGGCCCGGTTCCCCTCCGTGCGCACCGGAATCGCGGTCACCGCGATCGACCGAAAGCGGAATAACGCTTCCGGGAGCTGAACGCCGGACTGTCCGGTAGGTGGCGGTGTCCCGTGGGTAGGGGTAAGCGTCAACCGCTGCGGGCCGCGCAGCCGGCGAGGTCCGGCCGGTCCTCGTCGTCGGTCCGGCGGAGCTCGAGGACAGTGAACGGCGCACCCTCCCGCGGCGCCTCGCCAGGGCCCTGCGGGAGGCGGGCGTCGATCTACGGGAGGCGGGCTTGGACCTGCGGTTCGCCGGCGAGGCCGCACTCGCCGGCCTGCTCTACGACGGAGAGGAGGTCCGGATCCGCCGCGCGTCGCGGCCGGACTGAACCTCACCCTGAGACCTGCACGCACCCGGTGCGTAATGCGGTCGCGACTCCCTCGGCGCGATGTCGGGCTGGCGTACGAGCCCTCATACCAGAGCGGGACCAACGGCGGGCAAGTTTTCCAACTGCCCGCCGTACGCGTCCCTCCGCGACTACCGTGTGTCGCCGGTGATCCACGGTGGGTTTCCTTTCGTGTGCCCTCGGCCCGCCGCGCACCGACGTCGCCCAAACCGCAGAACGCCGATTCCTGGGGACCCACGTACCAAGGACGCAGATGTCTCAACTACGCGCACCCACCGCGCGGTCCGACCGCCGAGAGGGCGGGCGTCACGGCCGGCCGAGCGCCCGCCCCCTGTCCTCGCCGGGGCGGTCGCAGACCTCCCCCGTCCCGCCGGACACCCGCATAAGACCCCAACTTCTGCGCACCGCGGTCCTGCCCACCGCAGTCGCCGCCCTCAGCGGCGCGGCAGCGGTGCTGTTCACCCTGCGTGCCGCGTCCCCCGAACCGACCCTCACGCTGTGGGTGGTACTCCTGGGCATGGCCGCACTCGCGGTGACGGCCGTGGCAGCGGCCGCCGTGGGCGCCGACCGCACGGCCAAGTCCCTGCTCGAACGCGCCTCCACACTGCGCCGCACCACCGCGCGCGGACAGGCCGAACTGCGCACCGTCCTCGACGGGCTGCGCCGCGGCGAAGGCCCCCCGCCCCGCCGCAGCCCCGCGCCCCCGCCGAACGGGGCGGACGAATTCGACCTGCTGGCCGCGGAGTTGACGCGCTCGCACGACGCCGCCGTCGCGGCGGTCGTCCAGGCGTCCCGGCTCTCCAGCAGCGTCGGCAACGAGCAGAAGGTCGAGGTCTTCGTCAACCTCGCCCGGCGCCTCCAGTCGCTCGTCCACCGCGAGATCCAGCTGCTCGACGAGCTGGAGAACGAGGTCGAGGACCCCGAGCTGCTCAAGGGTTTGTTCCACGTCGACCACCTCGCCACCCGCATCCGCCGGCACGCCGAGAATCTCGCCGTCCTCGGCGGCGCCATCTCCCGCCGTCAGTGGTCGAACCCGGTCACCATGACCGAGGTGCTCCGGTCCGCGATCGCCGAGGTCGAGCAGTATCCGCGGGTCAAGCTGGTGCCGCCGATCGACGGCACGCTGCGCGGGCACGCGGTCGCCGACGTAATCCACCTCCTGGCCGAACTCGTCGAGAACGCCACCCTGTTCTCCGCGCCGCACACCCAGGTCCTGCTCCGTGCCCAGCACGTCACGGCCGGGCTCGCCGTCGAGGTGGAGGACCGCGGCCTCGGCATGCCCCTCGGCGAGCAGGACAAGATGAACGCCCTGCTCACCGACCCCGACCAGGTCAACGTCGCGCACCTGCTGCAGGACGGGCGGATCGGCCTGTTCGTCGTCTCCGCGCTGGCCCGCCGGCACGGCATCGCCGTACGCCTCCAGTCCAACATCTACGGCGGGGTGCAGGCCGTTCTCGTCCTGCCGCAGGGCCTGCTGGGCGCCCAATCGGGCGGACTCACGCAGAACGAGGGCCATCAGCCCTCCACCGGGCCCCGCATCGCGGCCACCGCACCGCCCCAGCTGCCGCGGTCGGCGGCGACCGCTCAGCCGCGAACCGCCGGCACCCCCGCCCGGCCGCAGCCCGAGCCGCACCCGCATCCCCGGACGCAGCCGCTGCCGCGGTCCGAGCCGCACCCGATTCCCGGGGCGCAGCCGTACCTGCAGTCCGAGCCGCCCCCGCATCCCCAGGCCCATCCGCAGCCGCTGCCCGCCCAGCGCGAGCCGGTCCGCGTCTCTGACCGCCTCGAACCCCTCCCCGTACGCGGCGACCACGACGAGCGGCCCCACCCGGCCGCCCCCCAGCCCGGATACGACCACACCCCGTCCCCCCAGGAACCGGCCGCGGACCCCCGGGACACCGACGTCGACCCGCTGCGCCCCCACGCCGTGCGCGACACCATGGGCCGCCCCCAACTCCCCAAGCGCCGCAGCCAGGAGCACCTGGTGCCACAGCTGCGCGATGCCCCCGCCCCTCGCAAGGACGACGAGCCGGCCCTGCACGACCCGGGACTCATGGCCGCCTTTCAGCGCGGCATCGGCCTCGCTGCATCGCAGCCGCCGACCGCCCCGGCACGACACGCCCTGCACCCCCAGGACACCACCACCAAGGAGTAGATGCACCATGGCGAGCGATGCGCCGTCCGGCCACGTCTCGGACCTCGACTGGCTGCTCAGCGGTCTCGTACAGCGAGTGCCGTACACCCGCAACGCTGTGCTGCTCTCCTCCGACGGCCTGGTCAAATCCGTGCACGGCCTGGACACCGACAGCGCCGACCACATGGCCGCCCTCGCCTCCGGCCTCTACTCGCTCGGCCGCAGCGCCGGCGCCCGCTTCGGCGACGGCGGCGAGGTGCGCCAGGTGGTCGTGGAGCTCGACTCCACCCTGCTGTTCGTCTCCACGGCCGGCTCCGGCACCTGTCTGGCCGTACTCGCCGGACGCGAGGCGGATGCCGCCGTGCTCGGGTACGAGATGGCGATGCTGGTCAAGAGCGTACGGCCGTACCTGGTCACGCCGGCCAGAGCGGCCGCGGGAGCGACGAGCACTGCGGGGCAGTGACATGTCCGTGCCGAAGGACGGGCCGCTGCTGGACGACGCGGCCGGCCGGCTGATCCGTCCGTACACGGTCAGCGGCGGCCGCACCCGTCCGACGGCGGCGCTGGATCTGCTCAGTCTGGTGATGGCCACCGGATCCAAGCCGCAGGGCCACCTCGGCCCCGAGCACAGCATGGCGCTCGGACTGTGCCACGGGCCGACGTCGGTCGCCGAGATCTCCGCGCACCTGAGACTGCCGGCCGTCGTCACCAAGGTGCTCCTGTCCGACCTCGTGGACTGCGGCGCCGTCACCGCGCGGACGCCGCGCCCATGTGACACCCGCACGGACCGATCACTCCTGGAGGCGGTGCTCGATGGCCTACGACGACGGCTCTGAAGCCGCCGGCCTGTTCCCGGCCGCGTTGAAGATCCTGGTCGCGGGCGGCTTCGGAGTGGGCAAGACGACCTTCGTCGGAGCGGTCAGCGAGATCGACCCGCTCAGCACGGAGGAGCTGCTCACCCAGGTCAGTGCCGCGACGGACAGCCTGGACGGCATCGAGGCCAAGACCACGACCACGGTCGCCATGGACTTCGGCCGGATCACCCTGGACGCCCGCCACGTGCTCTACCTCTTCGGCACACCGGGCCAGGAGCGCTTCTGGTTCATGTGGGACGAGCTCTCCGAGGGCGCGCTCGGAGCGGTCGTCCTCGCCGACACCCGCCGCCTGGAGGCGTCCTTCTCCGCGGTGGACTTCTTCGAGCGGCGCGGCATCGGGTTCGTCGTCGCCGTCAACGAGTTCGACGGCGCGTACCGCTACGAACCCGACGAGGTGCGGGCGGCCATCGACCTGAAGCCGGAGGTGCCGGTCGTGCTGTGCGACGCGCGGGTCCCCGGCTCCGGCAACGCGACCCTGGTCACGCTCGTCCAGCATCTGCTCACCACCACCCAGCCCGCCCCGGCACCGAGCCATGGAGCACCGACATGACGTACGACCCCACCGGCCATCTGCTGCTGACCCCGGTCGACCGCGAGGCACCCGTCCGGGTGCAGCGCCTGCGCCAGCTCGGGTTCGGGGAACGGCCCGATCCCGCCTTCGACGACTTCGCCCACAAGCTCGCGGAGGTGACCGGTGCGCCGTACTCGATGGTCAACTTCATCGACGAGACCCGGCAGTTCTTCGCCGGGCTGCACACGCCGGGCGGCACGCACAGCGGCACGGCCGCGGCGGGCGGCGAGGTCAGCCGGTTCATGGCGCGCGACCACGGCTACTGCCCGCATGTGGTCGTACGGCGCAAGGCGCTCGTCCTGGAGGACGTCTGCGACTACCCGCGCTTCGCGGGCAATCCGGTCGTCGACGAGATCGGCATCCGCTCCTACCTGGGCGCGCCGCTGATCGACCGTACGGGCATCGCCCTGGGCACGATCTGCGTGGTGGACACCGAGCCGCGCCCCTGGGGCAGGGCGGGGCTCAAAACGATCAAGTCCCTTGCTGCGGAACTGATCGAGCAGATCCACCGGCGGGAGGACGGGAGCATCTGAGGCCGGCCCCGGGGCGTGCGTCGCAGGCGCCCCGGGGTGGCGTGCCGCCGGACGGCCGTGTCCCGCGTGGCCCCTCCCGGACGCTCAGCCGGTGGGCGCCATCCGTACGGCGTCCGACAGCAGCTGCGACCACTGGCCCTTCGCCGTGCCGAGCGCGACCTCGGCCAGGCGGAGCAGCTGTACGTCGGAGGTGCCGGCGGGCGCGAACATGTGCAGCGCGTCGCGCATGTAGCGCTCGATGGGACGGTTGGTGAACAGCCCGGCAGCGGCGTGGATCTCCATGGCGTTGCGGGCCGAGTCGATCGCCGACTCCACGTTCACCAGCTTGGCGTTCATCAGCTCGGCGTCGCAGGGCAGACCCGCGTCGAGGAGGTGGACCGCGTGGTAGGCGGCGAGCCGTGACGTCATCAGTCGCGCCTGCATCGTGCCCAACTTGAGCCGGACGCACGGCAGTTCGTGCAGGGGCTTGCCGTAGCGGTGGCGCTGTTCGCAGAAGCGTGTGGTGTCCTCCAGGATCGCCGGGTGGATGCCGAGGGACACGGCGGTGAGATTGGCGCGTCCGTACAGGACGCTGGAGGAGTACGCGACGGACAGTCCGTCGCCCTCGTCGCCGAGGCGGTTCGCGGCGGGGATGCGGCAGTTGTCGAAGAACAGCTCGCCGAAGCTGAAGCCGTGCAGCCCCATCGTGGGCTTCTGCTCGCCGATACGGAAGCCCGGCCGCCCGGACTCCACGAGGAAGGCGGTCAGCCCGTGGGAGCCCGGGCCGGTGCGGACCACCACGCCGTGGAGAGCCCCGACATGGCTGTTGCCCACATACACTTTTCGGCCATTGAGGACGTAGTCGTCGCCGTCGCGCACGGCGGTGGCGCTCATGCCGAGCACGTGCCCGCCGACTCCGGCTCGGTGACGGCGATGGTCGGCAGGCATGCACCGGCGGCTATCGCCGGAAGCCAGGTCTTCTTCTGCTCGTCGTCGCCGAAATGGACAATCTTGGCGACGCCGAGTTGTGGCGCCTGCACCATGGCGCCCATCGCCCCGCTGACCCGGGACAGCTCCCGGCCGACGTCCAGTTCGGCCGAAAACAAGAGTGTTGACGTTTGATCGGAGATATGAGCCAGGTGGGTACAGCCGCTCTCCGTCGCTGCTCGGGACCATTCCCCTTGGATCTTTTCCTGCCACATGCCAACGGCAAAGGATGCGGAATTGCGCGGCGAAGCGGCGGAGGGGACACCTCAGACATGCACAGGTGTGCCATTGGGGAACATCTGCAGGATTGATACAGCGCCCCCACGCGACCGAGAACCGACCTTGTCCGCTACCGGTCTTCCGTGGCACCGCTGTCAGGCGCAGGCCGTCCGGGGGAGACCTCGGCACCGCAGTGGCGGCAGCTGGTGGTGAGTGCCGCAGCCGACCGCGTCGCCCTCGGGCGGGGGACAATCGCGGCATGGACGAGAAGCGCAGTGCCGGGTCCCGCCGCGACCGCGACGCCGAGGGCCGCGCCCGCAGCGCCCGGCCCCGCGACGGTCTCGGGCGGCCCCTCCCGTACGGCGTCCCGGGGGTGGAGCGGCAGCCCGAGGGCGTGCGGCGCACCGGCCCCGAGACCGTGGCCGAGGCGCAGAGGCTGCTGGACGCGGGTATGCCGTTCCACGCCCATGAGGTCTTCGAGGACGCCTGGAAGTCCGGCCCCGACGCCGAACGGGAGCTGTGGCGGGGGCTCGCCCAACTGGCGGTCGGCCTCACCCACGCCGCCCGCGGCAACACCACGGGCGGCGCACGGCTGCTGCTGCGCGGAGCGGAGCGGATCACGCCGTACCGGGGACCGTACGGGATCGACGTGCCGGGCCTGGCCCGGTGGGCCCGTAAGCTGGCGGACGGCCTGACGGGCCCGGTGGACCCGGCGGCCGAGGCCCCGCACCTGACCGGTGGTCCGGCGGACCGGGCGTCGCGCCCCGGCACGTAAGGCACGGCCCGTACCGGCCCAGCCTGCGCCGTACCGCCCGGCACGTGACGGGTTCACCGGGCGCGTCGCGGTCACCCCAGACGGGCCGGGGTGCGGTCCGGGTCGGCCTCCGCGACACACCGCCCGGCGCGTCACGTACTGCCCGGCATCCGGTCGCGCCGCCCTGCGCGCGGTGGTGCGCCGCCCGGCGCGGGCCGGGATACGGGCTAACGGCGCCCGCGGAGCAGGCGCAGCAGCACCGACGCGTGGCTGACGTCCGGATCCTTGGCCGCCGTGAGCAGGGTCAGCGGTCCGTCGGCCGCGAGGCCCCTGAGCCGTTCCAGGGCCTCGGCCGCCTCGGGCTCGGCGAGTTCGTCCTCGTAGCGCCTGCAGAACTCCTCGTACGTCCCGTCCGGGCCGTGGAACCAGCGGCGCAGTTCCGTCGACGGTGTGACCGCCTTGGGCCATTCGTCGACGCGCGCCTCGGTCTTCGCCAGTCCACGTGGCCAGAGCCGGTCGACGAGCACGCGCACGCCGTCGTCCGCGTCGGGCGTCTCGTAGACCCGGCGGACCTTCACCCTGTCGGAACGTCGCTCCATCCCCCCAGGGTCACCGCTCCGCCGCCCGGCACGCAGCGGAACACCGCCGTACGGTCCAACACCGGATCCGCCGCCGATCCCGAGCCCGGGAGATCCCCCCTGAACCACCGCCTTCGTGGCATTACGTCCACAAGGGAATATTTCGTTCACTTGTGCAAGACGGCTGCCGTCGGCCGCCCGCGCGGGCATGATTCAGTCCCTGCTCTCCGGTTGTCCTGACACCTGACTGGCTGCGAACGTCCGGTGAACGGCAGCATGGGAGAGAGGCGACGCCTGTCCGCGTACGGAGGCGGTACACACGGTGACCGGGCAAGACTTTGCGTTTCGCGGTGCCGAGCTGGCAGCTGTCTACGTGCTGGCCGAGGACGACGACGGCCTGCGCCTGGCCGAAATCGCCGGGGACCGCGGTGGGGCGCAGGGGCTGCCCACGCACATCCCGCTGACCGGCCGCTCTCCCGCGGCGGACGCCGTGCGCGCGGGACGGCCGCTGTGGTTCGGGCCCGCGGACGTCGCCGCGTACGGGGCGGGAGGGGACACTCCGCTCCTCCACCCCGGACCGGGCACCTCTGCCGGTCCGCTGTCCCTGGGGGTCCTGCCGCTGGGCCGCGGCGCCACGGAGCTCGGGTGCCTCCTGGTCGCCGGCGACGTCGGCGGCGGTTTCGACGCCGACAGCCGCACACTGCTGGAGCTGTACGCCGACCAGGTCGCGGCCGGGCTCGAATCGGCCGCGGCCCGCTCCGCCGGCCGGCCCCCGCAGCCGCGCGCGCACGGCCCCTCCCTCGTACCGCCGCTGGGCGGCGCGTTCACGCTGACACTGAGCACGGGTGCGCTGGACGCCGATCCCCAGATGCTGAGGCTGCTCGGCATGCCGCCGGAGCGGTTCGACGGCCGGGCGGAGACGCTGCTCGCCTGCGCGGTGCCGGACGACGTGCCCGCGCTGATGGACATCGTGGAGCCGGGCCGACTGGCCGAGGCGGGCGGCCAGTTGGCGTTTCGTGTCCGGCGCCCGGGCGGCGAACTGCGCTGGCTGGGGCTGCGGTGCCGGCTGCGGTTCGGCGCGGACGGGACACCCGAGCGCATACTCGGCGTGGTGGCCGACGCCGCCTACCTGCGGCCCACCGCCGACGAGGTGGCCGTGGTGCAGGAGCTGTCCGCGAAGCTGGCGGGAGCCACGACCGTACGGGAGGTCAGCCGGCTCGTGGTCTCGGCGCTGGGCGGCCCGTTGCAGGCGAACCGGATCGCGGTGGCCGAGCTGGAGGGCGACCGGCTCTTCGTCACCGTCCTCGACCCGCCGGACCATCAGGCCTGGCCGCAGGTGTGGCAGTCCGAATGGCGCTCCGAGTGGCCGGACGCGTCGTGCCACGCCCTGCCGACGCTGCAGAACGCGCTGCGCGACGGCCACGTCAGCCTGTGGACCTCAGGGACCGGCCTGGAGGAGGGGCTGGCCGGGATCGGTACGGGCGGTCTGGCCGTCCTGCCGCTCCCCGCGGACGGGCGCATGGTCGGGGTCTGCCTGGTCGGCTGGGACGAGCCGCACGGCTTCGGCCCGGAGGAGCGGTCGCTGCTGACGGCGGTCGCGGGTCTGGTGGGCCAGGCCCTGACCCGCGCGCACGCCCTGGACGCGGGCCACGAGCTGGCGACGATGCTCCAGCGCAGTCTGCTGCCGCGCAAGCTTCCGGCGCTGGCCGGCGGGGTCGCCGTCGCCCGCTACCTGCCCGCCACGGTCGGACTCGAGGTGGGCGGCGACTGGTACGACGTGATCCCGCTGGCCGACGGGCACGTGGCCCTGGTCATCGGCGACGTCCAGGGGCACAGCGCCGGCGCCGCGACGATCATGGGCCAGATGCGCACGGCCGTGCGCGCGTACGCGGTGGAGGGGCACCCGCCGGACGTGGTGGTCGCCCGTGCCAACCGGCTGCTCATGGGCATGGAGACGGACCTGTTCGCCACCTGCCTCTACGCCGACCTGGACATGGAGGAGGGCATCGCCCGCTTCGTACGGGCCGGGCACCTGCCGCCCGTGCTGCGCCACCCCGACGGGACGACACAGGAGCTCCAGGTCGAGGGAGGGCCGCCGCTGGGCGTGCTGGCGGACACCGAATTCCCCATGACCGAGGCCGGGTTGGCCCCGGGGACGCTCGTGACGATGCTGACGGACGGACTCGTCGAGTCGGCGCATCTCGCGCTCGAGGACGGCATGACGCGCGTCCGTGAAGTACTCGCGGACGCAGACCCGGGCGACGCGGGACGGGTCGCGGACCGGCTGCTCGGCAGCGCCGACGGCCGCGACGACGACGTGGCGGTGCTCTTGCTGCGCTACGACGGCACCCGTGTCCGGCCCCTGCGGACCCACTGGACCGTGTGGCGGCTGCCGGACGCGGTGATGCACGCGCGCCGCTTCACGGCGCGGACGCTGAAGGCGTGGGGGGTGCCGGAGGAGATGGACGTGGCCCTGCTGGTGGTCTCGGAGCTGGTCACGAACGCGATCGCGCACACCAGGGGCGAGGTGCGGCTCAATCTGACGCTGTCGGCGGACCGGTTGCGCATCGCGGTGAACGACGCGTCGCCGCGCAGCCCGGTCAAGCCGGACATCGTGGACTGGGAGGCGACCGGCGGCCGTGGCCTGCTCATCGTCGAGGCGATGACGGCGGCCTGGGGCTCGGTACCGCTCAGCGGCGGCAAGCAGGTCTGGGCCGAGATCGCGGTGGCGCCGGCGGACGCGCGAGGGTGACGGGGTGAGGGGACGCGAGGGCCTCTAGCCGTCGGCGGCGGGCACCAGGCCGTCGAGCAACGCGTCTACCCCGGCGGTGAGTTGCTTCTCTCCTCCCCGGTCGGCCAACTCCTGCCCGAGCGCCCGCAGCCTGGGGAAGTCCTTGGCCGGCAGGCGGTGCAGCCCCAGCCGGAAGGCCGGGTCGGGCTCGTCGGGGTCGTCGACCACCTCGCGGAGGTCGATGACGATGTAGCCGAGGACCCAGGAGACGAACGCCCGGTACAGCAGCAGGGCGGCCCGGTCGTCCAGCCCCGCCGCACGCAGCAGCACGAGAAGGCGCTCGTGCGTGCGCAGCACCGCATGCGGCCGGCGCGTCAGAGGGGTCGTCAGCGAGCGCGTCGCGCACAGGGACACGACGCTCGGATGCGCCACCGCGACGCGGTACGTCTCCCGCGCGACGCCGTGGAGAGCCTGCCGAAGGGCGGACCTGTCCAGAGAGCGCGACTCGGCCGGCTCCGCCAGGGCGGCGGGTCCGCCCGACAGCCGCTCCTCCAGATCCAGGAACACCGTCTCGACCAGCCCGTCCAAGAGGTCGTCCTTGCTGGGCGTGTAGCGGTAGAGGGCCATGGTCTCCACGCCGAGCTCCACGGCCACCCGCCGCATGCTGACCGCAGGCAGCCCCTCAGCGTCCGCCACGGACAGAGCGGTCCGCAACACCCGCTCCCGGCTCAGACGCCCCCGTCCCGATGCCGATCGTTCGTCGATCATGGCCATGCCCAGAACCTTGACGGTGCCCACCCGTACGGAGCAGTATATGACATAAACGTACAGAATAAACATACCCCGCACATGTAGGGCATATACGCATGCCTGGCGGGACGGGAACGCCCGAGAACGGCCACCGGGCGGACCGCAGCCGAGCCACCGCCCCGGCGTTCGGTCACCTCGCGGCGTCGCCCGCGCCCGGCAGGACGAGGAGCAGCCATGGCCATCGAGAAACTCGCGCCGCCGCTCGCCGCGGCGTACGAGCGCTACGTAGCGGAAGGCCGCAATCGCGGCGTACTGAAGCGGCCGGCGGCGATCATGGGGCTCGCCTCCGTCGGACAACGCGCCAAGCCCGTGCGCGTCGTCGTCACGCTGGAGTGCGACCCCGACGAGCGGCCGGCCGGTGAATGGGGCGACGCAGCCGAGGTGAACGAGGGCGGCCGGCGGATCCGTACGGCGATCGTGCCGCTCGACGCCGTCGAGCGGCTGTCCGAACAGCCCGGCGTACGCCGTGTGGTGCCGGCCGCACAGCTGCGCCCGGCGCTCGATCTCGCCCAGGGCAAGGTCGGCGTGCCGGGGTTCCGCAACCGCACCGGACGCACCGGACGCGACGTCCTCGTCGGTGTGGTGGACACGGGCATCGACTCGGCGCACCCCGAGTTCGCCGGGCGTCTCGAACGCGTCTGGGACCAGACGCTGGACGGCGGCAGCGGCGTGCCCGAGGGCCATTACGGCGCGGAGTTCGTCGGGGCCGAGCTGGGCGCCGGTTCGCTGTCCCGCGACACGGACGGACACGGCACGCACGTCGCCGGGATCGCCGCCGGCACCGAAGGCGTCGCTCCGGAGGCCCGGATCGTCGCGGTGAAGACGGACTTCCAGGACGCGCACATCATCGACGGCATCCAGTACGTCTTCCGTCTGGCGAACGAACTGAACCTGCCGGCGGTGGTGAACCTGAGCCTGGGCGGCCACGTCGACCCGCACGACGGCACGGACGTGATGTCCCTGGCCGTCGAGGAGGAGTCCGGGCCGGGCCGCATCGTCTGCTGTGCCGCGGGCAACGAGGGCGACGACGACATCCACGCGCGCATGACGGTCGCGAACGGCGCCCGCCGTTCCGTCCCCTGCCACTCCGGCAGGATGGACGGCGTCCCTTCCCTGTTCTGGCTGAACGGCTGGTACCCCGGGGCGGACCGGCTGGACGTCGCCATGGTGTCACCGGCGGGAGACAGCACCCCGTTCCAGTCGGTCACGACCCTGGGATCGCCGGTGCGCACCTTCGAACTGGCCGGCGGCACCGTGCAGATCGTCACGCCCGGCCCCGATCCCGCCAACGGGGACCACAACTTCTTCGTGGCCGTGGAACCGACCGTGACCGCTTCGGCCCTCACCTCGCCTGCGTGGCGGCTGGTGCTGCGCGGCGCGAACGTGACCGGCGAGCACTGCACGGCCGACGTGTGGATCCTCGGCCGGGCGGAGGCGGACCCCCAGCCGCAGTTCAGCGGCCCGTCCGTGCACGACGCGCTCAAGGTCGGCTCGCCGGGGGCGGCCACGTCGGCGATCACCGTCGCCGCCTCCACTACCCGCACGGAATGGCAGGACGTCGACGGCATCACCCGCCACGCCACTTGGCTGGAGGCGAACGACATCGCGAGCTTTTCCAGCGAGGGGCCGCGCCGCGACGACGCGCACAAGCCGGATGTCACCGCACCGGGCGCGATGATCGTCTCCGCCCTGTCGCGGGACGCCGTGGACCTGCAGCGGGCATTCATGATCGACAACGGTCATGTCGCGCTCCAGGGGACGAGCATGGCCTGCCCGTTCATCGCCGGTCTCACCGCGCTGCTGCTCCAGGGCGATCCGGGCGCGGACCCGGCGAAGGTCCTCTCCGCCCTGACCGCCGCCGCGGCGATCCCCGGCGGGGCTCCGGGCGCGTTTGACCCCAAGTGGGGGAACGGGCTCGTCGACGCGAACCGTCTCTGAGGCGTTCGCTGCGCGCCGTCGGGGACGGCCCTCGGTGACAATCATGGACGTGGACTACGGAAAGCTCGACGTCTCCCTCGCCGCCGCCATGGACGCCCCGGGCGGCGATCCGGACGCCAGGAACCTGCTGGTGACCGTTCGTCTGCACCGGGTGCCCACGGCGGCGCAGCGGGAGGTCCTCCGCGACGCGGGAGTCGAGGTCCCGGCCCCGGACCGCACGGTCGCGACCGGCACGGTCTCCCGCCACGGCGTCGAGCACCTCTCCCGCGAGCCGTGGGTGCGGTCCCTGACCCTGTCGGCGACGCGCCGCCCGCTGGGCGGGCAGCCCTGACCGCGGCCCGGTGGGTGCGTTATCGGACCTTGCTGCCGCGGGAGCGGGCCGCCCAGCCGCCGGCGACGGCCGCCGCGGCGAGCGCGTACGCGATCGTGCCTGCGTCGGGGACCGCCCGGGCGGTGACGTAGGCGGCGGCCCCGGCGACGGCGACGCCCAGCCACTCCCACCGGCCGTCGAGCGCGACGAGGGCGACGAGGAGCAGGGCGTACCAGGAGTAGCCGGGCGTCGTCAGGAGGAAGGCCGTGCCGGTGACCACGAGGGCTCCGCTCCAGGGGCGTTCGGGGTCGCCGCGGCGGATCACGTACAGGCTCACGGCGAGCACGCCCACGATCACCGCGGGCAGGGACGAGGAGTCCGGCAGGACGAGGCGCAGGAGGGCGTAGCGGTCGTCGGCGGACGCGTCCCGGTAGCCCTCCTCCTCGGCGTAGCCACCGAGATAGCCGAGGACGGAGGAGCGGGAGAGGAGGATGTACGGGAGGTAGAGCGCGGCGAGCACGGCGGCTGCGGGGAGCAGGGTCGCGGCGGCGTCGCGTGGACGGCGGACACCGGACAGGGCACCGGGGATCAGAACGGCCGGCAGGAGTTTGGCAGCGGTGGCCAGGCCCAGGAGGGCGCCTCCGCCAGTACGGTGACGAACCGTCAGGCCGAGCGCGACGGCGGAGAGCAGGACCGCCAAGACATCGGCGTGGGCGTTGTTGACGGCTTCGACGGGGACGGCCGGACACCAGGCCCAGTAGGCGGCGTTGCGCGGGTCACCCCTGCGGCGCAGGATCCGGAGCAGCACCAGGGTGGTGGCGAGAGCCAGGACCGCTCCGCCGGTCTGGAACGCCTTGTGGCGGACGCCGTCCGGGGAGACGGCGTGCACGGCGAGGAAGTACAGCTCGCCGGCCGGTGGATAGACGGTGTGGACCCGCGGGCGGTTGATACGGGTGCACACGCCGTCGGAGACAGGGGCGAGCCCCGGCTTCCCGCAGGCGTCTGCCGTGGGGAAGAGCCAGGTGTCGCGGAGCGGCACGAGCGCGGGATCGGCGGGGGCGTGGTCGTAGGGGGAGATGCCCGCGGCCTGTACCCGGCCGTCCCAGGCGTAGCGGAACGAGTCGGTACTGGTCCGTGGCGCGGCCACGAGTCCGGTGGCGGCCACCGCGACGCCCCCGGCGACGACGAGGGCGGCGATGTGCCGGGCAGGCGCCTTGCGCAGGGTCCAGGTGGCCGCCGCGAACAGAGCCCAGGAGGCGGCGTACCACCAGGACAGGCCGGCCGGGTCGGCGCCGTAGCCGTCCTTGCGGACGGTGAGGACGAGCACGGCGGTGAGCACGGCCAGGAGCACGGAGGCGGCCACCGTGGCGCGCGGGGTGGTGGCGGGCGGGCGGGTCACGCCTTCACCCTGGCAGCGGCCGGGGCGTCGGGGACGGCGGCACGGCAGGGCGTCCGCGTTTCGTAAGGTGTCGGATCCGTCCGCGCGAGTGGCCGGCGCGGTTGCATGGGTGCATGGGATCTCGAATCGGCCGGCACCTGCACCTTCCGGCCTTCCGACTGCCCGCGCTCCGGCTGCCGCGGTTGCGCCTGCCTGCCTTCCGCCGACCCGCGCTCCGGCTGCCGTGGCTGCGCTTGCCCGCCTTCCGCCGACCCGCGCTCCGGCTGCCGTGGCTGCGCTTGCCCGCCGTCCGTCGGCCCGCCGTCCGCCTGCCGCGGCTGCGTCTGCCCGCCGTCCGCCCACCGGCCTTCTCCGGGCGTCTGCACGATCCGCGCACCGCCACGGTGATCGGGCGGTGGCTCGGCGTGGCGCTCGCCGTGTGCTTCCTCACGGGGCTGATCAGTCACTTCCTGCAGAGCCCGCCGGCCTGGCTGGCCGATCACCTGCCGTCGCGGCCGGTGTGGGGATACCGGCTGACGCAGGGGCTGCACGTCGCTGTGGGACTGGCGGCGATCGTGCTGCTGCTGGCGAAGCTCTGGGCGGTCTACCCCCGGCTGTTCGTGTGGCCGCCGGTCCGGTCGGTGCGGCACGCTCTGGAGCGGCTGTCGGTGGCGGTGCTGGTGGCGTCGGGCGTGTTCCAGGTGCTGACCGGCCTGTTGAACATCGTCGAGTGGTACCCGTGGCCGTTCTCCTTCGTGCCGGTCCACTACGCCGTGGCCTGGGTCCTGGCCGGGTCCGTGCTGCTGCATCTCGCGGTCAAGGCACCTGACATCCGGGCCCATTGGAGCAGGCGGTCCGCGGGCACCCTCGCGCTGCCGGACGAGGAACGGGACGGCCCGGACCGCAGGGCGTTGCTGCTCGGGGTCGGGGCGGCCGTGGGCGCCGTGACCGTCACGACGGTCGGCCAGTCCCTGACGCCGCTGGCCGCCGTCGATCTGCTGGCCCCCCGTCATCCCGGTCACGGGCCGCAGGGCCTGCCGGTCAACCGGACGGCGGCCGCCGCCGGGGTGACGGACACCGCGGTCCGGGACTGGTCCCTGGAGGTGCTGGGGCCGCGGCCGTACCGGTTGACCCTCGCCGAGCTGGGCGCACTGCCCCGGGTCCGGGCACGGCTGCCGATCGCGTGCGTGGAGGGCTGGAGCATGGATGCCTGGTGGAGCGGTGTACGGGTCCGGGACCTGATGGAGCGGGCGGGAGCCCTGCCGGGCTCCGGGGTGCGGGTGGTGTCCCTCGAAGTGCGGGGCGCGTACCGGGTGATGGAGATGGGGCGGGAGTACGCGCAGGACCCGCTGACACTGCTGGCACTGCGGCTGAACGGCGAGGTGCTGTCGGCCGACCACGGCTTCCCGGCGCGGATCATCGCGCCGAACCGGCCCGGGGTGCTGCAGACCAAGTGGGTCACCCGGCTGGAGGTGTGGTGAGGTCCGTGTCCGTGGTCCGTTGCGCGCTGGGTGCGCTGGGCCTGTTGCTGATCGGGGTCGGCGGCCGGCAGTTGGCGGCTCAGCCCGATCCGTACGACGTCCTGCTGTGGATGGCGGGCGCACTGGTGCTGCACGACGGCGTGCTCGCGCCGGTGGTGCTCGCCGTCGGGCTGTTGGTCGCGGCACTGCCGGCGCGCCCGGTGGTGCGCGGCGCGCTGGTGACCGGCGGGGCACTGGTGCTGGTCACGCTGCCGCTGCTGGTGCGGCCGGGCGCACCGCCCAACCCCTCGGCGCTTCCCCTGCCTTACGCGCGCAACCTGCTGCTCGTGCTGGCGGTGGTCGCGGCGGTCGCGCTGGCCTGGGTGGTCCTGACCCGCCTGCGGCGGCGGGTCAGGGCGTCCAGGGCCGGCCGTCAGGGCCCGCCGGAGGACTGAGGGCCGGGCGCGAGTTCGGCGAAGTGCCGCCCCGCCGCCGTCCAGGCACGGGTGACCGCCCAGCCGGCCCTGGCAGCGTGGTGGAGCAGGGCCCCGGGCCCGACCCGGGCCCAGGGAAAGGGGGTGCCGAGCCCGCCGCGCCCGTCGTCCAGCCGCACCTCGCAGCGCTCGTCCACCTCGACGGCGGCGGCCTCGGCTATCAGCCGCCCGCTGGGAGCGAGAATCCCGGCGACCCGCCGCAGCAGCGCCACGGGATCTCCGCCGATGCCGATGTTGCCGTCGACGAGCAGGGCCGTGGCCCACCGGCGCTCGCCGGGCAGGGGTTCGAAGACGGACCGGCACAGGGCCGTGCCACCGCGGCGTACGGTCCGTTTCACCGCGGCCGGGCTCACGTCGACCCCGAGCGCCGTGTGCCCTCGCCCGGCCAGCGCGGCCACGAGTCGGCCCGGACCGCAGCCGATGTCCAGAACCGAGCCGCCGCACCGGGCGAGCACGCTCTCGTCGGCGGCGTCCGCGTCGGCGCACCAGCGTTCGACGTCCAGGGGCAGCAGCCAGCCGTCGTCGCGACGCAGGAAGAGCGGGCCGTGCCCGGCGTGCAGCGCCCCGGCATAGGGATCCTCCCGCCAGGCCGGACCGGGTGGTGTGCCGGTCCTGTCGCGCGCGGTCGCGGGGGCCGTCACCGCGCCGTCCGCAGGGCGCCGGTCAGCCGGTGATGCAGGGTGGCGAAGCGTCCGGTGGGGGACTGGCCGGCCACCACGGCCGCGTCGGCCGCGGTGTCCACGTCGCGCAGGCGGGGCAGGAGCCCGGTCCGCAGCCCGGCCGCGCGCAGCCGCGCGTACTGCACGGCACCGGTCTCCGGCACGGACATCGGTACGCCGAGCAGCAGCGCGGGGTCGGGGGTCGCCAGGCCGAGGGCCCAGAACCCGCCGTCGACGGCCGGGCCGAACCATGCGTCGCAATCGCCGAACTCCAGGGCCGGGCCGAGGAGTTCAGGTGTGACCTGCGGGGTGTCCATGCCGATCAGCAGTGCCGGGCCGGTGCAGGCGGCGAAGGCGGCGGCGAGCCGTTCGTCGAGGCCGCCGGCGCACTGGGGCACGACGTCGAAGCCGGGCGGCAGCCAGGGGCCCGCGACCCCGTCCAGGACCAGCACGTGCCGGTCGGCGGGGGTGGCGGCCGCGGCCGCGAGGGTGTCGGCGAGGGCGGCTTCGGCCAGGGCCGCCGCCTCCTCGGGGGTGAACGGCGGGGTGAGGCGGGTCTTCACCCGGCCGGGCAGCGGTTGCTTGGCGATCACGAGCAGGCTCGTCACCGGACACCTCCGACGGCGGTGGTGTGCGGGGCCTCGGCGAGGACCGCGCGCATGTCGCGGACCGCGTGCCAGGTGCCCCGCCAGGTGCCGGTGACCTTGGACTTGCCGGCGCGGGGAAGGTAGGGCACGTCCTCCTCCCGGATCCGCCAGCCCGCGTCGGCGGCCCGGACGACCATCTGGAGCGGGTATCCGGACCGCCGGTCGGTCAGGTCCAGGCCGAGGAGGGCCTCGCGGCGCGCCGCTCTCAGCGGGCCGAGGTCGTGCAGCCGCAGGCCGGTGCGGCGGCGCAGCATCCGGGACAGGGCGAGATTTCCGGCGCGGGCGTGCAGCGGCCAGGCGCCCCGCCCCTGGGGCCGGCGGCGGCCGAGCACGAGCTCGGCCTCGCCCGCGGCGACGGCCCGGACGAAGCCGGCCAGCCGGCCCGGGTCGAGGGACGCGTCGCAGTCGCAGAAACACACGAACTCGGCCTCGGCGGCCAGCAGTCCGGCCTGGCACGCCGCGCCGAAGCCGCGCCTGGGCTCTCGAACGACGGTGGCCCCGAGCGAGCGGGCGATGCCGGCGGATCCGTCGGTGGACCCGTTGTCCACCACCAGGGCCCGCCAGCCGGCCGGGATGCGGGCGAGGACCCAGGGCAGCGCACCGGCCTCGTTCAGACAGGGAAGGACGACGTCCACGGTGTCAGCGGTCACGACTGCCACCGTAGGAATTCGCGGCGGACATAGCGGACATCGACTCCTTACGAAACGCGGACGTCGGCCGTACGGCGTGATCCCGGAGGGGACACCGGGAGGCGGCCGGTGCGAGGCTGGACGTCATGAGTACGCGTACGCCGCCCGCCCGGATCCTCGTCGTCGACGACGATCCGACCGTCGCCGAGGTCGTCACCGGCTACCTGCACCGGGCCGGCCACAGCGTCGACCACGCCGCCGACGGCCCCACCGCCCTCGACCGGGCGGCCCGCCACCGGCACGACCTGGTCGTCCTGGACCTCATGCTGCCCGGCATCGACGGACTGGAGGTCTGCCGCCGCCTGCGCGCCGACCGCCCCGTGCCGGTGATCATGCTGACGGCCCGCGGAGCCGAGGACGACCGGATCGCGGGCCTGGAACTGGGCGCGGACGACTACGTCACCAAGCCCTTCAGCCCCCGGGAACTGGTCCTGCGGGTCGAGTCCGTGCTGCGGCGCAGCCGCGCCGGGGCCGCGGCGGCGGGCGGCGGTCAGCCGGTGCCGCGCCGGGCCGGCATCCAGCTGGATCCGCAGACCCGTCGTGCCACCAAGGACGGGCGGCCGCTCACCCTCACGCTGCGGGAGTTCGATCTGCTCGCGCACTTCCTCACCCACCCCGAGCGCGCGCACAGCCGCGAGGAGCTGATGCGCGACGTGTGGGGATGGGACTTCGGCGACCTGTCCACCGTCACGGTGCACGTCCGCCGCCTGCGCGCCAAGATCGAGGACGATCCGGCCGCGCCCCGGCTGATCCAGACCGTCTGGGGCGTCGGCTACCGCTTCGAGCCGCAGGAGGAGGGCCAGCCGTGAAGGACATCCTGCTGATCGCCCTCTTCGCCCTCGGTGGCGCGGCGTGCGCGGGTGCGCTCGGCGCCCTGGCACTGCGCCTGCTCCGGTACAGGTCGGTCGCCGTGTCCCTGACCGTGGTCGCGGCGGTCACCGTCACGGCCATGCTCGCCGGCACCCTCGCCGTGGCCTGGGCGATGTTCCTGTCCCCGCACGACCTGACCGTCGTCACCCTCGTCGTGGCCATGGCCGCCGCCGTCTCCCTGGCCACCGCACTGCTGCTGGGCCGCTGGGTGGTGGCCCGCAGCCGGGACCTCGCGCGCGCTGCTCGGGACTTCGGGAACGGTGGCAGTTTCGCCGCCCCGCCGGCGCGCGCCACGGCCGAACTGGCCGACCTCACGCGCGAGTTGGCCGCCACGAGCGCCAGGCTCGCGGCCTCCCGGGAACGGGAGCGCGCGCTGGACACCTCCCGCCGCGAACTCGTCGCCTGGATCTCCCACGACCTGCGCACCCCGCTCGCCGGACTGCGCGCCATGGCCGAGGCCCTGGAGGACGGCGTGGCGACCGAGCCCGCCCGCTACCACCGGCAGATCCGCACCGAGGTCGAACGCCTCGACGTCATGGTCGGCGACCTCTTCGAGCTCTCCCGCATCCACGCGGGCGCCCTGGAGCTGACCCGCAGCCGCGTCTCGCTGCGGGACCTGGCGGCCGACGCCCTCCTCGGCGCCGACCCGCTCGCCCGGGAACGCGGCGTACGGCTGCTCGCCGAGGACATCGCCCACGTGCCGGTCGACGTGGACGGCAAGGAGATGACCCGGGTCCTCGCCAACCTCCTCGTCAACGCCATCCGCCACACTCCGGCCGACGGCACCGTGGCCGTGGCCGTCGACCGGCGCGAGGACACGGCCGTGCTGTCGGTCACGGACGGCTGCGGCGGCATCGCCGAGGAGGACCTGACGCGCGTGTTCGACACCGGCTGGCGTGGCAGCCCGGCGCGGACGCCCCCGGCGGGCGCCGGACTCGGACTCGCGATCGTCCGCGGCATCGTCGAGGCCCACGCGGGACAGGCCGAGGTCCGCAACGTGCCCGGCGGCTGCCGCTTCGAGGTGACCCTGCCACTGGCCGGCACGGGCGCCTGACCGGCGGCCCGGGCGGCCACCGCGTCGAAGCGCCCCGCCGCCGGCCGACGTGCTCGACCCCTGCAGGGACCGGCCCTCGTCCACCCGACCCGGCGGAGGCGCCCCGGACGGGCCGTCGTCCACCCGACCCCGGCGCAGGCATCCTGGACGGGACATCGGCTACGCGACGCCGACGGGGGTACCGAGACCGGGCCGCGGCTGCCCGGCCGTGCAGGCGCCCAGGACCGGCCGTCGTGTACCCGACCCGGCGGAGGGGCGGGGTCGTCGTCCACCCCGGCACAGCACCCCTGACGGGGCGTCGGCTACGCGACCCCTGTGGCGCTGCCCAGGACCGGCCGTCGGCCCCACCCGGCGGAGGCGCCCGGCACGGGGCTCCGGCTACCCGACCCCGGCCGAAGCCCGTTGCGGAGCCCGCGCGAAGTCGGACATGCCCTCGGCGAAGCCCACCTCCGGTCGCCAGCCCAGTTCGCGGCGCAGCCGGGACGAGTCCGCGGTGATGTGCCGGACGTCCCCGAGCCGGAATTCGCCGGTCACCACCGGATGCGGCCCGCCGTGCGCGGCCGCGAGCACCGCCGCCATGTCCCCGACCGTGTGCGGTTCGCCGCTGCCCACGTTGTAGGCGGCATGTCCGTCCGCGGACGTGCGTTCCAGGTGGGCCAGTGCGGCCACGTTGGCCCGGGCCACGTCCCGTACGTGCACGAAGTCCCGGCGCTGCCCGCCGTCCTCGAACACCCGCGGTGCCTCGCCGACGGCCAGCGCCGACCGGAAGAACGACGCCACGCCCGCGTACGGGGTGTCCCGGGGCATCCCGGGACCGTACACGTTGTGGTAGCGCAGCGAGATCGCCCGTCCGCCCGTCGCACGCGCCCAGGAGGCCGCCAGGTGCTCCTGGGCCAGTTTCGTCGTCGCGTAGACGTTCCGCGGGTCGACGGGCGCGTCCTCGGCCACCAGGCCCGGCACGAGCTGCGCACCACAGCGCGGACAGCACGGATCGAACCGGCCCGCCTCCAGGTCCGCCACTGTCCGCGGCCCCGGCCGGACCACCCCGTGGGCGGGGCACTCGTACCGGCCCTCGCCGTAGACCACCATCGACCCCGCCTGCACCAGGCACCGCACCCCGGCCTCGGCCATGCCCGCCAGCAGCACCGCGGTCCCGAGGTCATTGCAGGCCACGTAGGCCGGGGCGTCCGCGAAGTCCTTCCCGAGCCCCACCATCGCCGCCTGATGACACACGGCCCCAACTCCCCGCAGGGCGGCGCGCACGGCCTCCGGTGCGCGGACGTCACCCCGGACGAACTCGGCATCCGGCAGCTCGGGAGCGGTGGGGTGCGCCGCGGGCAGCAGCGCGTCCAGCACCACCGGCTCGTGCCCTTCGGCGGCCAGCGCGGCCACCACCTGCGAGCCGATGAACCCGGCTCCTCCTGTGACAAGTACTCGCATGCCCCGCACGCTACGGCGACCGGTCCCCGCCACGGCCGCTCCCGCACCGGGGCGTAACGCTTCCGTCATCACCAGGGTGTGACCGGCTGACGTGCCCCGCGCCGGATCAGGCGGCCGTCAGCCGGGCCGCGCCGAAGGAGACGTCGAAGCGGTCGCACCAGATGCTGACGCTGGTGTACTCGGACAGCTTCACGTCCGCCGGGATCGGGTAGTTCTGGTCGCCCTTGTTGCCCTTGAGCTTGCCCAGGCTGACGTACTTGCCGTCGTCGAAGACGTGCCAGCCCGCCGTCCCTTCCTTCACCGGGGCGTCGGTCAGCCACACCCGCAGGTCCGGCCCGTTGCTGGTGTCCAGCCCCTCCAGCCGGAGCGTGTGCGAGCCGTCCGGCAGCCGGACGATCTTCGCGGTGCCGGTGGTGGTGTGCTCGTGGCTGATCAGGCTTCCCCGGGCAACGGTCTGCGGGGCCGGGGGCACCGATTCCGTCGGCGCCGCGGAGGTGGGATCGGCGGCCGGTGTGCTCGGCGCCGCGGTGGGCAGGGCTTCGCTGACCGTCTGGTCCTGCCACAGCTTCCACGGCTGGAACCAGTACAGCCCCGCGGCCACCACCACGGCTGCCACTGCCGCCGCCACGATCATCAGCGCCCGACGACGCCCGCCCTCACGCTTCACCACGTGCTCCTTCCTCGTCCCTCAGACGCATTCAACGTCATCGGGACGCCGCGGCCCAGAGAACCGCCCATGACGGAAGTGTTACGTCGGATGCCGAGGCCGCACCGGCCCCGGACGCACGAAAGGCCGCTCCCTCAAGGATGAGAGAACGGCCTCCGACCTGCGAAAAGCAGAGTCGGGACGACAGGATTTGAACCTGCGACCCCTTGACCCCCAGTCAAGTGCGCTACCAAGCTGCGCCACGTCCCGGTGCCCGTGTGACCTGGGGTTTCCCCCGGCCGAACGCGCATGAGAACAATACCGCACTCGACCCGGTGGTCACGAACCGGTATTGCGCCGACCCGCGCGCGGGGCGCGCTTGACCTCAACCAGACTTCAGGTTGCACGGTGGGGCCATGACGACGACGCAGACCACACGGACAGTCGGGTTCGCCGATCTGAACCGGCTCATGGCCCTGATGACCGGCGACGAGAAGCACGGTCCCGCCGCGACCTCCACCCTCGACGCGCTGTGGGTCCTCTACGACCGCGTACTGCGGGTGACCCCCGAGACCGCCGACGCACCGGGCCGCGACCGCTTCCTGCTCTCGAAGGGGCACGGGCCCATGGCGTACTACGCGGTTCTCGCGGCCAAGGGCTTCTTCCCCGAGGAGTGGCTGCCGGGCTTCGGCTCGTACGACTCCCCGCTCGGGCACCACCCCGACCGGATGCTCGTCCCGGGCGCCGAGGTCGGCAGCGGCTCACTGGGACACGGGCTCCCGCTCGCTGTCGGGACCGCGCTCGGCCTGCGGGCACAGGGCCTGACCGACCCGCGGGTGTGGGTGTTGATCGGCGACGCCGAACTCGACGAGGGCAGCAACCACGAGGCGATCGCCTACGCGGGGCCGGCCGGCCTGGAGCAGTTGCACACGCTCGTGATCGACAACTCCTCCGCGACGTACGGCTGGCCCGGCGGCATCGCCTCCCGCTTCGAGGCGGCTGGCTGGTCGGCCGAGACGGTTGACGGCCGTGACCACGAGGCGCTGTACGCGGCGTTCACCGCGCCGCACCCCGGACGCCCGCGGGCGGTCGTCGCCCGGGTCGAGCCCAAGAACGCCTGACCGCGACGCGCCCGCGGCGACACCGCGGTCCTTCCACCACTGCCGACGAGGGGAACCACGAACGATGGACACCATGCGCGACCGCTTCATCTCCACCACGACACGACTGCTGGACGAGGATCCGCGGCTCGCACTCGTCCTCGCGGAGATCAGCCGGGACGGCTTCGACGCCGCCCAACGCCGCCACCCGGACCGCGTGATCAACGTCGGCATCCGCGAGCAGCTCCTCATCGGCGCCGGCGGCGGCATTGCGCTCACCGGGCTGCGGCCGATCATGCACACGTTCGCGAGTTTCCTGGTCGAGCGGCCCTTCGAGCAGGTGAAGCTGGACTTCGGGCACCAGGGGACGGGCGGTGTGCTGGTCAGCGCCGGCGCGTCGTACGACTGGCCGGCCGGCGGCTTCACGCACATGTCGCCGGGCGATGTCGCCCTCCTGGACACCCTGGACGGCTGGACGGTGCACGTCCCCGGCCACCCCGACGAGGCGGAGAACCTGCTGCGCAAGGCTGTACGGGGCGACGACCGGGTGTACGTACGCCTGTCGAACCAGTCCAACGCGGCGCCCCGCCCGGTGACCGGAGCCGGTTTCCTGACCCTGCGGGAAGGCCGGGGCGGTGTCGTGATCGCCGTGGGCCCGATGCTCGACAACGTCCTGGCGGCGACGGAGGGCCTCGATGTGAGCGTGCTCTACGCGACGACCGTGCGCCCCTTCGACGCGGCGGCGCTGCGGGCGGCGGCCGGGGCCCAGCGGGCCGCCGACGTCGTGATCGTCGAGCCGTACCTCGCGGGCACGTCCACGACCCGGGCGACCGAGGCCCTGGCGGAGGTGCCCCACCGCGTACTCGATCTCGGTGTCGCGCGGCGGGAGCTGCGCAGGTACGGCACGATCGACGAACACCTGACGGCCCACGGCCTGGACCCAGCGGGTCTGCGCGACCGGATCAGGTCGTTCCTCGCGCACTGACTCCCGGCCCCCGCGGCCCGTCGTCCCATCGGCGGCTTCGTCAATCCGTCCCGGACTGGGTGCGGCGGGCATACGCGCGGGCGGCACGGGCGCGGTCGCCGCACCGGGTCGAGCACCAGTGGCGGCGGCCGCGGCGGAGCAGGTAGCGGTTGCAGGGGGGCGAACCGCAAGGGGTGAGGCGTTCTGCGTCGGGGCCGGTGAGGAGGTCGGCGGCGTCGGCGGCAAGGGTCGCCAGGGCGTGGTCGACGATCTCGGTGGTGGCCGACTGGGAGTCCGTCGAGCTGGAGCGCCCTGGCGGCGGCACGATCACCGTGACCGCCGCCCCTGCCATCCATGGCCCCGGCCCGCGCGAGGCGGTCGAGCCGTTCGCCGGCCAGGTCGTCGGCTTCGTCCTCACCGGAGAGGGCCTGCCCACCGTGTACGTCAGCGGCGACAACGCCTCCCTCGACCTGGTCAAGGAGATCGCCGAGCGCTTCGCCCCGGTGGACACCGCCCTCCTGTTCGCCGGAGCTCCTCGATTCCCTGTGCTCTTCGACGGTGACCCGCTCGTCCTGGACAGCACCCAGGCCGCCGAGGCCGCCCGAATCCTCAGCGCCCGCCGGGTCGTTCCGGTCCACTACAACAGCTGGACCCACTTCACCGAGGGGCGCGACGAGTTGGCAGCCGCCTTCACCGCTGCCGGCCTGGCCGCCCGCCTGGACTGGGGGCATCAGGGCTGAGCCGGCACGAACGGCTCCGGCCCGACGGCCGCTCGCGCTCGCAGTGGCGGGACCTTCCGGCCGGCAGCACACCGACGGAGGCCGGGCGTGAAGCCGGCTCCAGTGGACGAGGAACCCGGCTGACGGTCGTCGCCCGCCACGACGGAACGGGCCCTGGCCGACCTGACCCGGGATCACGACGCGGCGGGGCCGAGGCGTGCGATGCCCGGCCCCCCACCCCGGCCGTTCCGTGCCGGGCCCCGAAGCCCCCGCGCGCAACCGGCCCGCGCCCCCGCCGTTCCGTGCCCGGGCCCGCGGCGCCCCCGCCGCGCCCAGCCCCACGCCCCCCGGGACCGGGGCACCGCGCCCCCCACCGCTCCCGCGCTCCCGTCCGTCACCTCGGCGGCGGTGACGCCAAGTCCGGGTGGGCGTCGAGGAGTCTGCGAGGAGCCGCCTGGCGCCAGGAGTCCAGGAGGATCGCCCGCAGCTCCTCCTCGTCCTCCAGCGCCCCCAACCGCACGCGCAGCCACGCGTAGTTCGTCGTGGCCCGGACGCAGGAAGAACTTCTCCGGCTCCGCCGCGATCAGCTCCGCCCGCTCCTCCTTGGGGCACTTCACGCCCATCACGCGGTCGTCGTCGTCCAGTGAGGCGAAGATCCGGCCGCCCGCCTCCAACCGGAAGGTGGGCATCCCCCAGGACAGTTTCTCCATCGCGCCCGGCAGCGCCAGCGCGATTCTGCGTACGTCGTCGGCAGTGGCCATAACAGTGACCGTACGACGGACCACTGACACGCGCCCGAGAGCGCGGCGAGCGCACCGCGCCACGGACACGCCCCCGCGCCCGCGACGCGACGAGGACCCCCGGCCCTCTCCGACCCGGAGGGCGCCAACTACCCCGGCACGTGGGCGCTTCCGACCCATTGACCCCCTGTCAGGCCGGAACCTACGCTGTGCCGCGTATTCAGAAAGCGCTTTCTACCCCGCACGGACACCACCTGCACCCGGGAGCGCCATGAGTAGTCATCGACCAGGGGTACGCCGCAGAACGCCCTTCCCCGCCCTCACAGCCCTGCTGACGCTGCTCGTCGGACTCGGGGTGACCCTGTCACCTCCCGCCGAGGCGGCGCCCTATCGCGTACTGGTCTTCTCCAAGGTCACCAACTTCCACCACGACTCCATCCCCGCCGGCATCGAGGCCATCAAGAAGCTCGGCAGCGAGAACGGCTTCGAGGTCGAGGCCACCGACGACGCCGCGGCCTTCACCGACGCCAACCTCGCCCGCTTCCAGGCGATCGTCTTCAACAACACCAACTCCACCCCGCAGAGCGGCGATCTGCTCGACGCGCCCCAGCGCGCGGCGCTGCAGAAGTACATCCGGGGCGGCGGCGGCTGGGTGGGCCTGCACGCCGCATCAGCCAGCGAACGCGACTGGGCCTGGTACGAGGGTCTCGTCGGCGCAATCTTCGACAAGCACCCGGCCGTCCAGACCGGCCGCATCAAGGTGCTCGACCGCACGCACCCCTCCACCGAGGGCCTTCCCGAACTCTGGGAGCGCACCGAGGAGTGGTACAACTGGCGCACCAACCCGACCGGCAAGGTGCACACCCTCGCGCAGATCAAGGTGCGCGACGGCATCACCGGTCTCGACGAGGGCGTCGACCACCCCTGGTCCTGGTGCCAGAACTACGACGGCGGACGCTCCTGGTTCACGGCCGGCGGACACGCCGAGTCGGCCTTCCAGGAGGAGGGTTTCCTGAAGCACCTGCTGGGCGGCATCCAGTGGGCGGCGGGGAACAGGCCCGGCGACTGCACGGCGACGAAGACGGGCTCCTTCCAGCGCACCCCGCTCGTCACGAGCGACCTCGCCGACCCGTTCGAGCTGGCCGTCGCGCCCGACCGCCGGGTGTTCTTCATCCAGCGGACCGGCAAGGTCAAGGTGATCGACCAGGAGACGTTGAAGGTCACGACCGCACTCGACTTCGCGTACACGCCGGAGATGACGAGCCAGTCCGACGGCCTGCTCGGCCTCGCGCTCGACCCGGACTTCGCCGAGAACCACTGGCTGTACCTGCTGCACTCCGACAAGACGGAGAAGCAGCTGAACCTCTCCCGTTTCACGGTCGGCGGCAACACCGTCGACCCGGCGTCCGAGAAGCGGCTGCTGACGATCCCGACCCTGCGCGGCGAGGGACGGGCCAACTCGCACATGGCCGGTTCGCTGGCGTTCGACAAGGACGGTGACCTGTACGTCGCGACGGGCGACAACACCGACCCGTTCGCCTCCGACGGCTTCACCCCCATCGACGAGCGCGAGGGCCGCCGGGCCTGGGACGCACAGGGCACCTCCGGCAACTCCAACGACCTGCGCGGCAAGATCCTGCGGATCACACCGAAGGACGACGGGACGTACGCGGTGCCCGAGGGCAACCTCTTCGCGCCCGGCACGGCGAAGACCCGCTCCGAGATCTACGCGATGGGCATGCGCAACCCGTTCCGGATCACCACGGACCCCGTGAGCGGGGCGCTGATGGTGGCCGACTACGGTCCCGACGCGCGAGCGGCCAAGGCGGACCGGGGCCCCGAGGGCACGGTCGAGTACACCCGTATCACCCAGGCGGGCAACTTCGGCTGGCCGTACTGCGTCGGCAACAACACCCCCTTCAACGACTACGACTTCGCCTCCAGGACCTCCGGCCCGACGTTCGACTGCGCGCAGCTCGTCAACGACTCGCCCAACAACACGGGCCTGACCGAACTGCCCCCGGCGAAGCCCGCGACCGTCTGGTACGCCTACTCCGCATCGGCCGAGTTCCCCGAGGTCGGCACCGGTGGCGGCGGTCCGATGAGCGGGCCCGTCTACGACTACGACCCGGCGAACACCTACCAGGGCAAATTCCCCGCCTACTTCGAGGGGAAGTGGTTCACGTACGAGCTCACCCGCCGGTGGTTCAAGTCCTTCTCGTTCCAGCAGCACGACCAGACGTTCACCGACCCGCGGTTCGCGCCCGCCAAGGCGGGTGATCTCCACTCCATCAACCCGGTGTTCGCGGACATGAGCTGGAACCAGCCGTTCGACGCCGACTTCGGCCCCGACGGCGCGATGTACGTGATCGACTTCGGTCTCGGCAGCGGCACCGGACGGGGCGGCAGCAACGAGGGCTCGGGGATCTACCGCATCGACTACGTCGGTGACGAGCGACTACCGGCCGCGAAGGTCACCGCGACTCCCGACAGCGGCAGCGCGCCGCTGACGGTCACGTTCTCCAGCGAGGGCTCGGGCCTGCCGGACGGCAAACCCGTCACGTACGCCTGGGACTTCGACGGGAACGAAACGACCGACTCGACCGAGGCGAACCCGACGCACGTCTACCGGGACAAGGGACGGTTCTCCGCGCGGCTCACGGTCACCGGACCGGGCGGTCTGACCGGTCTCGCCGTCCATGACATCACCGTCGGCAACACACGGCCGGTGGTCACCATCCAACAGCCGCCGAAGGGCGGGATGTTCGCCTTCGGCGACACCATCCCCTTCACCGTGCGGGTCAAGGACAAGGAGGACGGCCGGATCGACTGCTCGCGTGTCGTCGTCCAGTCCCAGCTCGGACACGACTCCCACCTGCACCCGTTGGACAACTACACCGGCTGCGCGGGTGAGATCGCGACCGACGCCGGCGACAGCCACGGTCCCGGGCAGCACCTCTACTACGGCATCACCGCGCAGTACGAGGACAAGGGCGCGCCGTCGGCCCCCGCGCTCACCGGTTCCGCCTCGCTGACCCTGCGTACCACGTTCCGCGAGGCCGAGCACATGACCTCGACGGGCGGCGCGCAGCAGGGCGTGGTGGTGGGCTCGCGTGCGGACGCGTCCGGGGGCAAGCGGCTCACGGAGATCGAGCACGGCGACTGGATCCGTTTCGACCCGGTCCACCTCAAGGGCATCGACTCGGTGGCGGTCGGCGCGGCGTCGGGCGGCATCGGGGGAACGGTCGAGTTCCGGGCCGGGTCGCCCACCGGTCCGCTGCTCGGCGCGGTCGACGTACCGCCCACCGGCGGCTGGGGCAACGTCGTCTCGCCGACGACCGCGCTGGCCGACCCGGGCTCCACGGTCGCGCTGTACGCCGTCTTCACCAACCCGGCCTGGTCGGCGGCCGGACCCGATCTGTTCGCGGTGGACTGGCTGCACTTCAACGGCCCCGGTGTGGAGAAGCGCCAGGGTGCCAAGGTCACCGTGACGGCCGAGCCCGGCTCCGGGCGGACCGTGGCCCTCGCGGGCAGGGTCGGGCTGCCGGAGGGCCGGACCGCCGCCGCGTACCACTGGGACTTCGGCGACAACACCCGGCCCGCGGGCGAGGAAGGCGCCACCGCGGCCCACACCTATGCCCGCGCGGGCACCTACACCGCGCGCCTGACGGTCACCGACGACAAGGGCGACACGACGACCGGCCACGTACGCGTCACGGTCGGCTGAGGAGGGAGCATCACCATGAACGACAGCAGACGCGCGTTTCTCGGCAGGGCACTTGGGGCGGCGGCGGCCGCGGTCGCCGCATCCGGCCCGCTCGCCCACGCGGCCCAGTCACCGGAAACGGCGGCAGACACGGCCCGCCGCTGCCGCCGCATCCCGCCGTCCGGCATCGGCATGCACCTGTACACGATGCGCACGCCACTGGCCGCCGACTTCAAGGGGACACTGGCCCGCCTCGCGGAGATCGGCTACATGACCGTGGGGGTGAGCGGCCGGCACGGCAACAGCGCCGCCGCCATCCGGTCGATGCTGGACGCGACGAGGCTCAGGGCGGTGCTGGAGCACGTCGGCTACGACACCGTCCGGGGCAGCGGCCTGCCCAGGGCGCTGGAGGACATCCACACACTGGGCGCCCGCTGGATCGTCGTGCCGAGCCTGCCCGGGGCCATGCACACACCGGCCGGATTCCGGGAGGCGGCCCGCGAGTTCAACAAGGCGGGCCTGGCTGCCCGCGAAGCAGGCCTCGGCCCGCTGCTCTTCCACAACCACGGCCTCGACCACCAGACGGTCGAGGGCGAGGTCCTGTACGACATCCTGCTGAACGAGACCGACCCGGAGCTGGTCGGGTTCGAACTGGACGTCTACTGGGCGGCGAAGGGCGGCGGCAGCGATCCGCAGGACCTGTTCATCCGGCACCCGCGGCGCTTCCCTGCGCTGCACGTGAAGGACATGGCGCCGAACGGCGGCTTCGCGGACGTCGGTTCCGGGGTCCTGGACTTCGCCGCGATGTTCGACACCGCCCGCAGCGGCGGCGTGAAGCAGTGGCTGGTGGAGCACGACTCGCCGGCCGACCCGTTCGCCACCGCGCGCAACAGCTACACGTACCTGGCGAATCTGCGCTACTGACCCGGCTCTGCGCTACTGGCCCGGCGAACGAAGGAGCCCTGTCCCACTCGGTGAGTGGTACAGGGCTCCTGCCGTGGTGCGGGCCCCCGGCGCCCGGCTCGTCAGTCCTGGGCCGACGCGGCGCCGAGCAGCCCGCGGATACGGGTGGTGGCCTCCCGGAACTCGGGCCGCCCCATCGTCTCGGTGTAGTCGCGTTCCGCCGGCAGGCCGACATCGATGATCTCCGTGACCGTGCCCGGCCGGGGGCTCATCACCACGACCCGGTCGGCGAGGTAGCACGCCTCCGATATGGAATGGGTGACCAGCAGCACGGTGGTGCCGGTCTCCCGCCAGATGCGGTGGAGCTCCGTGTTCATCTGCTCGCGCGTCAGGGCGTCGAGCGCGCCGAACGGTTCGTCCATCAGCAGCACCGGCGGCTCGTGGAGCAGCGCCCGGCACAGGGCGACACGCTGCTGCATGCCGCCGGACAGCTCGTGCGGCAGGGCGTCCTCGAAGCCGCTCAGGCCGGTCATGGCGATCAGCTCGTCGGCCCTCCTGCGCCCCGCCTGCGCGGGCATCCTGCGCATCTCGGCCTGGAGCAGGATGTTGCGGCGGGCCGAGCGCCATTCCAGGAGCGCGGCGCGCTGGAAGACGTAACCGATGTCGTGGCGCGGGCCGCGCACGCGCTCGCCGCCCAGCAGCACCTCGCCCGACGAGGGGGCGAGGAGCCCGGCGACGAGCTTCAGGAGCGTGGACTTGCCGCATCCCGAGGGGCCGACGATGGCGACGAACCGGCCCATCGGCACCTCGAGATCGATGTCCTTCAGCGCGGTGACGTCCCGGTTCCTGGTACGGAAGCGGACGGCCACGTCCCTGAGCGAGACGGCCGCGCCGCCCTGTCCGTCCTTGTCCGTCACGGCCGGTGCCCGGAGGGTGATGTCCCTGGCCATGGTCATCCCTTCATCGCCCTGGCGCTGTCCCAGTACTCCGCGACGGGCTGGGGACTGCTCACCAGTCCGGCCTCGGCGAAGACGTCGATGGTCTGCTGCCAGTCGGCCTCGGTGTTGACGCCGGGGGCCTTGCCGCGGGTCGCGTCGGTGTGGAGGAGGGTGAGCGTCGTCGCGAGCTGCTCGGACAGCACGGTCGTGGGCGGCAGTTGCTCACTCGCGCCCGCCATCGACGCGACGGCCGGCTCCGGTGCCCTCTCGGCGGCGGTGAACGACTCGCTGACGGCTTTCGCCATGCGCTGCGCGAGGTCCCCCCGGGTCTGGAGGATCCTGTTGCCGGCGATCAGGCCGTTGGAGTAGAAGTTCAGTCCGTTCTCGGAGAAACGCAGGTACGCCACGGGCTTCTTGGCCTTGTCCTGCATGGTGGGGCCCTGGTCGCTCGCGTAGCCGAGCAGTCCGTCGGTCTTGCCGGAGATGACCGCGGCGATCTTCCCCGCCGGGTCGGTGTTCTGCACCTTGACGTCCGACTCCTCGAGGTTGTTCTTCTTCAGGAAGATCGGGAACGTCTTGGAGAGCGCGTCGCCCGCCGTCCCCGCGATGGTCCTGCCCTTGAGGTCGGCCGGGGATTTGATGCCCTGCGAGGCGAAGAACTGCACCGAGGAGGGCGTGGTCTGCAGGAACACGCCGAGGCTCTTGACCTTCACACCGGCGTCGACTCCGGAGAGCACGGCGGGCGTGTCGGCCCAGCCGAAGTCGGTCTGCCCGGCACCGGTCGCCTGCACGGTCTTCTGGGAGCCCTGCCCGGCCCGGATGTCGAGGTCGATGCCGTGCTTCTCGAAGATCTTCTGCTGCTTGCCGTAGTAGAACGGCGCATGTTCGCCGTACGGGTACCAGTTGAGGGTCAGCGTCACCTTGTCCAGCTCCTTGCCCGACGAGCTGGTCGATGTGCCGGAGCCGTCCTCGCCGCAGGCCGTGGCGACCAGGAGCAGCGGTACGAGGCCGGTCAGAAGTGGTCTGCGCGCAGTCATGGCTGGTCCTTGTCGTCAGCTGGGTCAGAACGTGGTGGTGGCGCCGGTCTCGCGGCGGCTGGCGTGCCACGGCAGGAGGAGCTTCTCGGCGATCTCGACGAGGACGAAGAGGACGACGCCGATGAGGGACATGACGAGCAGTCCGGTGAAGAGCATCGGGGTGTCGAGGTTGCCGTTGGCCTGGAGGATCACGTAGCCGAGCCCCTCGTTGGCGCCGACGAACTCACCGACGACGGCACCGGTCACGGCGAGCGTGACGGCGACCTTGAGTCCGGAGAAGAGGTGGGGGAGCGAGGCGGGCAGACGGATCTTCACAAAGGTCTGCCAGGGGCTCGCGCCCATGGTGGAGGAGAGCTGCAGCATCTCGGGGTCGACCGCCTTGAGTCCGGTGACCATGGAGATGACGACGGGGAAGAAGGCGATCAGTACGGCGATGAGGATCTTGGGCGCGATGCCGAAGCCGAGCCAGACGACGAACAGCGGCGCGATGGCGATCTTGGGCACGACCTGGGCGAACAGCAGGATGGGGTAGAGGGTCTTTCCGACGGTGGCCGAGTAGACCATGACGACGGCGGCGAACACACCGACAGCGACGGCGATGACGAAGCCGAGCAGGGTCTCGTACGTGGTCACCCAGCTGTGCTGCCAGATGTAGTCGGCCTTCGAGGTGAGCACGTCGAGCGTGGCGCCCGGCGAGGGCACGAGATAGGGCTCGACCAGTTCGGCGGCGGCGACGGCCCACCAGGCGGCGAAGCAGGCCAGGAGCAGGGCGAGCGGCCGCCAGCTCTGCTCGATCAGCCGGCCGGCCCGCTCGCCGGCCGTCGGCGCGCTCCGCCGGTCCACGCCGGCCACCCCGGTGGGCGGTGCCTTGATGGCGGTCTGACTCACGGTCAACTCCTCCGAGCTCCGGCCGAGTGCCGAGAAAAAGCGTGCAGAAAGCGCTTTCTGGCAAGGTGCCGCCACGCTAATGAGCGCAGGTGCGCACGGTCAATAGGTCGTCCCGAAAGTTGTCCCCGCGGCACCTGGCGATGGGCACGGCCCACCCCGGCCCTGGGCCAACCTGCGCTGTGGCTGAGGGGGCGGCACGTCGCAGGGGCTCGGGCGGCGCAACGCGGGTTCGTGACCACCGGGTCGGGTGCGGTATGGTTCTCATGCGCGTTCGGCCGGGGAAAACCCCAGGTCAGACGGGCATCGGGACGTGGCGCAGCTTGGTAGCGCACTTGACTGGGGGTCAAGGGGTCGCAGGTTCAAATCCTGTCGTCCCGACTGTGCGGAAACGCAGGTCGGAGGCCGTTCTCTCATCCATGAGAGGGCGGCCTTCCGCGTTCGGGGGTGTGGGGGATGCGGTCGACGGTGTCGACGGCTTGGCCAACCGCGGATCGCCGAGTTCACCCGCCCCGCGGCTGAGCGCAGTCGGCTGCTCGGCACACGACCACCCATGTGTTGAGTAGAGCCGGCTGCAACGCGCCCAGGCCCTGACGGCCGCCCAGCGCGAGGCGGAGGCGGCAGCGTGGCTGTCCCGGATCCTCGACGACGCTGGAGCCGTCCCCGAATCCACGCGCCGTCACCTCGCCCTCGCCGGCGCCCTGCTCGCCGGACCGCGCCGCTGACCCCAGTGCGGGATGGTGTATGCGTCAACTGACGGGAGGCCGAGCGGGATGGGGGCAGATCCATTTGCCGCCCTCCCCGGCCGGGGGGACGATGAAAGTGCGCTGCGGCCAGGCCGGGCCCCGCACCTCGCGCCGGGCGGCCCGCACGCCTCACGGCTCCGGTCCGTGATCCCGCATCCGCGTTCCTGCGACGCCCACCTGGGGGCCGTATGGCGAGAGTTCCGCGTGGCGTGGCCGACGCGCGCGGCCGGCAGGCCGTCGTACACGATCACGAAGGTGCGCTGATGGCACTGGACCTGGAGAACGGCGCACTGCTGTGGCGCCACGGGCCCAGCCTGCGACCGTGCGCGCTGCTCGCCGGTTCGGTCGTGGCCCTGCGGATCAGCCCGTCGCCGACGCTCATGGTCGTGGTGCTCGACGCCGCGACCGGCGAGGACCGCTGGACTTCGGAGCCGGTCGACCTGCCGCCGTGGGCGCGTTGCACCCTCGACGACACCCGCGACTTCACCCTGCGGACCGAGGCGGCCGACGACGCCGTGGTGCTCCGCTGGGTCGTCCGGACCTGGTACCGCGGGGGTGCCGCACCGAGCGCAGAGGTCCTGGAGGAGTCCCGGCGCTCGGCGCACGGAGCCCTGAGGGTCGCTCTGGCGGGCTCCCCTTCGCTGGAAGTGCTCCCCGAGGCGGAAGCCGAGGCAGAGGTATGGGCAGGAGCCGGGGTGGAGGCAGAGGCGCTCCCGGATACAGGCGACGCCGATGTACCACCCCCCGTACCACCGGCGGCTTCGTCCGACCGGCAGTCGGCCGTACTGGACCAGAGCCTGGTCGGCGGCAAACGCATGGAACTCCTCCTTCGCCCCGACTCCGGCGCCGTCGTCCTGAGGGCCGCGGATACCCGCACCGGCACGCACGCGTGGGAGGTGGAACTGGACCGCGCGAGCCCGAGGCGGGCGCCCAGGCTCCGGCCCTAGCTGCATCCTCACCCCCCACCCACCCGCACCATCCCATCCCGATCGGGGTGTCATCATGGCCGTCTCAGACGAAGAAGTCGCCCAGTCGAAGAACATCAGCGTCGCGCAGGTGCACTTGCTGTGCCGCTCCCGCGGTACGACGAACGAGACGCTCGCGGCCCTTCCCGAGGCCGCGGTACGGCGGGCCCTGCTGCGCCTCGAGTTCCCCGACCTGCCCACCGCCCGCGGGCTCTTCCGCCTCAAACAGGAGCGCAGTGACGACGGAAACGTCCGGCCGCACGGTCTGGGCGCGGCCTATGCGCAGGCGGAGAGCCTGCTGGGTCGCGAGGCGCCGCCCATGACCGCCGGTGTGCCGACCGGTCTGAACAGCCGGCCGCGCCGGGCCGGACCGGCCCCGACGGCCGGCATGCAGCTGGCCAACTGGGTGTGGCTCGGCCCCGGGAACATCGGCGGACGGACCCGCGGCATCGTGATCAACCCGGCGGATCCGGACAGCATGTGGGCCGTGAGCGCCGGCGGCGGGGTGTGGCACACCGGGGATGGCGGTGCCCAATGGGCACCGGTCGACGACTTCCTGGAGAACCTCTCCTGCGGCTGCATCGCCATGGATCCGTCCGACGCGTCCACGATGTACGTGGGGACCGGCGAGGCCTTCCACAACCTCGACGCCATCCGGGGCAACGGCATCTTCCGCACCACCGACGCGCGCGCCTGGACGCCGATCGCGGCCACCCAGACCCCGGACTTCCAGTTCGTGAGCCGGATCGCCGTGTCGCAGGACGGGGCGGTCGTCCTCGCGGCCACCTCCACCGGCCTCTTCCGCAGCGCCGATTCTGCGCGGGCCACCTGGACCAGGGTGCTCGGCCACCCGCTCGGCGACGTCCGATTCGATCCGCAGGACAGCGACAAGGCGGTCGCCGGGGCGCTGCGCGACGGCGCGGCCTGGTTCAGCCGAGACCGGGGTCTCACCTGGGACCTCGCGACTGGCGGCCCGTGGACCGGCCGGGTCGAGCTCGCGTACGCGGCGAAGGACCCGGACATCGTCTACGCGTCGGTCCAGATGACCACCGGCCAGATCTGGCGGTCGCAGGACGGCGGAGCGTCCTACCAGAAGAGGAAGACGCTGACCCCGGACGGCCGGCCGTCGGACTACCTCGGCGGTCAGGGCTGGTACGACAACGCCATCTGGGCCGGGGACCCGACAGACGCGGACCTGGTGGTCGTCGGCGGCGTGAACCTGTACCGCAGCACCGACGGCGGCGACCATCTGTCCGAGATCAGCACGTGGTGGGAGCCCACCTCGGTCCACGCCGACCAGCACGCGATCGTTGCGCACCCCTCGTACGACGGGGTCACCAACCGCACGGTGTTCTTCGGCAACGACGGCGGTGTGTTCAGGGCGGACGACCTGGCGGTCGTCGGATCCGAGCCGAAGCCTCCGTTCGTGAACGGCTGGACCGAGCTGGTGAACGACTACGGCGTGACGCAGTTCTACGCCGGGGCGGGCCACACCGGCAGCGGGAAGATCATCGGCGGCGCGCAGGACAACGGCTCGCTCGTCTTCGACCCCGCCCTCGGCACCCAGGACTGGCGGGAGTTCTTCGGCGGTGACGGCGGCTGGTGCGCCTCCGACCCCACCGACCCCGACGTGTTCTACGGCGAATACGTCTTCCTCAACATCCACCGCAACACCGACGGCGCCACCACCGACGACACGCAGGGCGACCGCTACATCAGCGGCCAGTTCTTCAACTTCGGGACGGGGGAGTGGTCCTGGAAGCAGGTGCCCTTCCGTATCCCGGACGCGAAGAACGAGAACGCACTCTTCATCGCACCGTTCGTGCTCGATCCGAACGAGGAGAACCGGATCCTGGCAGGCGGCGTGTCGTTGTGGCGGACCGACAACGCCAAGCAGCCCAACACGCTCGTCGCCGGACCGGCCTGGCGGGCGATCAAGCCCGGCGCCGGAGCGATGATCAGCGCGATCGCGGTGGCGCGCGGTGACTCGGACGTGGTGTGGGTGGGCCACGAGGACGGCATGGTCTTCCGCACCGCCAACGGCACCGCGGCGACGCCGACCTGGGCGCGCGTCGGTGCGACGGGGCCGAGTCCGCTGACGCCACGGCGCTACTGCACCGGCATCACCGTGCATCCGACGGACCCGGACACCGCCTACGTCACCTTCGGCGGATACGAGCGCGGCAACCTGTGGGTGACCACAGACGCCGGAGCGGCCTGGACCGACCTCGCCACCGCTCTGCCGCCCGCTCCGATCCGGGCCCTGGCGGTGCATCCGCGGCGAACGGACTTGCTCTACTGCGGCACCGAGGTGGGGCTGTTCGCCAGCGAGGACGCCGGAGCGAGCTGGTCGCCGACGAACGAGGGCCCGACCAACTGCTCGGTCGACGACCTGTTCTGGATGGACGAGGTGCTCGTCTGCGTGACACACGGTCGCGGGATGTTCCGGATCGACCTGTCGACGATCCCGTAGGGCGAGCAGCGATGGAGCCGCTTCTGATTCCGGTCGTGTTCCTTGCGGTGGCGGCCGCGTTCCTCCTGTCCGCCTCGGCCGGGTTCGGAGGCAGCCTGATCCTCGTCCCCACGCTGGCGCTGGTTCTCGGCACCAAGCCCGGGGTGGCGCTGGCAGCCCTCCTCCTCGCCGCCAACAACCTCGTGAAGGTCTTCGCCTACCAGGCGACGCTTCCCTTCCGCAAGGCCGCGGTCGTGATCGTGCTGGTCGCCGCGGGGGCCTTCCTGGGGGCCGAGTTGCTCGTCTCCGCTCCGGAACGGGCCGTGACGCTCGCGGTCATCGCGAGCTTCGCCGCTGCGTTCCTTATGGAGACGTTCGACCTGACCCGCTGGCGGCGGGCCGGCTCCCCGCTGCTGGCCTTCGCCTCGGGTGCGACGTCCGGATTCAGCGGTACGTCCGGTCCCCTCAAGGGGCTCGCGGTCCGCGGACTGGATCTCGACCGTCTCCACCTCGTCGGCGCGCTCTCCCTGGTCTCGCTCGTCGGGGATGTCACGAAGACCGCCGTCTGGACGGATGCCGCGCTGCTGACGGGCGGGGACTACCTCGTCGCCCTGGTGTGCGTGCCGCTGATGTTCATCGCGACCTTCCTCGGCAGGCGCTTCAACACCAGCATCGGTGAGCGGGGTTATACGGGCCTCTTCTGGACCGTCATGGTCGGCTACACCGGGCGCCTGCTGGCCGGCCTGTGACCCCGACCGTCACCGCCCGAGTCCGCGGGAGGTGACGGTCAGTCCGGCCAGCGCGACGAACATCCACGCGGTGAGGTACGCGAAGGCCGCGGCGGCGGAGAAGGCGGTCCAGAGGATGCCGGCGAGGGCCGAGGCGGCGAGGTTGCCGAAGGACTGGACGGCGGCGAGCATGCCGAAGGCGGAGCCGCGCATGTCCTCGGGGGCGAGGACCGCGACGGCCGAGTGCTCGGCCGTTTCGACCGCGCCGATGCCGATCCCGCCCAGGAGGAACGGGACGGCCAGGAACGCGACGGCGGTGGTGTCGACGACGAACAGTCCATAGGACAGGGCGAGGCAGGCGACGCCGCCGGCGACGACGACCACCGGCCCGCGGCGGCCGAGCCTGTCGACGAGCCGGCCCGCCGGGACGGAGACGAGCGTGGCGGCGAGGTTGTACGCGGTGTAGAGGCCGAGCGCGATCGTCGTCGCGGTCCTCGCGCCGTGCTCCATTGCGAGCAGGTCGGATGCCCGCAGGATCAGCAGCGTCGCCGCGACGTTGCCGACCTCGAAGGCCGCCACTGCGGCCATGAGCCTGCCGAGGTGGCCCCGCAGGACCGGCCTGATCCGGATCCTGACGGGCACCTTGACCCGGCCGGTAGGACGGGGCGTCCGGTGGATCGCATAGACGATCGCGGCCGCGGCCAGGAGGCCGGGGACCACGGAGAGGCCGATGGCCCAGTCGACTCCGAGCCAGGCGGCCAGACCGAGCGCGAGCAACGGGCCGAAGATCGCGCCCAGGTTGTCCATCATCCGCTCGAATCCGTACGCGCGTCCGTACGCCGCTGGTGGGACGAGGTCGGCGAGGAGGGCGTTGCGGGCGGGGACGCGCAGGCCGCGAGCGGTCCAGGCCGCGGCTCGCAGCACGCCGACCTGCCAGACCGCGGTGGCCCCGGCGGTCGCGGCGCCGAGCACGGCGGTGGCGGTGTAGCCGCCGACGGCGACCTTGCGACGCCGGGACGGATCGTCCGCCAGGGCCCCGCCGCCGAACCGAGCCGCGCCGGCCAGGGCGTCGGAGACCCCTTCGATCACGCCCAGCGCCGCGGCCGGCGCGCCGAGGGAGGTCAGCAGGGACGGCAGCAGGGCGGTGGGCATCTCGTGGCCGACATCGGCGAGGAGACTGGCGGAGCCGATGCCCTTGACGCCCGGCGTGAGCCAGCGGTCTCCGTCACGGCCGGCTGCGGGCGGGACGATCTCGTTCATTCCCGACAGTCTGCCCGGTCCGCCCGAAGCGCCGGACGAGGTGCCTCCCGGACGTGCTTGGCGCGCGGAGCGTCAGGTCGTCGCAGGCCGAAGGGTCGTTCCGGAGGAATCCTGAACGGCCCTTCGAATCGTGGGGTCAGCCCACGACATCGCGGTCCCCGAGCCGAGGGGACGCGGGGCACGAGGCGACAAGGGCGCTGCGGGGATCGCGGCCGCCCTTGCGTCAGCTTCTCGCCCTCGACGTCGATGCGCGGCAGCAGGCGGTCGTGGGCGTGTCATCACTCGAAATCCCAGCAAAAGTGGCCGACTCAGGGGCGAGCCGGCGGGCACCTAAATGACATGCGAGGGTGGCCCGCTCTCGCGGCGAGGGTGCGACAGACCAAAGCAGGTCCGCGCCGTGATCGCCAGTCGTCAGGGCCACACGAGCGCACCTCTTACACCGTCCTGAGGAGCCTTGTGGTGTGGCTGTTTGGACGGAGCCGCCCACGTCTATGGATCCCGATGCTTGGACGGCAGGCGTCAATCGTGTGCCATCCAATGCGAGCGCAGAACGGGTCGGTGTCCGGAATACAGAGCCACGGCGGGAAACGGACACGGCAGACAGCTCTGTCCTGCAACGCGGTCCGACCCTCCACATCGGCAAACAAGAAATTCATCCCTCATCAAGGGTCGCCCGAAGGAGCCCGAAACGATGCCCAGACGCCCCGGATGGCGAGTCGCACTGGCCGCCTCCACCGTAAGCCTCATTGCCGCAGCTCCCCTCATCGCCGTGGAGCCGGCAATGGCTCAGCCATATCCGCCCGGCCCAAGCCTTGAGGTCGACGACACCACACTGGCTCCCGGCGATGAGCTCGACTTCGTCGCGACCGGCTTCCAGCCCAACGAAGAGGTCGAATCGAGTCTCGTTCCCGTGGACGGGGGCGCCGCCGGCGCCGCCGGATCGGTGAACACCGCCGCCCTGAGAGGATCAGTCGCATTCCCGGCGCCTCTTGCGGCCGTACGCGCCCCGTCCGACGACGGCGACAAGGGCGACAAGGGCGACAAGGGCGACAAGGGCGACGACGACGACCTGTCGGTCGTGCCGCTCGGTACCCACATCGCGGATGCGAATGGGCAAGTGGCCGATTCGGTCACCATTCCCGAGGACACCAAGCCCGGCAAGTACGACTTCACGCTCGAAGGCCTGGAGTCGGGCCTCGTCCTGACCGCACGGGTGATCATCCTGGACAACGGGGACGACAACGGGGACGACAACGGGGACGACCACGGGGACGACCACGGGGACGACCACGGTGACGACCACGGTGACGACCACGGTGACGACCACGGTGACGACCACGGTGACGACCACGGCGACGACGACCACGGCCGCCCGGGCCACGGCGACGACGACCACGGTCGCGGACACGGTGGCGGCGAGGACGACCACGGTCGTTCCGACCACGGCGACGACGACCACGACGATTCCTACGACGACAACGGCAAGCACGACGATTCCTACGACGACAACGGCAAGCACGATGAATCCGACAGCGGCGACAAGAAGTCCGACCACAACGGCTCCTCGCTCGCCAAGACCGGCTCGTCGGACGAAACGACGGCCATGCTCGCCGCGGCAGGCGGCCTCGTTCTGCTCGGCGGAGGGTCTCTGGTCCTCATGAAGCGTCGGCGTACGGCGGGTCAGCAGCGGTAAGGCGAATTCCTGCCCGCAGCACCACCGGCAGAATCTCGGACAGCACTCAGCTGTCCGAGATTCTGTCTGTTTGATGCGACGAGGCCGTGCCGAGCAGCCGGCCACGTCAGAAATCCGCAGCGGATGTGGCACATGAAGGGAGCGGATTGCCATGCATATTCTGCGGCTGAGTTACCGAGTTCCCCCGATGCCGGGTGGCATGGAACGCCATGTGGAATGCCTGACGCGAGAGCAACTGGGCCGCGGGCACCGTGTGACCTTGGCCTTTCGTCACGGTACGGCCGTGCCCGACGGGGCTGCACGCCTGTCCCTGAGCAGGACCGCTCTGTCACGCCTGCTGGCGCCGAGATCCGACAAGGCCGCCTTCGCGGCGGAGGCATCGGCGACAATCCGGAAGTTGGTCGGCGGCTCACATGCTCAGGGCGTGGACCTGTTGCATCTGCACGGTGACCAGATTGAGGCGTTGTGGCTGGGTCCCCTGTGCCGCCGCCTCGGTATCCCGCTGTGCATGACCGTCCACGCCCGACTGTCCGACCGGCGACGGTGGCTGGCCCGACGCGCGTTCCGGTTCGTGGACGCGTTCATCGCTCTCGGTTCGGGGACCGCGAGTGATCTGGTGGCACGCGGGGTGCCGGAGCGACGCATCCTCACCATGTCCAGCGGTCTCGAGCTGTCCCGCATGCCCCCGGCCGTCGGCCCCGAAGGTCGTGAGCGCGGACTGATCGTCAGTGTCGGCGCGCTGGACCCCATGAAGAACCATGGCCTGCTCATCGAAGCGTTCCATGAACTGGCCCGCAGCCGACCGGGGTTGCGCCTCGTCATCGCGGGCGAGGGTCCGGAGCGGGAACGGCTCACTGAGCTCGCGGCTGCCGGACCGGGGGTGGAACTCGCCGGTGCGCTCTGTCGGGACGACGTCTACGCACTGGTGCGCCGCGCCGAGGTGTTCGTCCTGGCATCGCGCCGTTTGCCGGGGAAGGGCGAGGGCGTACCCACAGCCGCGCTCGAGGCCCTGGCGCTGGGCACCCCCGTCGTCGTGTCGTCGGAGGCCTCACTCGATCCGGTGGTCACGATCCCGGATGCCTATCGAGTTTTCCGCGCCGGGGTGAAGGCGGATCTGGTGGGCACATTGGGCACCCTGCTCGCCGACGACCGTGCGCGGCACGTCATGAGCGAGAGCGGGAGACGTGCCGCGGCGGAGCTGGCCTGGCCCGCGGTGACCGGAAGGGTCGAGGAGTGGTTTCGCATGGCGCTGGAACATCGGGCGCGCACGTAATGCGGGCCGTTTGGCGGTGCCATGGCGTGTCCAACGGCCCCATAACGGGGCATATCGAAATACTGAGGCTATTCAGTCACTCAGGGTGATTTCGATGGGTGCGGCGGGCAACTGCAGAGAGGGAAGGCGCGATGAGTGGAGCACCGGCAATCGAGGGCGCAGTGGTCACCGGAGCCGCTGGATTCATCGGCTCTCACGTGGTCGAGGCTTTGCTGCAGCGTGGCGCGAGGGTCGTCGGCATCGACCGTCGATCGCCCCGAGAAGATGCCGAGGCGGCGCGCAACCTTTCCACGGCGTTGGAGGATCCCGCATTCAAGCTGGTTGAATGCGACCTTGTCAGCGACGAGATCAAACCTTTGGTGGATGGGGCGGAGACGGTCTTCCATCTCGCCGGCGTACCGGGGGTCCGGCCGTCATGGGGAGGCGCTTTCCGCGAGTACCTGGAGTGCAACGTCCTCGCCACCCAGCGCCTGATGGAGACGTGTGTCTCCCTGGGCGTCCGCCGTGTCGTTCTCGCCTCCTCGTCCAGCGTCTACGGCGACGGCACGGGTCCGTTCAGGGAGGACGGTCTCACGGCTCCGCTCTCGCCGTACGGGGTGACCAAGCTCGCCGCCGAGCGCCTCGCTCTCGCCTACGCCCTCGCGCCGGAGAGTCCCACCAGCGTCGTCGCGTTGCGCTATTTCACGGTGTACGGCCCGCGGCAACGGCCGGACATGGCCATCGGCCGCATGCTGCGCGCCGTGCTGACCGGTCGGCCACTGAGCCTGTACGGGGACGGCCGCCAGCGCAGGGACTTCACCTACATCGGGGACATCGTGGCCGGAACCCTCGCTGCCGCGACGGCGACGGCGACGGCGGAAGCGGTCAACGTCGGCGGTGGCAACAGTGTCTCCATGCTTGACGTCCTGCGTTGCGTCGCCGAGGTCACCGGGCAGGAGGTTCCGATCGTCAGTGATGCCGAGCAGCCGGGCGACGTCCAGGTAACCGCTGCTGACATCACCAAGGCGCGCGCGCTTCTCGGATATGACCCCTCCGTTTCGTTGATGGAGGGAATCGAGCGTCAGTGGAATTGGATCTCCACTCACGAGCCGGCGGCCGTAAATGCCCTGTGACTGACGGCCCTTTCGGAAATGATGCGAAGAAATGCAATGCCTCTCCCAGTCGTTCTGCCTTGCCCCCCTGAGTGTCTGTCCGATTCAGCTGCCGTGGAAATGTAGGTGACTTCGTGCGTCGCTTGTCGATGGTCCGTCAATGGGTCAAGCACTCAGGACTTGTTCCTGTCGCTTCGCTGGTCAGCGGATACCTCGCCGTGCATGCCGTTCCGACCGGAGTGCGGCGGTATACGGCGCCGGCCATCGCCGACTTCGTCGAGAGTGGTGGATCCCTCTCCACGACGGCGGCCGCCTTCGTCCAGACTCTGGGATGGAGCATGCCTCAGGTCTCAGAGGTGCTGGACGAGTACCAGGAGGTCGAGTCACGGCTGAACGACCGGTACAAGGAATGCGAGCTGGAGTTCCCCGTGACCCACGGCGTGGAAGCCGAGACCGGCGCCTTCCTCTACGCCGTCGCTCGGTTGCTCAAGCCGAACAGGGTGGTCGAGACGGGAGTTGCGGACGGTCGCTCTTCGTTCATCATCATCTCCGCTCTCGAGCGGAACGGCTGCGGAACCCTGCACAGCTTCGACATCAAGGATCACGTGGGCAAGCTGGTGGGGCGTCACCCGCAATGGCATCTGCAGATCTCCAGGGCAGAGGAGGCAATGTCCTCCTTCGTCGCCGCAATGCGTCGGCTCGAGGCGATCGATCTGTACTTTCACGACAGCGACCATCGCTACCTCAGTCAGCTCATCGAGTACGAACAGGCATGGCGCCTCATGACACCCGGCAGCGTGTTCGCCAGCGACGATGTCGACGACAGCCGTGCGTTCTTGGACTTCTGCCACAAGGAAGGAACGACTCCTTCTCTGCTCCTCGATCGCAGGAAGGTCATCGGCGCGGTTCGCCGATGACCTTGGTCGACCGGCTCGTCGGCGGCTCGCTGCACCCAGGAGCTCCGTGTGACACGGCCGACGCGGGTGAGGGTCGGCGACCGGACCGCTGGGGATGTCCGTACACCCCTCCGGCGGGCATCCGCCGGGCTCGTTGCCCCCGGAGGAGTAGCCCGTTCCGCGCGCCGGATCCGCAACGGCCCGCGCCAGGGCAATACTCGGCCCTCGACATGTCCAAGGATGCCTGCTCATTGTTCTTCCGTCCGCACCTGCGACGTATCGGCGGGACTCACACGAGGAGCTGTCCTGTCTGCGGCGGAGGAAACACGTGATGCCGGTAATGTCCCGACAGGCCGCGCCGATCTTGGCTCTCACGGTTGCGGTGTCGTTGATCGCCCACTTCGTGGGCCGCGGGCCGCTCTCCGTGGCTCTCACTGCCGCGATTACGCTCTCGGCGCTCTTCCTGCCCCCCGAAGTCCTCCTGACAGCAGCGATCGTGACGGGCAGTGGTCTGGGTTTCACCGCCCTCCAGGCCCCTCTCGTGGGCCAGCTGCTGCTGAGTGATCTGCTGCTGCTCGCCTGCCTGGGCTGTCTCCTCCAGCGGCGTGCGGGCGAAGCGAAGCGCGACAGGTTTCTCGCCGTATGCCTGGCGCTGTTCGTCGGCTGGTCGCTGCTGGCCACACTCCTCGCGGGCACATCGGCGACCCCGCTCCTTCGGATCGCCGTCTACGGGGCGGTGTTCCTCCTCCTGGCCCGTCACCGGACGAACCGGAGGTCGGTCTACACCATCGTCGTCTGCTACGCGCTGGTCAACATCGTCGGCGGAGTGATTGAGGACCAGACGCGACTGGTCGGCCTGTACATCGGCGATCCCGCGCAGACCGGGGGCCTGCTCCTGGCGGCACTGTGCCCTCTGCTGACATCGGAAGTCCGGACGCCCTGTCCGCGGCTCGTCGGCGCCGTGCTGCTCTGTGGCATCTTCCTGACGCAGACCCGAAGCGTCTGGTTCGCCACGGTCGTCGTGCTGGTCATCTGGGCCCAGAAGAAGGTGACGCTGCGCAGGTTCCTCGTCGTGTTCACGACGCTCGCCCTGCTGGGGTTGACGACCGTCAGTTGGGTCACCAGCATGTTCGGGCTCAACTCGGCCAGTGGCGACTACCGCTGGCAGACCATCGAGGCAGGCCTGCGTCGGGGATTCGCAAGCCCCCTCTTCGGCAGTGGATGGGGCTACGCCTCGTCCGGCCGCGACCACTCTGTGCCGTCCTACCTCTACCAGGCAGTGGACTACGTCCTTCCGTACAACCTGTTCGTGTGCGTCTTCGCCTCGGCGGGCGTACCGGCCGTACTGCTTCTCGCCCTCTTCATGTGCCGCCTGTTCCACCGTCTGGTGGCGAAGCGCGGCGCTCCGCTGCTGTTCACGGCGGCGGTGCTCGCGATGTCGCTCACGGAGATGACGCTGTACGCAGGATCCATGCTGACGCTGCTGTTCTTCACGTACGCGGGTTTGGGGCTGGGCCCGTCCGATGCACCAATGCCGTCGGACCGACCGACGACGGCAGGAGGGGGGCCCTCTCGTGCGTCGGCGGAGGGCCCTGCCGCTCATGCGGGTGTCGTTCCCGAGGGCTCGCCGACCGGCGCGGTCTGCGGAACAGCACGTGGCAGTGATCTGACGAGGCGCTGCTGAGTTGGCGCCGAGACGGACGAGGCCGGGCACCGCCTGGTGGTCCGCAAACGGCCGCCACGGGCCCCGCACCGTGACCATCGCAACCCACGCCTCCGGCGTGGAACGACGCCGCACCCACCCGCGACAGCTTGGCGTGTCCAGGTCTGCATTTCATCTGCGACCGTAATAATGGGATCTTCGATTACGGAATCACTCTCGCCGGCACGCGCGACGGCAAGTAAATGTGCATAGGCAGCGATGGTGGTGTGTGCCATGACCTTCGTTGGCTGCATGGTCGAGCTTGTATTCGCGTCCTCCCTCGGACATGAATCTCTGCCTTTGGTGACTGCTGCGTCCGTTGTCGGACCGATCGGTGCCGGAAAGGGAAACAATCATGCGGATCTTCCTCGATGTCGGGGGGCACTACGGCGAATCGCTGGACATCGCCCTTGACCCCCGATGGGGATTCGACAAGATCTACTCGTTCGAGCCCGCCCAGGCCTGTCTGCACCTGCTGCGAGGTTTCCGTGACGCCCGGCTGACTGTCGTGCCGACAGGACTCTCGAACAAGCGGGGGTCGGCGACGCTGTACGGGAGCGGTTTGCTGGGGGCGAGTGTGTACGCGGACAAGAGCCAGGCGAGCACTCATCTCGAGGAGGAGACGATCGCCTTGGTCCGAGCCACCGACTGGCTGGTCGCGAACACATCGGCTGACGACCAGATCTACCTGAAGCTCAATTGCGAAGGCAGCGAGTGCGACGTGCTCGAAGACCTGCTGGACAGTGGTGTGATCGATCGCATGCAGAGCATCTATGTCGACTTCGACGTACGGAAGATCCCGAGTCAGGCTCACCGGCAGGAGAGCGTCGAGCAACGGCTGCGCGACCGACGGTGCCACTTCGTCACGCCCGATGTCCTGACCAGTCCGGCCGGCAGCGCCTCGGTGAAGGAGTGGCTGGAGATGGTGAGTCCCCCAAGCACCGGCCCGAGAGCGTTGCGCTACCGTCTCGGTCTCCACCGGCCCGCGTACGTCTGGGCGGTCTCGGTTGCGAGGACAGTCCTGCCGGGGGCCGTGTACACACAGGCCGCGCGACGTCTCGGCAGACAGGCGCGCATGCGCTCCAAGGCACACAGCGGCTGACCCGCACCGGGAGGTCTGCTGTGGCGATTCGGAGGGGGCGTCGAGAGCAATGAGGTTGCTACGGGCATGGGTGAACGTGCCTCCGAGGTTGCGCGGGGCGCGCATCGGAACGGGCTCGTACATTTCGCCACGCGCCGTGCTCCAGGAGCACGCACACATCGCCATCGGGCAGCGAACCATGGTCGGCCGCCATGTGGAGCTGGTCCCCCAGGGAGGCTTCATCACGATTGGAAGCGATTGCAGTCTGAACAACTACGTCGTCCTGTACGGCGCCGGTGGCATCACCGTGCATGACGGCTGCCGTATCGCGACCGGTGTCGTCATCGTCGCCTTCAACCACGAGTTCGGAGACCTCACGCGCCCCATTCACCGCCAGCCGATTACCGCTCGGGGAATCGTCGTCGAGTCCGATGTGTGGATCGGGGCGCGCGCGATCCTGCTGGACGGGGTGACCGTGGGCCGGGGGAGTGTCATCGGGGCGGGGTCGGTCGTGACGCGCGACGTCCCGGAGTACAGCGTTGTTGCGGGAAATCCGGCGCGCGTGGTGCGCCACCGAGACCCTTCCGGGGACCACGGAGCCGGCTCTACCGTCTCCCTGCGGCATCCGTGACCAGGAGGCGGCGGTAGAGGCCGCCGAGTTCGTCGAGGTTGGTGGAGAAGCCGTACGTCGCGAGTGCCGTTCGCCGCACTGCGGCAAGTTGCCCCGGTCCGGGCGAGGATGCCAGGGCCTCGCGCAGACCCGTTGCGAGCGAGACGGCGTCAGCCGGTACCAGCGAGACGCTGGGCCAGCTCGACGCGGCGGCCGGAATCCCGCCGACGGAGGTCGCCACGACGGGGACGCCGGCGGCCGCTGCTTCCAGAAGCGTCCTCGGCAACCCCTCGTCCCTCGACGAGATGACGAAGAGATCGGCACATGCGAGCTCTTTCCTCACCTCATCGAGGCTGCGGGCTCCGAGGAATTCGACATGCTCCGACAGCCCCAGCCGATCGGCCTGACGGAGGAGCTTCGCCTTCTCCGGACCGTCACCCACGATGCGCAGGCGTGTCGTCGGTGCCGACTCGACGAGCGTGGTCATTGCTGTCAGCAGCATGTCGTAGCCCTTGGACGCAACGAGCCTGCCGACAGTCAGGAGTGACGCCGTGGGCCCGGCCAGCGGAGGCCGGATGCGCTCCAGTGGCTCCTCCCAGACCGGCAGGAGCCGCGGCGGCACAAGATCGGACGGGATGCCGCGACGGGCCAGCGCGTCCACCATCGACTGGGCGACGACCCTGCGCGCAGTGGCGCGACGGGCGAACGCGACAACGGCCCGCTCGAGCACGGCCCTGCGCCAGCGGCCGAGCGAGGCAGCCGGCAGCGCCAGATAGTCGGCGTGGATGTCCATGAGCCATGGACGCCGGACGATCAGTGACACGATCCAGGCTGACAGCCAGCCCCATGGCTCGGCCCCGTTGATCACGACGGTCTCGCCCCTGCGCACGGCCGCTCGGGCGAGGCGCACCCCGAGCCGTACCGATCCGGCGGCCCAGAGCAGGGACCGCGGACCTGTATGGCGCGGACGCCGTACGACGTACATCGAGCCCCGGTCGGACTCCAGACGAGGCCCCGCCCAGACGCACCAGGCGTGGCCGAGCCTGTCGGCCAGCGCGTTCCACGAGCGGAAGTCCGCGGAATCCTCGACGGCGGCCTGCCGGTGCCCGGAGATCGTCACGACGGTGATGCGAGGCTGCACCACGGCGGCTGTGGTAGAGCGCGGCGTATCCATCAGTTCGCTCCGAGTCGGTAGCCGGAGAGCAGCGCGGGGAGTTCGGCCGGTGCAAGCCGCGACCAGGCATCGACTGCGGAGAGGCAGGGCACGAAGCGTCCGCCTTGAGGGTATGTCGGATGGTCGAAGTCGAAGAACCGCACCGCGATGTCATGGTCGGCGAAGGCAGTCAGGTCCAGGTAGTCGCGTCCGGAAGGGCCGGCGATGTACTCGTCGGCGCCTGCCGCCTTGCACAGACTCAGGATCAGGTCGCTCTTGCTCCCGGTGGCAGCGAGTTCGCTCGCGCGCATCTGCGGCACCTTGACGTCGAACTGCGAGAGCAGCCAGTCCGCGAGCTTCAGGTTGAGGTCTGCCAGGAGGGACCCGGGTGACGCGTCGTCAATCGCCGCGAGTAGTGGTTCGAGGCGGTTCGCGCCCGGTGTACCGGATACGGCCTGGGCCAGGCGCCCGCGGTAGCGCCGTCGCCAGTGGGGCGTGTCGGCGACTCGCACCTCACGGATCAGGGTGCCGAAGGGTGCGTTCACCGGGACGGTGAGCCATGTCTCTTGCCCGGCAAGCAGCACCCGGTTGCGGTTCTGGAAGTAGTTCTTCCGGTACGGGACCGAGTCGAGGACGATCCACAAGTCCGACGCCGCGACCTTGGCCAGCAGGCCCAGCCACGGCAGGTGCTCGGGCTGATGAATCGTGACCCTCACGCGAGCACTGCTTCCAGCCGCGAGACCTCGAACGCCTCGCCGTACTGTGCGCGCATCTCGTAGCCGCGGTATCGCGAGCGGGCCTCGACGCCCTCGATCCACTGCTCGCCGTACTTCTCGAGTTCTGAACGATGGCAGCGCAGAGCCTGCAGCTTCGCCGTGATCGTGTCGTCGATGTTCATGTAGAGCTGCGGGCGGAAGCCGACGTAGCTGCGTCCGGATGGTGTGATCGGTTCGTACATCAGCACCGAGTTGTAGTACCTGCTCGCCGCGATGGTCGCCAGGGCCGTGTTCGCGTGGGACCGATGGGTGTCGAACGGCCAGTGGGTGAACACCATCGTCGGACGGAAGTCGTCGACGGTCTCGTTGATCGCCTCCACGACGGTCGAGTGGTTCTCCACGTCCTTCGCCGGGAACTGCAGGATATCGAGGTCCTTGACCCCGAGCGTCGCCGCGGCTTCGTACCCTTCCTCCGTCGCGACGTCGGCATCCCGGAAATGGCTGCCGTTGTAGCTGGTGTACTCGGAGGTGCTCATCACGAGAAAGCGCACCTGCGCCCCCGCCTGCACCAGCCTGGCAGCGGTGCCGCCGGCCGCGAGTTCGATGTCGTCGAGGTGGGCCCCGACGAACAGGCTGCGTTCAAACATCGGATTGCTGCACAACATCAGGGCTTCCTCCTAGAGAACGTCGGCCGCCACAACGACCGCGACAACCAGGCAGCCGGAGCGGCACCCTGGACCTTGAGACAACGCAGTGTCGCGGCGAGGGCCACGGCGACAGGTTCTGTGTCGAAGTCCGCGGCTCGCTGTATGAGTTCGGATCGGGGTGTGCCGGCACCCGGGAGACGCGCGGCGGCCACGGCCAGAGCTGCCATGCGCGCGAGATCCCCGTCGGGTGCGACGTAGCGGTCACGCAAGTCGCCTGCGATGTCCGAGCAGCCGCCGACGTCGAACGAGACGCAAGGGACCCCCAGTGCCATGGCCTCGAGTACGACTCGGGGGAAGCCCTCCTGACGTGAGGGAACGAGTACGCAGTGCGCTTGCGCCATCGCCCAGGCGGCGTCGGAGTTCGGCACTTGCCCGGCCAGGAGCAGGGCCTCGGTGCTGAGCTGCGCACGCAGCGGCCCGTCTCCCAGCACCAGGAGCTCCGCCGCGGGCAGCTCCTTGCGGATCTCTGTCAGCAGGTGCGGCAGGCTGTCCGCGCCGCGGATGGTGTCGAGACCATGCACATAGACGAACCGGTGAGGAGACGTGAGCCAACGCCGGACGACCTCCTGCGAAGCGAGCTCGGGCTCGACGGCCGCGCGGGTGCGCCATGCCTCCTGGTTGACGTCGTTGCTGGCAAGGAGAAGCCGGTCCTGCTCGATCCCGTACCGGTCGGCGTACTCACCGAGGAGACGTGGCGGGCCGGTGACGACCGCGTCGACCACCCGGCGCAGGACGAAACGATGAAGGACCCGTCCCACGCGCAAACGAAGACCGAGGCGTCGGACGTCCGGCGCGAGGCCGGTGCCGCCCGACGACCACAACGCGACGCGCCATCCGCCCCCCAGCCGACCGGCCAGCGCCAGGAGCGCCGCCAGTTTCCAGTGGATACGGACGAAGATGACGTCGACCCGTTCCCGCCGTGCCCGGGCCACAAGGCGGACGAAGGCGCGTGCCCAGCCCAGGCTCAACCGCAGGCCCGGCAGGTCTGCGGGATCGCCGTACTGTACGGCGGTCGCCCGGGTCGTACGTGACAGGGCGTCGACGAGCGCTGGGACGTGCGCGGCGTGTCCGCTCCGCATGCCCGCCGTGGTGAAGACGTACCATATACGCACTTTCCCCATCGGGGGCAGTGGGTCGGTCGAGAGCAGCAACTTGCCGGCTGGAGTGGTTCCCCTGACATGGAAGCCCGCGCGGGTGTACAGGGCGAGGGCCGGCCCGTTCTGGGGGTCGCAGTTGATCGAGACGACGCCGCACGATTGCACGAAAAGGCGGGCGAGCATCCAGGACGCGATGCCGGTGCCCCGGTGGTCGGGATGAACGGCGACGCGGTTCACATGCACGCCGGTCGGCCGGCGGGAGGCAATGAGGAAACCGACCGGCTTCCCCGCCGCCATAGCCACGAGGCTCAGTTCGGCCTTGCCGGGAAGCTCGCGCGTGAAGTTCTCAAGCTCCCAGGGCTCGTCGTCGTAGTGGGCGCCGGCCTCGTGCACCAGGCGTTCCAGTTCGACCAGCGCACCGAGAGCATCGTCCGGCAAGTCCCCCAGGCGGCAGAGGACTTGTCGGTGGTGAGCGGCCGAGGTCGTCCCCGCCGTGCCGTGCATCGTGAGGTCTCCTGATCGCGTTGTGGTTCCGCTTGCCAGACTGGCACGGCACAACGCGATGACCTGGCCCGACGAGCCGTCCGCGCAAGCCGGTGCACCCCGACGGCGTATCCACTCGGAGGGGAGTACTGCCTTGGCCGCCTGATCGCGCGTCACCCGAACACAGCGCTTGACCATCGCCGTCCGCCACAGCGGGCCCGCCTTACGGCGAGGTACTTTTCGCTTGCTCCGGGAGCGGTTCTGCCCTTGAAACCGCAGGCGGCAGTGATCTGACGAGGACGCGGAGCACGAGGAACCAGCATGCCGTGCTCAACGCCAGCAGGCACAGCGAACTCGAGGCGTAGGCCAGCGTCATGCGTTCCGGGTCTGTCCAGATGCGGGTCACGGCGACCAGCACGGCCAGTTGGCAGACGCCCTCGGCTGTCAGGAACACCAGCCGGACGCCGGGGAACCCCAGGGCCGTCGGCAGCACCTTGCCCCAGATCACCGTGCCGCGCAGCGCGGCCCCGACCAGAAGTACCACCGTCGCCGTCGACAGCACTGTGTACTCGGCGCCGTACACCAGGCCGAGCAGTACTCCGGTGAGGGGAGCCGCGACCGCCACCGCCAGCGCCCCGACCGCCCCGGTCAGCGCACTGGAACGGAGGGCATCCCTCAGCACCGCCGTACGGTCTCCATGAGCTCCGGCGAGCGCCAGGCGCGGATAGAGCTGCGCTGCCACGGGGCTGATGACGGTCAGGAAGAGGCGGCTCATCGACGTGGCCACCTTCAGATACGTCACCAGCGTGGGGCCCCCCAACACCCCGGCAAGCACCGACACACCGCTCTCCGAAGCAGCGGAGACCGATCCCGTCGCCGATGTCTTCACCAGGAACGGCATGAGGCCCGGGGGCAGTGCGACGGGCTCGGCGGCAGGCGGGCCGCATGCTTGGCGCACCTGCCGGACAGCGCCGGTGGTGAGGACGACCGTGGAGACCAGACCGGTCACCACGGTCGCCGTCAGGTAGCCGACCTGGCCGGCCATGAGCAGCCCTGCCAACGTGACCACACACCCGAACACGGCGAGTGCGAGACGGACAGTGCCCAACCGGAACAGCTGGCCGGTGAGGGCGTAGCCGGCCGAGGCGCTTCCCGCGGGTGTCGCGACACCGGCTCCCAGCACGGCGGGAACGAGCAGCCAGAGCAGCTCGGCGGAGAGCCATCCAGCGGCAGAGGCGGCGAGGGCCACCAGCACGCCCACGATCGTGGCCAGCAGCCCGGAGGCGAAGTCCAGCCGGACGAGCTGGTGGTACAGCTGGGTGCCTCGGCCCGCACCGCGCAATTGCTCCGCCGGCACGTAACGCTGCTGCGCGTCCTCCAGGCGGGGATCCCACAGCAGGAACCAGACCGTTGCCAGGGATTGCACGAAGAGCACCTGCCCCGCCTCGGCACCGCCCACCTGCCGCACCAGCGCGGCCGTGGTGACGAAGGAGAGCACCGCCTCCACCTGGCCGGAGACGGTCAGGGAGCTGAACGTCCGCAGGTGGCGTTTCCAGGCACGCCGTTTGCCGCCCGGCCCCGACGGGTTCACAGGCTCACGGGGAGCGGGTGGTCGACGGCACGACGGCGGGCGGCAACAAGCCCTACGGTCACCACACTCCGCGGGTCACTGCACGCCCCTCGTCGCACTTTCAGCACTCCGTACGCTCCTCCATGGCTCTGCCGGGCCATTGACGCATGCCCGCAGGGCTCCCGTCCCGACTCCTTGTGTGTGTTCGTCGGGCACCACCCTGATGCAGCAGCACCACACCGCAGCGCTGCGTGCACGCCAGAGTGCCCTGGACTGGGGGCCTCTTACGCCATCCGGTGGTTTCGGGGAGTTCGAGCGCTCGGACACCACACGGGGGTTATGTATGCATGAACCGGCCCGAGGGGTCGCGATGCGCAAGGAACGGACCCGAACCGACTTGAGGAGCGTGAAGAGATGACGGCCCCATCGAGATGGCGTTCCGCCTCGCTCACTTCTTGTGAGGCGCCGGCGGACCTGCCCCGGCCGCTCCGATGAGTACTCGTCGTCCGCGTTCCTGGGTGGAATGGAAGAGTCGGATCCGGCTCAGTCGACGAGTCGAAGCGGATCCGCCGGGGCCGTCGCTCCGGCGGCGTGCCGCATACGTCGTCGGGGCGGCCGCGTTGCTGTGTCTGGCCGGCGCCGGGTGGATCGTGGGCACCGGGCTGATCGCCCGTTCCGAACTCCTCGCCTCACAGCAGTCCTTGGAGGCACTGCGGCAATCGGTTTCCGGGCCTGCGGCGAACGCCGCCCCGGCGGCCGGTCCGCAGCGGTCGGCGGATCCGAAAGCGGCGATGCGGTCCGCGGCAGGGCACGCCGCCCGGGCCCATCGCCTCACCTCGGGCCCGGCCTGGTACATCGCCGCTCGGGTGCCTTTCATCGGCCGGCCCCTCACTACGGTGCGCGGTGTGGCGCACACCGCCGACCGCTTGACGCACGATGTGCTGCCGCCGATGGTGGGCCTGGCGGCGGGAGGCGAGAACTCTCGTGACGTCGGCCTTCAGGCCATGCTGACCAGGCTGGGCAGGTCGGCTCCGGACTTCGAACGGGCGGCACGGGTGGCCGCCGACATGAGGGACGAGGCTCACGAACTGCCGCCCACCACATGGATGGCGGCCGCCGACCAGGCGCGGATCCAGATGGTGCGCCAACTCGACCGGCTCGCCCCGGTGCTGACCGACGCCGCCGTGGCGGCACGTGTGGTGCCGCCCATGCTGGGAGCGGACAGTCCCCGGCGGTATCTCCTGGTCTTCCAGAACACCGCCGAGGCGCGTGGCACGGGCGGGCTGCCCGGAGCTTTCGCCGTCATTACCGTCGAGCAGGGGGAACCGCGTTTCGAGACCTTCGGCACAGACTCGATGCTGGCGGAGGCCGAGCCCTCGATCGATCTGGGCGCTGAGTACACGGCCCAGTACGGGCGCATGGACCCCACGGGCACCTGGGCCAACTCCAACGTCAGCCCGCACTTCCCCTACGCTGCCCGCATCTGGGCGGCAGCCTGGCACGACCACAGCGGTCAGCGGGTGGACGGCGCGATCGCCCTCGACCCCAGCGGACTCGCACGCCTGTTGCGGGTGACCGGTCCCGCGCGGATGCCGGACGGTACGGTTCTCACTGCCGACAACGCGCTGGACCTCGTGGAGCGGGACGGCTACGTACGCTTTCCGGACAGCGTGCAACGCAAGGCGTTCCTCCTCGATGTGGCCCGCACAGCCGCCGCGACGCTCGTGGACGCCCTCGACGATCCCGAGCAACTCCCCGGAATGGCCAGGGCCATGTATGACGTCATGGCGGAGGAACGCCTGAAAGTCTGGAGCGCCCGGGACGACGAGCAACGGCTGTTGATGACCCGGCCCTTGGCCGGCGCGCTTCCGGTGACCTCGGGCCCCTTCGCCGGCGTGGTGGTCAACAACGCCGCAGGGGGAAAGCTCGACTACTACCTGGACCGCGAGCTGCGCTGGATGCCCGGCCGCTGCACCCGGGACGGACGGCTGGTCACCGCGCGGATCACGCTCACCAACCGCGCCCCCGCCACGGGGCTTCCCCCGTACGTCACCCAGCGCGGCGACAACCCGCCCTACCCGACACAACCCGGTGACAACAGGCTGCTGGTGTCCTACTACGCCAGCAAGGGCGCACGACTGACCGCGCTGACTGTCGACGGCCGTCCCGCGATGCTGCACAGCGGTGTCGAGCGCGGTTACCCGGTCTTCACAGCCGACCTGGAACTGCCCGCGAACAGCAGTCGCACCCTCACGCTCCGGCTCGTGGAGCCGGTCAGTCATCGTGCTCCCGTGCTCCTGGGCCAGTCGCTGGTCACGCCACTACGAGCCAGTGTGGCGCCCTACCCGGCATGCGGTGCCTCCAGTAGGGCTTGGTCAGGCTCATCCGTCGGCGGCGGGCCCGGATGACGGGCTGTGTCGGCGAGGGCTGCCTCGGACGTGATGCACGACCCGAGAGCACCTGATTGGCCGTCGAGTCAGCGCCGTTCTCCACTCGACCCGCCACTACCCTCGCTCTCTATGAAGCTGGCGACAATTGCCCGGAACAGCATCCGGCCGGCGTATTTTCCCGTGATGGCCCGCAAAGTGTATTCACGTACACGATACGCAACCACGCGCGAGCGTAATGCCGCCGCTGTGTGGGCCGCCGCAGAAGCGCAGGACATGGACACATGGGCGCGGGGGCAGAATGCCGGTCTGTGGGAGGAATCTCTTACTTTCACGCATCGCCTGGAAGAAGAAGCTCGGCCCCGCATCGCCGATCTGCGTGTACGTGGCGTGGAACTGGGTGGGGGCGGAGCCAATCAGCTGCTCTACTTCCTGACGCGGTTGCTCGCTCCGCGCGTGGTGCTGGAAACCGGCGTGGCAGCCGGGTGGTCCACCACCGCCTTCCTTGGCGGGATCCGTGCCAACGGGTACGGCCATCTCTACTCGAGCGACTTCCCGTACTTTCGGATCCCTCATCCGGAGCGGTATGTGGGATATCTCGTGCCGGAGGAAGTCAAGGGGCCGTGGACTCTGCTGTTGAAGGGCGATCGACGGAACCTGGAAGAGATTCTCCTTCCGGGTGTCACGGTGGATCTGGCGCACTATGACTCCGACAAGAGCCGAGCCGGAAGAGAGTGGTTCATGCGGCGCGTGGCCGGCCATCTCGCGCCGAACGCGGTCGTCGTCATGGATGACATCAACGACAACCTGTTCTTCCGTGACCATGTGGCACAGTGCGATACCGAGTTCCGTGTTTTCGCTTATGGCGACAAGTACATCGGAATGATCGGCGATCCGGCCGAAAGCAGTGACGGGAACCACGATGTCGCAGGTGACCCAGGAGAGAGAGAAAGAGCCTGAACGGGGTCAGGGCCCAGGCAGTGCGCTGAGGGCCGCCGTGGAGTGCGGTTACCCGAGGGACGCGAAGGGGTTCGACGGGCTGTCGGTGCAAGCCCGCACCGGCCTGTGCCGCCTGAACGGCCGAGAGTGTGCCCCTGTGGCTGGACGCCCCTCAACCGACGCCCATTGCCACGGCGATTCGTGCCACCGACTCCTCGATGCGCTGCACGCACTCCCGCGCCACTGCCTCACTGCCCCCGAGCGGGTCGGCCACGTCGTCATCGACTCCGTCCGCCGGGGCCGCACCGCGCCGCGCAGCGGCCCCCGCGACGAGAGCGGCGAACCTGGCGGCCGGATCCACCACGTCCGCGCCGTCCTCCGCCCTCACCAGCCGGGCGAACTCGCGCAGGCTGAAGGCCCGGGACAGGGCTCGGACAGGTGCCAGGCGTACGGCCGCCTCACGATGCTCCGTTGCCACCCCGAGTACCAGATCCGCACGTTCGACAAGTCCGGCCGTCAGTCGGCGGGCACCCGTCTGCGACGGGCTCCCGCCCCGTGCGACGACCGCGGAAGCGGCCGCGGCCTCCATCGGCGTGCCGGGGACGGCCCGTGTGCCGGCGCTGCTGAGATGGATCGCCTCCCGCACCGCGGCCAGCCGCTGCCTCAGCAGGCATTCGGCGAGCGGGGAGCGGTAGAGATTGGCGGTGCACACGGTGAGCACACGGAATTCCGGCACGCGCGGCGTGCCGGAGGGAGAGTCGCCGTCGAGCACCACGCCCGTACGCATTTCCATGAGATCGCCCTCCACTAATCGCGCACACCGCCCGTCGTGGCGACGCCGTACAGCTCGTCGAACCACGCCGCTGTCGCCTTCACGTCCACCGCCTCGGCACCGGCGCGTGCTCCGGCGGCGAGCTTCGCATGCACGTCGGGATGCATGGCCCGCAGCATGCCATCGGCCAGCCGCTGCGGCGAGCCGTGCGGCACGAGGATGCCGTTGTCGCCGTCGCGCACCAGGTCGGGCACACCGCCGACCGCCGTGGACACCACCGGCACGCCGGCCGCGATCGCCTCCATGATCACCACGGGCAGGCCTTCGTACGTGGAGGCCAGCACCAGCGCATCCGCAGCAGCCACCAGGCGATTGGCACCCTCAACGGCACCCAGGAACCGAACGCGGTCCCTCAGCCCACGCCGACCGATCTCGGCGAGCACCTGCTCCCGCAGGGGCCCGTCCCCGGCCAGGACGAAAAGAGCATCATCGCGCTCGGCGAGCACCTGCTCAGCCGCTTCGAGCAGCAGTGCATGATTCTTCTTCGCATTGAGGTTGGCCACACACGCGAACACGAAGGCGTCCAACGGGATGTCGAACTCCGACCTCACCTGCTGCGCCCGCTGGGCCCATGAGCGCTGGACGCCGACGTCTACGCCGTGGATCCGCGTCCGCACCTGACGTGCTCCACGCACCGTACGAGCGGTCGCCACCTGTGGCGACACGGCCACCGTGACGTCGTCCAGCCAGCGGGTCGACCGGTCGAGCAGCATCGTGAGCGGGCGGTACCAGACCTGATGCACCGTGGAGACCAGGAACGGTCGGCGACGCATCAGGTACAGGAAGGGGCGCAGCACCGCCGCCGGCGCGGGGGAGTGGACGTTGACGATGTCGGGGGACTGCTTTCGCACGACGCGCACCAACTTGGCGTAGCGCAACCACTGCGGGCAGGCTTGCAGATCGACGACGTTCACGCCGCAGTCACGCAACTCGTTGGCCAGTGTCTCGGTTGAGGCGTGGAGGAAGACAACGGTGTAGTGCCGCTCGTCGCGGGGGGCGCGACGAAGTCGTTCCACCAGAAGCACCTCGGCGCCACCGACGTCGAGTGTCTTGATGACCTCGCAGATCCGGACCGCCGTCACCGTGCCGCCTTTCGTGCGCCGTGCCTGCTCGCCCGGGACGTGGACGGGCCGGCTTGCCGTTCACGGCTCTCGCGCAGCCGGGCCTCGACCTCGGCGAGGCGTTCCCGCGACACCGCGAAGACGTCCGGCCCACTTGCCGGCCGGCCGGGCACGAGCCGGTTCATCCGGGGCTCGTAGTACATGAAGTCGTATCCGTGGTCCCCGAGCCATTGGCGCACCTCATGGACCGACGAGCCGAACCGTGCGAGGAAGGGGTCGACGAGTTCGAGGAACCACACCGGCGGCTCGGCACGGGACAGCAGCTTCTCCGCGCCGCGCAAACCGCGGTGCTCGGCGCCCTCGATGTCGAGCTTGCCCATGGCCCAGGAGCGGTCCGGCAACGTCTCGTCGATGCGTACGACCCGCGCGGACACGACCTCGCCGACGTCCTCCGGGGTCCGGATCCGGGAACCGGTCCCGCGCAGCACGAAGGGCAGCGTGCCGGGAGTCTCTCCGACCGCCAATTCGTGCACCGACACGCAACTCAGCCGATTCTTTTCCACGTTCGCACGCAGCCTCTTCACGTAGACCGGGTGAGCCTCAAATGCGTGCACCTCGCCCCGGGGCGATACGAGTTTGGCCGCCAGAAGAGTGAAGATTCCCTCGTTGGCGCCTCCGTCGATGAAACCGTCACCGGGACGCAGATAGCGCTTCATGAAGGTCATGGCCTCGAAGTCCGGCAGGCCGCCGTAATAGAGCAAGCGGCCCACCTGAGTGCTGTCAGGGTGGGCCCGGAACCGCATGTCGTCGTAGACCTTCAGGTCGAAGGGCCTCGCCACCAGGCGTTTGTGCGCCTGCCAGAGCGTCATGCGCGCGTATGCCCCGGGGCGGTGGCCCCGGTTGGCCGGGTGGTTCCAGATCAGTCTGAGCATTTCCCGCACGGTAGTCGGCATGGGCCCCTACTTCCGACGCAAATGGCAGCGCATTTGCCGTCATCCGTCACCTGAATGAGAAGACCCGGCTGGGTCTGTGCTGTTTATATCCGGCGTGACCTGGTGTGCCGAGGCCGCCACGCGGGTTTCCCGGGCGCTTGACGGACAGTCGACTGTGCTCCGCCTAATATCGGTACATGTCGACCGCCATGCAGCAAACCAGCGGTTCCGGAATTCCTCGCCTGCGCGTGATGCGAGTGATCGCGCGAATGAACATCGGTGGTCCGGCCGTCCAGGTGTCGGCACTGATGCGTGGCATGGATCCCGAGCGGTTCGACCATCGTCTGGTCACCGGACACGTGGGGCCGGACGAGGCGGACCACTTGGACCAGCGGGCACCCGACCTGCCGGTACACCGGATCAACGGCCTGGGGCGTGCCGTGCGCCCCTCGGACGACGCACGCTGCCTCGCCGAACTCGTCACGGCCATGCGTCGGTTCCGTCCCCACATCGTCCATACGCACACGGCGAAAGCCGGCGCGCTCGGCCGGACCGCCGCCGTGCTGGCCCGGGTGCCCTCACGAGTGCACACCTTTCACGGCCATCTCCTGCACGGCTATTTCTCCCCGGCGAAGACCAAGGCCGTGGTGGCCGCCGAACGCGGGCTCGCGGCCCTCACGGACCGTCTGGTCGCCGTGGGCGGGCGGGTACGTGACGATCTCGTCGCCGCGGGTATCGGAAGGGCCGCTCAGTACACGGTGGTTCCGCCCGGCACCAGTCTCGCCCCCGCGCCCGACCCCGCGAAGGCCAGGAGCATGCTGGGACTCCCGCAGGGGTGCCCGGTGGTCGCGTACGTCGGGCGCATCACCGCGATCAAGCGTCCCGACCGTCTCCTCGCCGTCGCCCGCGAGGTGCACCGCGCCGTACCGGAAGCCCGCTTCGTTGTGTGCGGAGCGGGAGACCTCCACCCGGATCCGGACGCCGTCGCCGAACTCGGCGACTCGCTGCATCAGCTGGGCTGGCGCGCGGACGTCGAGACCGTGTACGCCGCCGCCGACATGGTGCTGCTGACGTCGGACAACGAAGGCATGCCGGTGAGTCTGATCGAGGCGGGTCTCGCCGGGCTGCCGACCGTGGCCACCGACGTCGGCAGTGTCGCGGAGGTCGTACAGGACGGAACGACAGGATTCCTGGCTGCGCCAAGGACCACCGACCTCGCACGCCACACGCTGACTCTTCTGCGCAACCCGCAGCGGCGCCGGGAGATGGGGGCGCAGGCGCGAGCGTTCGCCACCCGGCGCTTCGGCGAAGAGCGCCTGGTGGCCGACACACAGGCCCTCTACACCTCCATCGCCGTCGCCCGCGGCTGGTGGACCGCACCCTCGTCCGAAAGGTGAGCACAGTGAACGTCCTGATTACCGGAGGTGCCGGGTTCATCGGCGCCAACCTGTGCCGCGAGCTCGTGTCACGTCCGAACGTGGGCAAGGTCATCGCCCTGGACGACCTGAGCACGGGCTCCCCGGCCAACCTCGCGGGAACCGACGTGGAACTGGTCGAGGGCAGCATCCTCGACGCCGGACTCCTCGACAGCGTCGTGCCCGGCATGGACGCCGTCGTGCATCTCGCGGCGCGCCCGTCCGTGCCGCGCTCGCTGGCCGACCCGTTCGCCAGTCATCACATCAACGCGACCGGCACGGTCACCGTCCTGGAGGCATGCCGGCGCGCGGGCGTCGCCGTGGTCGCCGCCTCGTCCTCCTCGGTCTACGGAGCCACCGCCGTCCTGCCGAAGCACGAGGATCTGGCGACCCGGCCACTGAGCCCCTACGCCGCGAGCAAGCTCGCCACCGAGGCGTACGTCCTCGCTTACGGAGCCTCGTTCGGCCTGCCCACTCTGGCATTCCGCTTCTTCAACGTCTACGGGCCGTTGCAGCCGGCCGGCCATGCGTACGCCGCCGTGGTCCCGGCCTTCATCGACGCCATGCTGCGCGGCACACCCGTACGGATCTTCGGCGACGGACTGCAGACCCGGGACTTCACCTATGTCGGCACCGTGGTCCGGGTGCTGGCCGACGCGGTGATGCACAAGGTCTCGTGCGACCGTCCGGTGAACCTCGCACTCGGCACCCGGGTCACCGTCCTCGACCTCGTCCGGGAGCTCATGGACATCACCGGACTGCCGGCCGACATCCGGCATGAACAGCCGAGGGCGGGGGACGTCCGCGATTCCCAGGCGGCGGGCGACCTGCTGCGCGAACTCTTCCCCGATGTCCTCCAGGTGCCTCTGGAGGAGGGACTCGCGAGGACGGTGAGCTGGTTCCGTACCCTCCCCGACTATGCGGTGCGGCAGCCCGCGGAGACCGTTTCGGTCGACGTGGGCTGACGGTCGATGCCGATGACCTGCTCGTTCAGCGCTGGAGCCGGGAGCGGTCCAACCACTGGGAAGAGTGGCTGGACCGCTCCCGCCGGCCGAGCCGGCAGAGGCGCCGGCGGACATCGGCGTCCCCATCGACACGGCGGGACGCGAGTTCACGGCGCGCTGTGCAACGTGGTGGTCACGCCGCCTCGCTGTGGCTGCTCTCGGTGCTCTTCGTCGGAATCGCGCTGTACACGGGGACTCGCAGAAGCCGGAGCCAGACGACGGCGGTCACCGCGACCACACTGATCAGCACGACCGGCTGGGGGACGGCCTTGAGCATGACCAGGACGGCCGTCAGGCTCGTGATCGCCGCGAAGCCTCCGAGGGCCACGGTCACCTGACGAACCGTCAGCCCGAGCTGCCGGAGCCGGTGCGCGATGTGGTCCTTGCCGCCCTGCAGCACAGGCCGCCCCTCCCTGCGCCGCGCCACCATGACCAGTCCGGTGTCCGCGGTGACCACCAGCGTGATGAGCAGCAGACTGCCGTACCCGGAGAGCGCGGTGCTGTCCCTGTGCAGGGTCATGCTCACGGACGACACCAGGAATCCGACGAAGAGAGCGCCCGCGTCACCGAGGAAGATGCGCGCCGGGTGCCAGTTGTGGAAGAGGAACCCGGCGCAGGCCCCGGCCAGGGCGGCGGTGATCGCGGCGGTGCCGAGCAACCCGGCGGACAGCGCCGCGCAGCAGAGGCATGCCGCGATGACCGCGGTCACCGTGGACACCACGCCGTCCATGTTGTCCAGCAGATTGAACGCATTGGTGGTGAACAGGATCCACAGCACGGCGAGGAGCGTGTCGAGCCACGTGCCGAAGAGCACGGGATGGCCGCACCACGTGACGACCACGAGCGCCGCGGCCGCCTCGACGGAGAGCCGCACCCGGATACTGAGCGGACGCAGGTCGTCGACGAGGCCGAGCACGGCGATCACCGAGGCACATCCGAGCACGACGCCGAGGGTGGAGTCACTCCTGCCCACGGCGAACATCACGAGACTCGCGGATCCCGCAGTTGCCACTGCGACGGCCATGCCGCCCAGATAGGGCGTGGGGGAGACATGCACTTTGCGAGCCGCGGGCTGGTCGGTGTATCCGCGCCGTACAGCGAGGAGACGCAGGGGCTCGGTCAGCAGAGCGGCGGCGGCCAGGGCCCACAGTGCCGCGAGTGCCGTCACCGTCCACAGACTCAGACTGGGCATGGACGTGCCGCCTTCGTTCGGCCGTCGGTGTCGCCGGTGTGACCTTCGCCCGTGCGACCGGACGCGGCACCGGGCTCCTGCTGCAGCGTTTCGCCGCGGGCGTCCGCCACGGCGTCCGCGAGGATGTCGTCGAGGGTCCGCCGTGGTTGCCAGCCGGTGAGGGCCCTCAGTTTCGTCGTGTCCGGGACCCGGCGGTCCATGTCCTCGAATCCCGGTCCGTACGCCTCGTTGTAGGACACTCGCTCGACGGTCGAGGGGCTCTTCGCGCACGTGATGATGCGTGCGGCGAGATCGAGGATGCTGATTTCCTCGTCGCTTCCGATGTTGAACGTTTCTCCCTCGGCCTCCGGACGGTCGATCAGCGCGAGAAGTGCCGCGACCACGTCGGTGACATGGAGGAAGCAGCGACTCTGCCGGCCGGTGCCGTACACCGTGAGCGGTTCCCCCTGTACCGCCTGTCGGGCGAATCTCGGAATCACCATGCCGTAGGCCGGGCTCTGCCGGGGGCCGACGGTGTTGAAGAAGCGCACAATCGTCGAACGCAGTCCGTACTCGCGGCGGTACAGCTCGGCGAGGATCTCGTCCACCGCCTTGGCCGTGCTGTAGGACCATCGCGGAATGGAGGGACTTCCCAGAATACGGTCGGACATCTCGGTCAGCGGCCCCGAGGAGTTCTTGCCGTAGATCTCCGATGTGCTGGCAAGAACGACCGGCCTGCCGTGGCGGTACGCCGCTTCGATGACCGTTTCAGTTCCCTTGGTGTTGATGGTGAAGGACCTCAGCGGCTGCTCCATGATGAGCTTCACCCCAACTGCTGCGGCCAAGTGAACGACCCGGTCGCATTCACCTACCAGCTTTTCGACCAGCGGCGCATCCAGCACGGAGCCGTGGATGAACTGGAAGTGTCCGTGATTGCGTGCGCCGGCAAGGTTCTGCAGGCGTCCAGTGCTGAGATCGTCGAGTGCGACGACCGGCTCGCCACGGGCCAGCAGTGCATCGACGAGATGGGAGCCGATGAATCCGGCTCCTCCAGTAACCAGGTACTTCGGATGGTCCGTCACGCCGTCACTCCATGTCTGTGGGTGGGGCATTGCCAGGGTCATGTCCACCGGCGACGCAGGGCAACGATAGCCCGGAACAGTACGAACAGCGTGAATTGATACATCGGTTAGTCCACTTGCCCCGTCGCTCAGAGGAAAATATGACTCTGTTTGCCTGAAGCGGTGTCACTCTGCAGAACACGGCGGCGTGAGCCTGGCATACATGGCGCGTATTCCATCGCAGCATTCGGCAGGGCGGGCGAGAGGAGAGTCGGACGTGTCGGTGTCAGTGAAAAGGGTGGTCGTCGTCGGCCAGGGGTACGTGGGCCTGCCACTCGCCATGCGTGTGGTCGAGGCCGGGCACGACGTCGTGGGTCTCGACCTGGACGAGATGCGCGTCAAGCGCCTGGCGGCCGGTGAATCCTTCGCCGAGGACGTCACGTCCTCCCGTCTCCTGGCCGCCCTGAACTCGGGCCGCTACCTCCTCAGCACCGACTATGCGGATGCCGCGGGCTTCGACGTGTGTGTCATCACGGTGCCCACGCCGCTGAAGAACGGCGCGCCCGACCTGAGCTTCGTCGAGAGCGCCGCAGAGGCAGTCGCCCCGCACGTCCGGGCGAACGCCACGGTCATCCTCGAGTCCACCACGTACCCGTGCACGACCGAACACGTCGTGCGCCCGCTTCTGGAGGCGCACAGCGGACTCCGGGCCGGCGAGGACTTCTTCCTGGGATACAGCCCGGAACGGATCGACCCGGGAAACCCGACCTGGCGACTGGAGAACACACCCAAGGTGGTCTCCGGCATCGATGACGTCTCCCTGCGGCATGTCCAGGACTTCTACAACGATGTGGTGGACCGCACCGTCCCGGTGAGTTCGCCACGCACCGCGGAGCTGACAAAGCTCCTGGAAAACACGTTCCGTCATGTGAACATCGCTCTGGTCAATGAGCTCGCGATGTTCTGCAGGCCGCTCGGCATCGACATCTGGGAAGTGATCGACGCGGCGTCGACCAAGCCTTTCGGATTCATGCGCTTTCTGCCCGGGCCCGGAGTCGGCGGTCACTGCCTTCCCATCGACCCTTCGTATCTTTCGTGGCAGGTCAAACAGGCGCTGCAGCACGATTTCCGCTTCGTGTCACTCGCCAACGACATCAACAGCCACATGCCCGACCATGTGGTTCTCCGGGTGGCACGAGGACTCAACACGCGGCGCAAGCCGGTCAACGGCAGTCAGATCCTGGTCCTCGGGCTCGCCTACAAGAGGAACACGGGCGACATCCGGGAATCCCCGTCCCTTGCCGTCGCCCAGGGCCTCCAGAAACTCGGTGCACACGTCCTCGCGGTGGAACCGCATGTCGATCCGTCGCAGCTGCCCCAGGACATTCTGTGTGTGGAACTCACCGAGGAGCAGGTCGCGTCGGCCGACGCGGTGGTCGTCGCCACCGATCACGACGCCTTCGACTACGCAATGGTGGAGCGTGTCGCCCCTTACGTGTTCGACGCCTGCAACCGCTGCCGTTCAGGCGCTGCCGAGCGCCTCTGAAAAGGCGCCGACGCACTCCGCCGAGGAGTGCTGACGGTACCGAGTGGCCGAACACGCATGCCGTGCTCCGGAAATTCTCGGCGCTGACCCTAAGGTGACTGACCAATTACTCGCTCCGATCGGGGAAGATCTTGGATTTGCATCAGTACCTACGAGTCCTTTCCCGCCGATGGGGCGTCATTGTCCTCATGGCCTTGCTGGGAACGGCGGCAGGCGTCCTCGGGAGTATCGTTGTCACTCCGGAGTACCGGGCGACGACCACGCTCTTCGCCACCATCCGCGGGGGCGACGACACGTCCCAGCTCAACCAGGGAAACGCCTTCACCCAGGCCAGAGTTCAGTCCTACGCCGACATCGTGGCCAGCCCAGAGGTGACCGCACCGGTCGTGAAATCCCTCAAGCTGAACATGACGCCGAGCGAACTGGGCTCGCGGATCTCGGCCGAGGCGCCGATCAACACGGTGCTGGTCCGTCTGACCGTCACCGACACCCACGCGGCACGAGCCGCCCGGATCAGCAACGCCGTCGCCGACCGGTTCGCCTGGGTGATCAGGGAGCTGGAGAGTCCCGACGGGGACATGGCCGAGTCACCGGTGCGGCTCACCGTCATCGAGCCCGCGGCCGTGCCGAATGCACCCTCGTCGCCGCAGACCACGCTCAACGTCGCACTGGGCCTGGCCGTGGGCCTCGTACTCGGGCTGGCAATCGGCGTCGCGCTGGAGACCGTGGACACGTCGATGCGGGACTCCAAGGCCCTGGCCGAGTGCCTGGCGGCCGCTGGTGGGCCACCTGTGCTGTCGAGCATCGTGCACGACTCGCGAGCCTCACGGCGCCCGGTCTCCCTGCGCGACGACACGCACAGTCCCCGTGTGGAGGGCTTCCGGAAGCTGCGGGTCAATCTCCAGTTCGCCGAAGTGGGCAAACGACCGAAGATCATCGCTGTCACCAGCCCGCTGCCACGTGAGGGCAAGAGCAGCGTGTCGGTCAACCTGGCCGCCACACTCGCCGAGGAAGGGGCCAGGGTATGCCTCATCGACTGCGACCTGCGCCGTCCATCCGTCCACTCGGCCCTCGGACTGGTCAGGGACGCCGGGCTGACCACTGCTCTGGTGGGCAAGGCCCAGGTGCGTGAGGTGCTGCAGTCGACAGGGTCCTTCTCGGTGCTCACCAGTGGGACGATTCCGCCGAACCCGACCCGGATCCTCGGCAGTGCCCAGTTCGCGGCCGTGCTGCAGGATCTCGCCCAGGACTTCGACCACATCGTCGTGGACACCCCTCCCGTGCTTCCGTTCGCCGACACCCCGGCGATGGCGCAAGCCGTCGACGGTTACCTGCTCGTCGCACGTGCCGGACGGACGAGCAAGGGCCAGATCCTCGACGCCCTGCACATTCTCGACCGTGTCAACGTGCCTGTACTGGGAGCCGTCCTGAACGCGGCTCCGGCACGAGGCGACGGTGAGCACAACTACGCGTACCGGTACCAGCCAAAGCCCGAGACCACAGGTCGCCTTTCGGCGCTCCTGTCGACGCGCCTGACGTCTGCGGCTCCTCGCAGTGGATCGTCCGCCAACGGTCACACGATGGAGGCGTCGGCCAAGAGGCGTTCGTAGAACCGGACAGCCACTCCGGCGCATGCCGTCGTGCCAGGTCCGGCGATGCCCCACGGGGGCGTCGCCGGACCTGGCCGTTTTCCGGAGGTGCCGGGCCGGCGTGCCACCTCGAGCCGCGCGCCGCGCCGGTACCCGGGCGGCTGCGCCATTGGGACGACCGTCGCGGTCCGGTACCGCGGGCACGCCCGATCCCGCCGGACCGTGTGCCAGTGTGCAGCCATGCGGCTTGCGTTCGTGGTCCCCGTGGCGACCGTCGCTCTGGTCGGCGGGATGCTCGTCGGCTCGTGCGACACGGGCGACGGAGCCGCGGATCGCGGACGGGGCACGCCGGGGCAGTCAGCGGCACGGGTCGAGCCGTTGACGGTCCGGGTCGTCGAGACCCTGCCTCATGATCCGACGGCTTTCACCCAGGGCCTGGAGATGGCCCACGGCATGCTCTACGAGAGCACCGGCCTGGCCGGCCGCTCGACGCTCAGAGCGGGCCGGCCCGGCGCCCCGCCGGCGCAGCGCGCCGAACTGCCCTCGCCGTTGTTCGCCGAGGGAATCACCGTCGTGGGACCGAAGCTCTGGCAGCTCACCTGGCGCAACGGCATCGCCATCGAGCGGGACGCCAGAACGCTGGCCGAACTGCGCCGGGTGCCGTACGACGGGGAAGGCTGGGGGGTGTGCCACCAGCGACACCGCGGTCGGCTCGTGACGACCGACGGCACCTCCCGGCTCGTCTTCCGGGACACCCGCACTCTCGAGAAACGGGGCGAGGTCGCCGTCACCGCCGACGGACGGCCTGTGGGGCGGCTGAACGAGCTGGAATGCGTCGGCGACATCGTGTACGCGAACGTCTGGCCCACCGACCGGATCGTACGCGTCGACGCCGACTCGGGCGACGTGACCGGTGACATCGACGTACCGCCACTGCTCAGCAAAGCAGAGAGACGGCACACGGACGTCCTGAACGGCATCGCTGCGGTACCGGGGACCGAGCAGTTCCTGCTGACGGGCAAGTGGTGGCCCAGGATGTTCCGGGTGTCGTTCGTCCCCGCGGCGGCCGGGGCCGCCTCAAGCCCCGCCACGTAGCAGTCAGCTGTTCAGCGCCGTCGCCAGTTGCGCTCGGGAGCGGACGTCCAGTTTCTGGTAGATGCGGGTCAGCCTCGCCTCGACCGTCTTCACGCTCAGGTACAGCTTCGCCGCCGCCTCCTGGTTGCTCGCTCCCTGGCCCACCAGCCGCGCCAGCCGCAGCTCCGCGTCCGTCAGGGCCGACAGGGCGCCGCTCCGTGCGGCAGGGACCGGCTCCGCCGGGGCCGTCGGGCTTTCCGTCGCCAGCGCCAGCCACGGTGCGGCACCCGCCCGTTCGAAGACCGCGGCCGCCGCCTGCAACGCGCTCGCGGCCGCCGACCGCCTGCGGCGGCGGCGCTCGACACGGGCCAGTGTGATCAGTGCCCGGCCGCGCTCCAGCACAAGGCCCGCCGCGCCGTACCGTTCGGCGACCTCCGTCAGCAGCGTCGCCGCCTCGTCCGGGCAGCCGCCGGCGGCGAGGTGCACGGCATGTGCCCGGTCGCAGCCGAGCAGGACCGTGGTGCGGCCGAGACGTTCGGCCACTGGGCGGACGTCCGCGAGCAGCGCCGCCGCCTCGTCCAGGGAGTCGACCGCGACCAGGGCCTCGGCCAGTTCCTCGTGCCAGCGCAGCATCGACGGATCGACGGTCGCCTGGGCGCGTTCGCCCGCCTGCACGCGGCGCAGGGTCTCCAGCGCGGTGGCGACGTCGCCGGCGAGCAACTGGACCCGGCCGAGCGCGTAGAGGCTGCGGGAGAGGAATACGTGGTCGCCCTCCTCCTCCGACGCCTGCGCGCTGCGCCGCGCGTAGCTCGCCGCACGCGCGAAGCTCCCGCCGGCCGTCTCGGCGAGGGCCAGCGCGTACCAGGCGGGTCCCGGCGAGAGCCCGGCCTCCAGCGTCAGGGCCAGTGACCGTCCGGCGTGCGCGAGGGCGGCGGCACACTGGCCCCGCCTCGCCTCGATCTCGGCGAGCGTCCGGAACAGCTCGATGGCGTCCTCGACCGAACCGCGGCGCTCGACGAGCGGCAGCAGCGCCCCCAGCTGGTCGCGGGCCTCGGTGAGGCGGTCGTCGAACATCGCATGGCGGATGGTCAGAATCTGGGCGGCGTTGCTGATGCCGAGCGGGCGCTCCACCCTTTCGAGGGCGCGCGCCTCGGCGAGCACACGCTCCGCGTCCGGTGATCCGAGCACCCGGTCCATGCGTGCCTGCACCGTCAGTGCCCGGGCCGCCGTGCCCCGGTCGTTCACCGACGCGGCGAGCGCCGCCGACTCCACGGCCGCCGCGCGTGAACGCACCGGATCGCCGTCCGCCAGCACGTACTTGACCGCCAGCCGCAGCTGTACGGCGGCCCGCAGCGCCGTGTCGCCCTCGGAGTCCTCCATGGCGTGGACGTAGATCTCGTCGAGGCCCGTCAGCCCCTGTCCGGCGGTGTCCAGCACCGCGAGCCGGGCCCGCACCCGGTCGGCCGCGGAAGCGTCCCGTGCCAGCAGGTCCGTCGCCGCGCGCATCGCCAGATCGGCGCGGGCCGCGCGGGCCGCCTCCTCCGCCGCGTCCACGAGCCGCGCGATGCGCTGCGGGCCGTGCAGGCCCGGGGTGGACTCGGCGGCGAGCAGCGCGAGTTCCGCGGCGAGCGTGCTGTTGCCGCGCCGCCGGGCCGTCTCGGCGGCGTCCGACACCTCCGCGGCCAGCCCCTCGTCGGGGATGTCGGTGGCCAGCGCCCGGTGCCGTACGGCCTCGACGGGGTCGTCGACGACCTCGGCGAGCGCGGCGTGGCCCGCACTGCGCTCGGTCCAACAGGCGTCGTGCACCAGGGTCGACGGCAGCACGCCGGCGGAGAAGGCGACCGTGCCGTCCTCCGTGAGCCGGATCAACGACGCGCGTTCGGCTGCCGCCAGATCCGCCTCGGCGGTGGGCCGCCCGGCCCGGCGGATCAGCGAGGCGGTCGGCCGCAGGGCGAGCGCCGCGAGCAGGAGGGTCGTACGGACGTCGGGCGGGACGGCGCCGAGCAGCGCGCGGGCGAGGTCCCGGGCGCGGCCCGACAGCGAGAGGGACTCGGCGTGGTGCACAGGCGTGCGTGCGTCCGCGAGGGAGCGGCCGACGGCCAGCGCGAGCCGCGGGTTGCCGCCGCTGGCCTTGTGGATGCGGCCCGCCATGCGGGCGGGCAGCCGGTGGTGGATGAGGAGTTCGGCGATCTCGTCGGCCTGCAGGGGAGGCACGTTCAGCACGTCGGCCTCGGACGGCTCCCAGAGCGGCTCCGCCGTCGCTTCCGGCGCGGTCCGCCCTGTCGGGTCGCCGCCCGTGCCGTGCGCGGCCGGGGTGTCGACGGCGACCGCCCGCAGTTCGGGCGGCGCGAGACGGAGCGCGAACCGCAGCAGGTCGGCGCTCGCCGGGTCGATGCACTGGACGCCGTCGAGCACCAGGAGGGCGGGCCCGCGCGCGGCCAGGGTGCGCAGGATGCGGGCGAGGGCCAGGCGCAGGGCGACCGGGTCCCAGCCGCCGTCCGCCATCGGCGCCTCACGGCACAGCATGGCGACGGCGGCGCGCTGCGGGCCGGGCAGGCCCGCGAGGACGTCCCCCTCGGCCGGACCCTGCGCGGGCAGGGCGGCCGCCGCGACGGAGGCGATGAGCGCGGCGGCGGCCGCACCCGGGATGCCGCGGTCTGCGGGCAGCGCGGCCAGCCAGAGCACCGTCTCGCCCCGCGCCTCGGCGCGCGCGGCGACGGACAGGGCGACCTCGGTCTTGCCGACTCCCGGGGGACCGGTGAGCAGGGCACGGCCGCCGGTGCGCAGTACGCGGTCGAGGCGGGCGAGGAGTTCGGCGCGGCCGACGGGCTCGGCGCGGTACGCGGCCGATGTCATGAGCCCACCACCACCCTCCGGCGTGCGCGGGCCCCCTGCCCGTTCGAGCAGAGGATACGAAGCCGGTCCCCTCAGTCCAGGGTCGTCGTCCGGCATACGGACAGGTCTGGACTTGCACAGCCGGACGGCGCGCCCCCGGCGGAAGCCGGGAACGCGCCGTGACCTGCGGTGATACGTCGGTCCCGGGGATCAGAAGGTGAGGCTCCAGGAGTCGATGTAGCCGGTGTCTCCCGAGGCCACATCGCGGACCTGGAGCTTCCAGGTGCCGTTCGCGACCTCGGTGGAGGCGTCGACGGTGTACGTCGCGAGGACATTGTCGGCGCTGTCCGAGCCGGAGGACGTCTTGAGGTTGCGCACGGTGCCGTCCGGGGCGATCAGGTCGATCACCAGGTCGCCGCGCCAGGTGTGCTTGATGTCCACGTCGACCTTGAGGGCGGCGGGGGCGTTGCCGGTGCGGTCCGTGACCGCGATCGACGACGTGACGGTCGAGTTGTCCGCGATCGTCACGTCGTTCGTGTTGCTGTAGACCGAACCGCCGGGGGTGGTGCCCGAGACGGCGTTCACCGTCTTCGTCGCGTCCGCGATGCCGGCGCCGCAGCCGCCCGTGCACGTGCCGGGCAGCGGCCGGGCGTTCGCCTTGATGGCGGACTCGATGTCGGCCGGGGTCAGCGTGGGCTTGGCGGACTCCAGCAGCGCGGCGAGGCCGGCGATGTGCGGGGCGGCCATCGACGTGCCCTGGTAGGGCTTGTAGTTCTCGGTCGACTGGATGGTGGCGCCCGAGTTGAGCGTCGAGAGGATGCCGTTCTCCGGGGTCGTCACCGTGCCGGGGGTGTCCGTGGCGCGGCGGGTCTCGCCGCCGGGCGCGGAGACGTCGACGATGGTGCCGTAGTTGGAGTAGAACGACCGGTTGCCCTCGCGGCTGGAGGACGCCACGTTGATGATGTTCGCGCAGTTGGCGGGCGTGAAGCCGGAGGCGTTGGTGTTGCTGTTGCCCGCCGCGACGACCACGGTGGTGCCGCGGGAGACGGCGCCGTTGATGGCGTTCTGGTAGATGCTCGGGCAGGTGCTGCTGGCGCCGCCGAGGCTCAGGTTGATGACCTTCGCCGGGGTGGCGTTGGCCGGGATGCCCGGCACGGAGCCGCCGGAGGCCCAGGTGATGGCGTCGGCGATGTCCGAGGAGGAGCCGCCGCACTTGCCGAGCACACGGACGTGCTGGACCTTCGAGCCGTACGCGATGCCCGCGACGCCCTTGGCGTTGTGCGTCGTCGCCGCGATGGTGCCCGCGACGTGCGTGCCGTGCCAGGAGGAGTTGCTCGCCCGCGAACCGGTGCCGCACTCGCCGTCGGTGGCGTTCCAGTCGCCCTCGTCCTTCGGGTTGCTGTCGCGGCCGCCGCCGTCACGGGCGTCGGTGGAGCTGGAGATGAAGTCGTAGCCGGCGACGGTGTTCGCGGCGAGGTCGGTGTGCGCCGCGTACCCGGTGTCGATGACGGCGACGGTCACGCCGCTGCCGGTGGTCTTGTCCCAGGCGCCGGGCACGTTCATGCCGCCGGTGGCCTCGAAGAGGTCCCACTGCTTGGCGTACTCGGTGTCGTCGGGGGTGACGGCCATCGCGTAGGCGCGGATGTCCGCCTCCACGGAGGCGACCTGCGGGTCGGCGCGGAAGGCGTCCATGACCTCGGTCAGGTCCTTCCCGGACGCCTCGCCCCCGAGGTCGACCAGGGCCGAGCCGCCCGCGAGCCGGCGCTCGAAGGACAGGCTCTCGCCGGTCTTCTCGGCCTTCTCGGCCGCGTCGCTCCTGGCCGCGGTGTTGGAGATGGCCTCGGCGGCCTGGGACTTGTAGGTGACGATGACCTTCTCCACCGGCGCGGCCGGAGGGGTGGACATCGCCTGCGACGCCGGGGCGGGCTTCGGCGCGGGATTCGCTGGCGTTGCGGCAAACGCCACGGAAGTCGTCGCGGCAACGCCGGCGAGTGTGGCGCTCGCTGCCGCGACGGCTATGAGTCTCCGCCTGGAACCGTTCAAGGTGTTCCTCTCGAATGACGGTCTCTGCTGCCGAGCGGGCGGCGCGGGAACCGAGGTCGCGGTGTGGGGGTTGCTTCCCGCGGTTCCCTGGGCCGGGTGGCCCGCGCGCCGCCGCCGGCACGACGGCCCCCCTCTTCGGGGCCGCACCGGCAGGCCCGATCTGCATGCACCTGACAGGAGAGCGTGGAGCTCGCGAGTCAGGGGGGCGGATCTGCCGGTGCGGCAGACAGTAGGAAAAGCTGAGGTGAACGCGATACGGGGAAAACCCTTGTCCCCCTCGGCTCCGCTGAGGGGGAGGGAGGGGGGCAGGGCGTCAAGGGCAGGAAGTGGCCCAGAAAAAGCGAGCCGCCCGACGGCCTGAGACCGTCGGGCGGCTCGCCCCTGTCCTGCTTCCTGCCCGGCCCGGTCCGGGGGGCGTCGGCCCGTCGCCGCCGGCCCGACGACCACGTCGTGGGGCCGGAGACCGGCTCAGACGTTGCCGAGGTCCGAGCTCACCCAGCGCTGCGGCCGCATGTGGACGACCACCTGGTCGCCGTGGCTCTTCCAGGCGAAGTCGACGTACCCCTCGACCTTCTCGGCCGGAAGGTAGCGGGCGGAGATCTCCACGAGCTGCTCCCGCGTGGCCGGCACGGTGTCGACGACAGGGCCCTCGACCGACACGTACCGGACGGTGGGCTCCACCCGGTCGACCATGAGGCTGAACCGCCCCGCCTCCGCGATCAGCCGGGCCTTGCGGGAGTCGCGACCCGTCATGATCCAGATGTCGCCGCCAGGGGCGTACTGGTACCAGATGGGCACCGTGAGCGGCGCCCGTGCGCCGTCGCCCGAGTCGACCGCGAGTGCGGCGATATGGGGCTCGGCGAGGAACTGCTCACGCTCGTGACGGGAAAGGGCCACGGCACACTCACTCCTTCGGTACGCACAACACGGAGGACACGGGCTCCGGCAACAGAGCGCCTTTTGCCCCAACATCGTTGTCACCCCTGCCATTCCGGCGCAACGCGACCGGTCGCGCGTCAGACGATGTTCTCCGCGACCTCCGCCTGCTCACAGGCGCTGCCGTACGCGGCGGGCGTGCTGTACGTGCGCCGCGCGACGAACCACCACACCGTGGGCGGAATCAGCAAGGAGTTGATGCCGCATCAGCGGAACGGGCGGGCTCGTCGGCCCTCGGGGCCAGCGCTCGCCGTCGACCAGGGCACGTCCGGGACGAAGGCGCTGGTCGTCCGCCCCGCGCGGTTCTCGCCGTGGAACAGGACGGGCGGCTGCTGTACCGGCAGCCGCTGAACGGCACCGTCGTGCCCGACCGGGTCGGCCCGCCTCGAGCCGGGCCGACCCGACGACGTGGACCGCGACGGCGGCACGGTCGGCGTCAGTATCATGTCCGATTTCCGCCAGCCGGGGACCGCGGAGCCTCCGATACTGGCCCTATGACCATCGACGGCAGCCGGACGGCCGACGGGCGCACCGCGCGGACACGGTCCGAGGCGCGGACACGGTCCGAGGACCTCCTCACCGGGGCCCTGACCGAGGACAGCAGGTACCAGGCGGTGAGCAGCCGCGACGCCCGTTTCGACGGCGTGTTCTTCTTCGCCGTCTCCACCACCGGCATCTACTGCCGCCCCAGCTGCCCCGCGGTCACCCCCAAACGCCAGAACGTCTCCTTCTACCGCACCGCCGCTGCCGCCCAGAGCGCCGGATACCGCGCCTGCCGCCGCTGCCGTCCCGACGCCGTGCCCGGCTCCGCCGAATGGAACGTCCGCGCGGACGTCGTCGGCCGCGCCATGCGGCTCATCGGCGACGGCGTCGTGGACCGCGAGGGCGTCGCGGGACTCGCCACCCGCCTCGGCTACAGCGCCCGCCAGGTGCAGCGCCAGCTCAATGCCGAGCTGGGCGCGGGGCCCATCGCGCTGGCCCGCGCGCAGCGCGGTCACACCGCACGCGTCCTGTTGCAGACGACCACGCTGCAGGCCGCGGAGATCGCCTTCGCGGCCGGGTTCGCGAGCGTACGGCAGTTCAACGACACCATGCGCGAGATCTACGCGGCCACCCCCAGCGAGCTGCGCTCGGCCCGCCCCGGGCCCACCCACGCTCCGGGCGGCGGTGCGGGCGTCCCGCTGCGGCTGGCCTACCGGGGCCCCTACGCCGCCCGCGACATGGTCGACCACCTGGCGGCCCGCGCGATCCCGGGCGTCGAGGAAGTCGTCGGCGAGAACGGCTCGCGCAGCTACCGGCGCACCCTGCGCCTGCCCGGCGGCGCCGCCGTCGCCGAGGTGTCGGAACGGCCGGGCCCCGGTGGCTGGCTGGAGTGCCGCCTGCACCTCGCCGACCTGCGCGACCTGACCACCGCGACGCAGCGCGTGCGCCGCCTGTTCGACCTGGACGCCGACCCCCGCGCGGTCGCGGACCGCCTCGGCGCCGACCCCGTCCTCGCCCCGCTGGTCGCGGCCCGCCCCGGCCTGCGGGTGCCCGGCGCGGCGGACCCGCACGAGGCCGCGATCCGGATCGTGGCCGGCGAAGCCGCCGCGGATCTCGTGGCGGCCCACGGAGAGGAGCTGTGCGCCCCCAACGGCGGCCTCACCCGCCTCTTCCCGCGCGCCGAGAGCCTGACTGAGGCGGGTCCGCCGGCGCTGCGTGCCCTGGCGACCGCGCTCGCCTCCGGCGACCTGACGCTGGACCCGGGCGCGGACCGCGAGGAGACCGAGCGCCGGTTGCTCGGCCTCCCCGGCGTCGATGCCGCGACAGCCGCCCGCATCCGTATGCTCGCACTGGGCGACCCGGACGTACTGCTGCCCGACGGCCCACCGCTGCCGCCGGACGCCGACCCGGCCCGCTGGCGTCCGTGGAGCTCGTACGCCATGCAGCATCTACGGGGAGCCGAGGCGGGTCGCCGGTAGCCGGGGTCCGCGGGCACCGTGTTCGCGGAACGGGACGGGTACGGACGCCCTCCCCGAGCCGGTCCACCGGCCGACCGAGCCCCGCTCGCGAGCCCCGGGCGTGCCACGCGGCCGCGGCGGGCGCGGGTGTGCCCGGCGGTGCCGGCGGGTGTCCGTGTGCCGCGCGCGTGGCGGGTGCCGGCCGGGGCCGCGGCGCGGGCTCGGGACGTCGGGTCGGGCGCGGCGGGAGTCATTGCCTCGCGGTGCCGGCGGGCGTGGCCCGGAACGGGCGCCCCGGCCGCCGGGAGTGCCCGGCCGGTCGCGCGGGTTGTCACCCGTACGGCGTAGCAACGCAGCGGTCCGGGCGCGCGGCGGGACGAGAGTGGGTGGCGTCGCCCATGTCGTCCCCGACGGGAGCAGCCATGACCACCTTCAACCGCCGCGACGTCGGGCTCTTCGTCCTGCGCGTCGGCACCGGCACCGTGCTCGTCGCCCACGGCACGCAGAAGCTCTTCGGCTGGTTCGGGGGCGGCGGCCTGGCGGGCACCAGCAAGGGGATGGAGGCCATGGGCTTCCACCCGCCCAAGAGGAGCGCCCTCGCTGCCGGCCTCGCCGAGACCGGTGGAGGCGTGCTGCTGGCGCTGGGGCTCGCGACTCCCGCCGCCGGCGCCGTGGCGGCGGGCAACATGGCGGGCGCCGTCTCCGTGCACGCGCCGGCCGGCTTCTTCGCGCAGTCGGGCGGCTTCGAGTACCCGGCGTTCCTCGGGTTCACCGCGGCGGCCATCGGCGTCGCGGGTCCCGGCCGGTACTCGCTCGACCACGTCACCGGCCACCGGTTCAACCAGCCGTGGACCGTCGCCGCGGCCTTCCTCGCCAGCGCGCTCGCGGCGGCGGCGGTGGTCGGCAAGCGCGTCAAGGACCAGGCGTGGCCGGACCCGGACGCGGAGCCCGAGGACCCCTTCGACGAGTGACCCGCGTCCGTCGCACCGACGTCGCGCGCCCGCACCCCTCCGTCAGGACAGGCTCGCCACCACGTCCCGCACCCGGGCGGCCAGCGCCGGCGGCAAGGGTGCGTAGTGCAGCTTCGCCAGGTGGTTCTGCCCCTCCTCGCCCGCCGTGTAGGTGAGGAAGGACTTGAGGGCCGGAAGCACCTCGGCCGGCGTGCCCCTGTCGCAGACGACCTCGTAGGTGACCTGGACCAGCGGGTACGCCCCCGGGGCGTCGGTCGCGTAGTCGAACTCCACCGTCAGGTCCTTGCCGCCCCCGGCACCCACCTCGGCCGCGGCGATGCCCGCCGACGCCGCCTTCGCCGAGACGGCGACCGGCTCCGGCGCACCGGTGTCCAGCCTGACCGTGGCAATCCCCTCCGCCGCGGCGGAGGACAACTCGAGGTATCCGATGGCGCCGTCCGTGGTGTACACCTGCGAGGCCACACCGTCCGAACCCGCCGCCGAATGGCCTCCCTTGGCCTGCCACGCCTTCTCGGCCCCGTAGGGCCACTCCTCGGGCGCCGCGGCGCCCAGATAGGCGTTGAAGTTCTGCGTGGTGCCCGAACCGTCGGAGCGGTGCACCGCGCTGATCGGAGTCGCGGGCAGCTCGACGCCGGGGTTCAGCCGCTGGATCTCCGGGTCGTCCCACGTGCTGATCTCCGAGTCGAAGATCCTGGCGAGCGTGGCCGCGTCGAGGACCAGGTCGTCCACGCCGTCGACGTTGTAGCCGACGGCGATCGGCCCGCCCACCATGGGCAGGTCGATGGCCCGGCCGCCGGGGCAGGTCTGGCGGGACGCCTCTACCTCGTCCGGCTTCAGCGCGCTGTCCGTGCCGGCCAGCACCGTCGCCCCGCGCAGGAACTGGGCGACACCGCCACCCGAACCGAGGGCCACGTAGCGGATCTGCACTCCGGGGCACGCCTGTTGGTACTCCCGCATCCAGTGCTTCATCGCGTTCTGCTGGGCCGTCGAGCCCGAGGCCGCCAGGCGGCCCTGCCGCGCGCAGACGATGTCGCTGGGCGCTTTGGCGGCCGCCTGCCCGGCGTCGCCGGCCGCCCCGCCACCGCACGCGGACAGCGACGCGGCCCCCGCCAGGGCCGCCAACCCCGCACCGAGCCGACGTAGCCGATTGATCCGTCCCTGCCGCACCTGCGTTCCCTCCCTGAGCCAGGGACACAGATGCTCTCCGACACGGATGCCGGTTCGGTGACGCGCAGGCGAACAGGGGGCATCGCTCAGGTGTTCTCCGGTCCCGGATTCCACACGACGCCTTCCGGGGCCGGGTGTTCGCCTTCCTGGGCCGGCGCGAAGCAGGCCGCGAGGCGCTCTGTCCCCCCGTGTTGTGACGCACCCGCCCGCAGGCCCATGTGGCGTTCATTTTAGGGAAGTTGAAAGGATAACGGCGGGTCGGCCCGCCCTCGGTCCGGATCGTTCCGAAAGCGCGGTCGAGGCAGTCGGAGGTCAGGCCGGTGACCCCCAGGCCGTCGTCAGCCCGTCCAGCCACGCGGGCGGCAGTTCCGCGGCGTCCCACTCCTCCCGTAGCGCGGCCGGCGCCGTGAGCAGGCGCTCCAGCGCGGCGATGCTGGTCGGGGAGTGGATGAGGGAGTAACGGCCGTGGATCGCGATGGTGCTGCCCGGCCCGTACTCCGCGTAGAGCCGCTCCAGGCGTACCCGGTGCTCCGAGGCGAACTCCGCAAGCCGCCCGGCGTATGCGGCCCGTTGCCTGGAGGTCATCGTGCCGAGGACGGCGGTGAGCACCTGTTCGGTGACCTCGGGGTCGAGGTCGGAGACTGCGGTGAACGACAGGTAGAGGGGTGTGACGGCCACCTTCGCCCGCTCCACCTCCATCCTCCCGACAGGGGGACGATGGTCGGGAGCGCCGGCCGACGCGTCGGAGCCGACGGCGTGTTGCAGCGCCCGTTCGGCGGTGACGCCGAGCGCGTCGGTGACGGCCCGGGCACCGTCGAGCCAGCCGGACTCGTAGAGCTCACCCTTGTCACCCGGCGCACTCCGCCCGATTGCGCCGACCTCCCTGTGTGCGAGGGCGAGGGCACCGGCCTCGACGAGTCCGATCAGCTCCTCCGCGTCCCCGGAGTAGACGCCCGCCCGCGCGAGGAGCTGCACGAGTGTCGTCTTCGCGTTGAGGACGCTGACCGCGTCCAACTGCTGCCGTCCTTCTTCGGCGGCGTTCATCAGGTCCCTCCTCGTCGCACGGACGGCGCGGTGCGCGCACGTTGCCCGCTTCGCGGTCCTCGGCTGCCGATGTTCTCAGCTCGGCGTGGCCGCCGCTTGGCCGACTGCCCGGGGATACGAGGCCGGCTTCGGACTGCCGGGCCGTCACCGGGCCGTGCGGGAGGGTGCTTCCTCCGTCAGACGGGCGCAGCGGTCTCCGCCATGGCGATGAGCAGGTCGAGAAGCGAGAGCAGGGCGTCACGGACGTCGCGACGGGAGCGGGCGTCGAGCATGAGGATGGGCGTGTTCGGGTCACGCAGATGCAGCGCCGCCCCGATCTCCTCCGCCGAGTACAGCTGCTCGCCGTTGAAGCAGTTCGCGCCGACCACGAAGGGAAGCCCGCGGCTCTCGAAGAAGTCGACGGCCGGGAAACTGCGGTCCAGGCGCCGGGTGTCGACCAGCACGATCGCTCCGAGAGCCCCGTTCAGCAGATCGTCCCACATGAACCAGAAGCGCTCCTGGCCCGGCGTACCGAACAGATACAGGACGACCCCGGCGTCGGTGAGGGTGATACGGCCGAAGTCCATCGCGACGGTGGTCACCGTCTTGGACTCGATTCCGTCGAGGTCGTCCACGCCGACACCCGCGGCCGTCAGCCGCTCCTCCGTGCGCAGCGGCTCGATCTCGGAGACCGTCTCGACCAGCGTCGTCTTGCCGACGCCGAATCCCCCGGCGATCAGGATCTTGACGGGGGCCGCTTCCCAGGCAGGGTAGTCATATTCGGGCAAGGCTGTCCCTGATTCTCATGAGCAGGTGGACATTGGTGGTCTCGGCCTCCTCCAGGGGCGGCCGGTGGTGGATCAGCCCGCGGTCCGCGAGTTCGCCGAGAAGGACGGTGATCGGAGTTAGGCGCATGTGCATCCGCGCCGCGATCTCGGCGACCGCGCGCCCGTCCGGAGCCGGGCACATGGCGAGGATGGCCTGCCACTCGGTGGGCAGGCCACCGCGGGCGTCCGCGGGGACCGCCGCCGTGATCGTGGTGTCCATGGTCAGGACGGTGTGCGGGCCGGCTGTACGGCCATCGGTCAGCGCGTACAGCCGAGTCCGGCGGCGGCCTCTGGGCTGCGGGTCGTCCGGCATTACGACGCGGGCGCCTGCGTGCGCTCAGGTGTGCCCAGCCACTCACCGAGTGCCTGCGCGGTCCGCACCGCCTCGCCACCCAGCTCCCCGAGCCGTGCCTTGCGGGAGGTCACGACGATGAGCGTGCTGCCCTCTCCGCACCCGACGATGCAGAGATACCTGTCGTCCATCTCGACCAGCTGGCGGATCACCCGCCCACCGTCGACCTCCCGGGAGATCGCCTTCATCGTGGCCGCGATCCCGGAAGACGCCGCGGCTATGCGCTCCGCCTGGGGCCGGTCCATCAGGTAGGCGCTGAGCTTGATCCCGTCGTTGGAGAGGAGCACGGCTCCCTGGACGCCGGCGATCCTGCTCAGATTGTTGTCCAGGATGCTGTAGATCATGTCGTTCGATGTCGTCGTCATGGCTGATCCTGTCGGAGCTCTTCTTCTGCTGTCTGGGTTCCGTGTTCGTAGTCCGCCCAGGCGTCGGCCACCTCTTCAGGCGTCGCCGCGTTCTGGGGGACCACGGGTTCCGGTGCGCGTGACTCGCGCAGTTGCTCGGCGATATGGGTCTGCGGGACACGCTCGGGCAGGGCGGGCCTCGGGTCGCCGACAGGCGCCATGGGCCGGACCGGGAGCGTGCTGTCCCGCAACCGCTCATGCGTCCGACGGCTCGGCAGACCGGACCGCGAATGCAGGACCAGCTCTGGCTTGCGCTCATCGAGGCGGCCCGGGGCAGGGAGAGGCTTGACGGAGGCAGGCCGAGCGGGGACGGGCTGAGGGGGGACGGGCCGTACCGACGTGCGTGGCTGTTCCCGCTCGGTCGGCACGAGCAGCTCCTTGGGAATGACCACGATGGCCGACGTTCCGCCGTACACCGACCTGCGCAGCGTGACCGTGGCCCGGAGCTGCTCGGCGAGGTGCCCGACGACGAAGAGACCCAGCCGGTGTGCGTTCTCCGCCAGGACGGCGTACGGCGGGGCCGAGTGGAGCCGGGCGTTCATCTCCTCGTAGCTCGCGGCCGTCACGCGCGGACCGCGGTCCTCGATCTCGACCGACAGACCGTCGGCCACCAGGTCCGCCCGGATGACGACCTTCGACTTCGGCGGCGAGAATCGGGTGGCGTTGTCGAGCAGCTCTGCCAGGAGGTGGCTGATCTGGCTGATCACGCGCGGTTCCACGCTGATCTCGTCCAGGGCCTGCCGCTCGATCCGCCGGAAGTCCTCGACCTCCGCGGCGGCCTCGCGCAGCAGGTCGGCGATGCGCATGGGCTCCGTGTGCGGGTCGGGGATCTCACCGCCGGCCAGGATGAGCAGGTTCTCGATCTGTCGCCGCATGCCCACCGTCAACTGGTCGGCCCGCATCAACTGGGCGAGGAGCGCTTCGTCGTGGCCGAAGGTGTCCTGGAGGTCCTCGGTGAGGCTCAACTGGCGGCTGACCAGGTTTCCGGTCCGTGAGGCGATGCCCGCGGCGAACATGCCGAAGCCGTGCCGCTCGTCCGCGAGTGTCCTGTGCCCGTCGACGGACACGGCGACGACCCGGGCGAACGCGTCGTTGATACGCCCGACTTCGTCCCGGTCTCCATGGACCCTGGGCAGCGCGTCGGCTGCGACGGGCTGCCCCCGCTGCAGGCGGTCGACGACGTCCGGCAGCGTGTCCTCGGCAATGGTCACCGTGCGGTCGTGCAGACGGCGAAGGCGGCGCAGCACCGAGCGCGTGGTGAACACGACGACGGCGCTGACAAGCAGCAGCGCGCCGCCACTTCCCGTGATCAGCCAGGCGACCTCTGTCTCGAGCTGGGCCGCCTTGGCGTCGGCCTGCGTGAGCAGCCCCCGCGCCCGGCCGACGTTCAGCGTCTCCAACTGCGGTGCCCACTTCTCCCGCGCGGCCGACCAGCCCTTGACCGCCCGGGGCAGCTTCACGCCGAACCGGGTGTCCGCGTGCTCGGAAACGATCTCGTTCTCGATGCGGGTCCTGGTCTGCCACGCCTCCGAGTGGGCCATCTGAGCGTAGAGCTCGTTGTCCTCGGCAGGCAGATACGGCACGATCCACATGTCGTACAGGTACCTGTGGGCGCCGACGGCATTGACCATGTCGGCGAACCGGGAGGTGCTCAGCTCCCTGGACGGCCCGGCCTGCGCGAGGATCGTGTCCTGCTGCGCCATCATCTCGGAGGCCGAGAACATGGCGACGACCACGCGGCCTTCCTGCGTGAGCCCGCCGTCTTCCGTGTGGCTGAACTCGTCCTGGTAGAAGCGCACCATCTGGCTGATGAGGCCGGTGTAGTACGCGATCGTACTCTCGGCGCTGCCGCTGCGGGCGTCCGTGCGTTCGCGGTAGGCATCCAGGTCCTCGAGGCCTTCGATCACCTCCAGGAGGCGACGGTCCGCCTGCTCGGACCGCGCCCCATCGATGGGAGACGACCGGCGGAACTCGGCGGCTGCCCGGTCCGTGGCGGCCCGCCGCTTCCCCAGCTCGTCCTCGGACGCGGAACGGTCCGCCCACCGTGCCGCGGTCATCGTCCGCTCGGCCTGCATCTCGATCATGAGCTCGTACAGGGGGACGCCGATCCGCTCACCGGCCGCCACGTCGGCGCGCAGGTGCTGCGCGTGGTCCAGCAACCGGTCCGCGGTGATGAAGGCTTGGACACCCATGGCCGTGGTGGGGACCACCGCAAGCCAGATGAGCAGCGTACGCAGACGCACGGTACGCCGCCGACGAGTCGTCGACCGGCCTTGGGGCCCTTCGGGTTCTATGGGAGACATCAATCCTCGGGAGCGGGGGGGAAAGCGGGGACCACCAGCCGGGCCAGGCGAGGTCCTGGGGAGGGGACTTGGGGAACGCCGGTCCGGCTTCGGTGGGACGTAGGGGTGCCGATCATAACCAGCCACGCCGAGAAAGAGAGAGCTTGCGGCAGCGATCAATTGAGTGCTAAGGGCGCTGAGAAGCGGGGAGATTGCGTCGGGCCAACCGGTACGTCCGAAGGGATCCGGCACCGTGCACGGTGGGTGCCGATCGCCTCCGCGGCCGCGGCACCCCCAGCGGAGGGAGGCCGAGCTTTGCGGCACGGTGGGGACGGCTCAGCCGTGGCGGTACGCCCCCTCTGTGTGTAGTTGAAATTTCGCCAATACAGGTGAGCCGCCACTTCTCAGGACGCAACCGTACTGGGGCGCGCTTGACCGGCTGCCTCATGGATGCGCACTACCGATCGGCTCGGGCCGACGTCGCTGGCCTTCACCCTGTTGCGAGTGAAACCCCCCGCCCGCGCCGGCGCGCGCCGTGTACCGGCAGGGGCGGGGGCCAGCCCCCAGCATCTGGGCGGGATCGGCGCGAGCCAGTCGCCGTCGCGCTTGGCGGGAAGGGCCGGCACCTGGCCGTGCTGCCTCAGGCGGTGTACTCGAGCTGCTCCTCATCCTGGGTTGGAGGTGTCCCATCCGGCTCCACATGTCCTCGAAGTCGCGGAACGGATCGCCCCAGGCCGGCCGGCGCTCGGGGGCGCCGCCTCTGCGTCGTATGGGCAGGACCATGGCTGCCTCTCACCATGGGATGTGATCTCGTGCGCGGGACGGGCAACTGGCTGCGAGACCGCTAAGCGACCCCAGCAGCGCACGTGGGGGTGCCTCTTCGGTTGATCGCGGGACGCCGGCGCGGGGCAGGGTCAGGCGGGGGTGACGTTCTCGGCCTGGGGGCCCTTCGGCCCTTGGACGACCTCGAACTGTACTTTCTGCCCTTCGGTGAGCTCGCGGAACCCGGTCGCGTTGATGGCCGAGTAGTGGACGAACACGTCCGGGCCGCCGCTGTCCTGGGCGATGAAGCCGAAGCCCTTCTCCGGGTTGAACCACTTCACCGTGCCGGTAGCCATTGTGCTTGTTCTCCTTCGTGCGGACACGGGACAACGCCCGTGTCGGGTTGTGAAGGGATCGTCACGGCTGCCCGGCGTTTTGAGCGGCCGACACGCCCACACGCATGAGTGGTCGTTTCGCCTGACCGGCGAAGTCGGCGTGAAAGAGGCTTCGCGTGACGTGGGTCTGCGAGGCCTCGTCCTCGGTCTGGGGTCTGCCCGCTCGCCGTGTGGGTCGGCGGGTTCAGCGGCTGCTCTGCAGAGCCGTCTGCACGCGACCGTGCAGCACGTCGCCGATGCGGACTTGGGGAGCGAGCTGCGTGCACATTTGCCGGACGACTACGCGACGCTGTTCACGTCCCGGCGGCACAACCGGAGTGCATGAACATCGCAACCGACGCACCCGCACCGCTGGCCGCGAAGGAATCTCCGCCGAAATGGATCGACGGCCGCAGTGGAGCGGCGACGGCGGCCGTCTCACCCGCACCGTGGCCCTGCTCAAGGACCGGCTTGCGCCGCTCCTGGGCGCCGTCGAACGGGCTGCACGGGACCTGCGTCACAAGGCGGACGTGCACGAGGAGGACGAAGCCATCAGTTTCTCCCTCCGTACGCCGTCGGGCGATGCGGTCACCCGCCTCGACCTGGAGCTCGCCCGACCGGATCGACTCCGCCGTGGCCCAGGTCGGCTCCGGCGGCAACCCCGGCTGACTCGAGTGCCCTGTGCCTTCCGGCGGCCTGTAACGAGGCCGACGGCGTCGGGGTCCAGGGTGTCGGTGGGACCACCGCGATCGTCCCGAACGGAGCAGATTTTTCACCTCTTCGGTGCATCTGAAGGCACGCTGGGCACCCTCTCGGCATGAGCGCCAGTAGGTTTGGCGCCACCACGTCCACTTCTGCCCGTGTTCAGGCTGGTGAGCGACCAGCATGACGGCTCATGAGAGTCACGGGCGGAGATCTCGGGAAGGCGCTACGTGAGTCCCAACGGCTCCGACCTCCCCCGCAGCCAAGGCGCGGGTGGTACCCCCACGTCGCGTCGCCTGATGCGGCGGAAGCTGCCGCAGGTGCTGACTGCGGGCCTGATCCTGGCTACCGCCTCCGGTTGCTCATACAACTGGGAGGACTTCCCCCGGCTGGGCATGCCCACTCCGGTGACGGAGGAGGCCCCGCGGATCCTCTCCCTCTGGCAGGGCTCGTGGGCGGCAGCGCTCGCGACGGGCTTGCTGGTTTGGGGACTGATCCTTTGGAGCGTCATCGTTCACCGGCGCAGCCGCACCAAGGTGGAGATTCCTGCGCAGACCCGGTACAACATGCCAATCGAGGCGCTGTACACCGTGGTCCCGATCATCATCGTTTCGGTGCTTTTCTACTTCACCGCGCGTGACGAGTCGAAGCTGCTCGCCCTCTCGGAGAAGCCCGCCCATACCATCGGCGTGGTCGGCTACCAGTGGAGCTGGGGCTTCAACTACATCGAGAACGTGGACGGCAAGGCCGACACGGGCGACGCGAAGAAGGACCAATACCTGAGTGTCGTTCCGGACAGGTACCGCAACGCCTTCCCGGCGGGTGCCGAGGGCGTCTACGATGCCGGCATCCCCGGTACCCGGAATCCCCAGAACGGGAACCCCGGACCGACTTTGTGGCTGCCCAAGGGAGAGAAGGTCCGGTTCATCCTCTCCTCCCGCGACGTCATCCACTCCTTCTGGGTACTTCCCTTCCTGTTCAAGCAGGATGTCTTCCCCGGCCACAACGTCAACGCCTTCGAGGCGACTCCCACCAGGGAGGGCACCTTCAGGGGCAAGTGCGCCGAACTCTGCGGCGTCGACCACTCCCGGATGCTCTTCAACGTCAAGGTCGTCTCCCCGGAGCGCTACCAGCAGCACCTGAAGGGGCTCGCCGAGAAGGGGCAGACCGGCTTCATCCCCGCGGGCATCGAAATGACTGACAACGCCCGGAACGCCGAGACCAACAAGTTGTGACACAGGCCGCCGGACTCAACCGACCTGCTCTCCCCGCCCCATGAGCGACACGTGCACAATCGGCTCAGCCGGGTGGCGGGACACTCCTCCCCAGCCGGGACCGCGCCTTGCTCTCGCTTGTGCGAAGTTGCCCCGCAGAAGCATGGATGCCGGCCAACACGATCGGAACAGTGCCTGCTCTGACCTGCAAGACCCATCGGGCCGCATGTCGCTAGTCCGCGCGATCGAGACAAATATCGTGATCATGCTTACGCGAGTTCGTTGCGATGGGCGTCTTTGGCCTCGACGGGGGTCTCGGCTGCGCCGCGTCATCCGTGCAGAACGATCAGCTGTGCGTCCTGGGGCGCGTGCCCGATCGCTGCTTGAGCGTGGGGTCCTCATGACCGCGTCCATCACTGAGCCGCCGCAGGCTGCGACCGGAGGACGTCCGCAGGAGCTCGGGATCAACAGCCGGTGCGCAGAGCATCAAGGTTCATGCCCGTCGGCGGTTGGAGGTTTGCCGTCCCTTTCGAGATGCGGCATAAACGGCTTCCCTGAGCTTACTGAGCCTGGCAGTCGGGTGCAGATGCGGTAGGCGGTTCAGATAGGGGTCGTACGAGACGGTGCTCTCCGGCGGGACGTCATGAGGTGGGCCGGTGGTGAGCGTGCCAAGGGTACGCCATGCCTGTCCCGATTCTGCCGCGCACAGGTGGAACCTCAGCGGCGCTGCCTTGAGTGCTCTGCGGAGGCTCTCGAGGTCACTGGGCACGAGAGGCGAGGTCACTACGGGCAGTGCGGCCAACAGGCCCCTGCGGTTGCCGAGCTGATAGACAAGAAGTGTGGAGTAGGGGCCGGCGAGTGCGTTACGCCGCGGCAGGGGCAAGTGCCTGGTCCGACGTCCCGTTCCGCTGCTGGTCAGCAGCAGGTCCAGGGGATGATCAGGCCCACCGGCGTCGAGCACACGAAGTGCGAGTCCCAATGCGTCGGGTAGCCGTCCGGGCAGTCCAGCGGCGCGCGACCACCGCAACCGGACCTGATAGCCGCCCGGCTCGTCGAGCCACCGTTCGCCCCAGGCTCGACCGGCTGGATGCATCTCGAGGACTCCGGTGCAGCTGACACCGAAGGGATGCAGGGCAGGCGCATGTCGCCAGTGCGCAATCCAGTGTGCTGCCCGAACGACGAGCCCCATGCTCGTGTACTCCTGTCTCATGCGGGCTGCTCCTGGTCGCTGACGGATCACGGCTCTTCTCACCTCCAGGCACCGAGCCCGTCGACAAAGCCCTGTCAGGCGGCGTCGGTCTTGTGCGGCCCGGCGTCCGCGTCCAGGTGCCGCAGTCGTGCTTCGATACGGCCGCCGGTGATGCGGGCGTCGAAGGAGGGCTGCGGTGCGGTCGCAGGGCCGCGTACGTTCCATCCGTCGGACAGGCGGAACACACTGCCGTGCCAAGGACAGCGGACGCAGCCGTCAGCGATCGTTCCCTCGGACAGCGGGCCGCCCATGTGACTGCAGACATCGGCGAGGACATGGACTTGATTGCCGCTCTCGCGCACAACCAGCACCGGCACGTCGTCGACGTGGCGGCGAACCGCCAGGCCGACGGGGAAGTCAGCGACAGCGCCGATCTCGTGCCAGCCGGGCTTCACCAGATGAGGCACCACTTCCGCGTGATTCGCACCGGATGCCTGCCGGTAGGCAAGGTGGCCGCCGATCGCACCACCGAGACCGACAGCCGCCAGCCCTCCGAAGCCAAGAGCCTTGCCCACGGCGGTGCGACCTTGTGTCCGGGCCGTGAACGACCCCGCATACAGCGCTACCGCCGTGATGTTCGCCGCCGCGTGTACGAGTCCCACCCGCATCTGCTGGCGCTGCAGCTCGGCCCAGTCGACCCAGCCCGCCACGGCCGCCGGGGCCGCCGCGGCAAGACCCACCCCGATCAACGTCCGTGCCCCCCGCCGCTGCCTAGGAAGCAGGTCGAGCACTGCCGCGGAAAGCCAGCTTCCGATCGGCACCTGCACCATGAGGGGATGCAGGGGATGCCCAAGCCACCGGCCGTGCAGGAAGTCCCGGCCGCGCCCCAGCGGAAGCGTGTGTATCCCACGCCGGACAATGTCGATCACCCGGTCGTTGCGCGGATGGCGCTCCAGGCGGTCCAAAGCCGAGAGGAACCGGCCCGGGCCTGCTGACGACGCGAAGAAGTCCTTTCGCGATTCAGACTGATCGCGCCATTCCGCACCACCGCCGTTGCCACGAGAGCCGTCCCATCGGTTCATGAGATCTGGGTAACCGCGGACTCCGTCCCAAAACACCGCATCAAGGCGGAGTCTTCCGGAGACCCGCCGACCGTCCCGAAAGAGGTGCCTGATTGGACGGCCCGCGCCTGGGCACACAGGTCCTTACGCGGGTCGTTGCCATGAGGCGACCCGAAGCACGTGGACGGAGGTGGCTGCTGTGGTGAATGCACTGACCGTGGCCCGCGCCCAGGGACTGTTCAATCTCGTCGGCGGCGCGTGGCCGCTGCTGTCCCTGCGGACCTTCGAGCGGGTTTACGGCCCCAAGACAGACGAGTGGCTTCAGAAGACGACAGGGGGCCTCCTGGTGTCCATCGGCTGGACGATGGCGTGCACTGCCTCAGACGCGGAGGGACTGCGGCACGCCCGACGTATCGGCGTGAGCACAGCGGCCACCCTCCTCGCCGTCGACCTCGTGTACGTCCCACTGGGACGAATTCGCCCCACCTACCTCATGGACGCGGCCAAGGAAATCGCCTGGCTCGCGGCCTGGTGGCGCACACGCAGCACAACGTGAACGGGACATCCCGCCCGGCATCGCCAGCAGTCCCGCGGCGTACCGCTGAAAGTCGACGCTCAGTGCCACAGGAGTCAGCAGTACGTCACTGGACGCATCAGCCTTGCGTGGGGCCCAATGAGCGAGCACGTCGGCCGCTTGCAGGCCCACGGTCAGGTCGGAAACGAAGTTCGCGAACACCAACGTAGGGTCACCGGGATCTGCTGTGTGCTCCGCTGTCATGCTGCCATTCCACCTCGTCCGCGATGAAGAGGCTGAAGGGCGCGCTCCGGTTTCACGGATATGCTGCCAGATCGAGCGACCAAGGGAAAGGACTCGGGGTGATGACTGAATCGCCACGAGCGGCGTCCGAGCCGCGGCCGCGACGGTCGATGGTGGTCTGCGCGCTGATCGGCGCGGCTGTCATGGCAGCACTGGATGAGATCGTGTTCCATCAGGTCCTCGGCTGGCACCACTTCTACGATCGCTCCACCTCCTCCGTGGGACTCCTCTCGGACGGCCTGCTGCACACGGCAGAATTACTGGGACTGGTGGCAGGATTCTTCCTCTTCGCCGATCTGCGTCGCCGCCGGTCACTGGTCGGGCCGCATGCCTGGGCGGGCTTCTTCCTGGGGCTCGGGGCGTTCCAGCTGTTCGACGGGATCGTGGATCACAAACTGCTGCGTCTGCATCAGATCCGCTACGGTGTCGGCATCGTGCCCTACGACATCGCATGGAACGCGGCCGCTCTGGTGCTGCTCGCCGTCGGTGCCGTGCTGGTACTCCGAGCGGCCCGGCACCGGCGTGGTGGACCGGCCGAACGGTGACACCCTTCTGCAGTCACCACTCCGGCGTTGCGGGACCGGTCGAGACGATCACCGCTGCGATCGCGATGGTGACCGTAGTGGTGTACATGGCGGCCGCCGCTCGGCTGCGCCGGCGCGGTGACGCCTGGCCGTGGAGCCGCGACGCGACCTTCACTGTCGGGGGCGCGGGTATCGCGTACGCAGTGCTTGTTCCGCTACTGGGTGGACCCTTCGCGGCTCATGCGGCCGAGCACGTGATCGTCGCGATGGTCGCGCCGCTGCTGCTTGCCCTCGCCCGGCCCCTCACTCTCGCCATGCGCGCGCTGCCCGCCGGCCGCGCGCGGCGCGCCCTGCTGGCCGCGGCGCACTCCCGGCCGGTGGCCTGGCTGCTCTTCCCGCCGACAGCCGCTCTGCTCGACATGGGCGGGCTGTGGGTGCTCCACCGCACCGAGTTGTTGGCCGCCGGCCACGGGCACGTGCTGCTATACGCCGCTGTCCAGGCCCATGTCCTCTTTGCCGGCTTGCTGTTCACGTTCGCGGTCTGCCGACTCGATACCCGATGCGCCGGCCCTGGGGCCTTGCCTGGCGGGGAACCGTGCTCATGGTCGCGGGGGCGGCACATGCCGTGCTGGCCAAGTCCCTGTACGCTGTTCCTCCCCCCGGCACCCGCTTCTCCACGGCCGACTTGCACACCGGCGCCCTGCTGATGTACTACGGCGGCGATCTTGTCGAGATTGCCCTTGCCACCGTGCTGGCCGTCCAGTGGTACACCAGCACCGGACGGGCCCGGGCACGGCGCCGTCGCGCCGCGGCAGCGGCCCGACCACCGTCTGGAGCAGTCTGGCAGCCAGGTCGCCTGTCGTGTGACTGTGCTGCGGGCGCTGTCCACGTGCACCGGCGTACGGCGCCCGTGGAACGCAGCCGCTCAGGCGCCGAGCTTGCCGACCGCGTCGCGCAGCGCCGCCGCCAGCCGAGTCACATCCTCCTGGGCGGGCGACGAGGTGCCCAATCTTTCCACCAGCTCTGCACGCGAGAGAAGCACCGCTGCGCCGCGGAAGGCGTCGCTGTCAAGGTCGGCCCGGCCGACCACCTGCGCCTTCCCTTCCAGGAGGATCAGGGCAGCGTCGCCCCCGGTCGCCTCCAGCAGTTCGCAGACCAGAGCGTCGTCGATCACCATGTACTCCCTTCTTGTAGTGCGCCCCAGCCGGCAGCCCGGTCCGAACGCCCCCGGGCTTCCGCTCGATTCAGCCCTTGCCCATGGCATTGCGGACCGCGTCCTTGGTGCGGTCCATCAGCGCGGCAACCGGTCCCAGCGCGATGTTGGCCATTCCGGACTCCACCCCTGGGTGCGGCCGGGTGGGGGCCATGGCCTCGGCTGCCCTGACCGCCCTGGCCATGGCGGCCCGATTGGTGGCGTCGGTGCTGCGGCGGATGTGGACGAACTCGTAGCGCTCTTCGGCCCGTGCGTGTTCCTGGACCTCCGTACGCAGTTTCATCAGCCGGGGAATGAACTTCGGGTCGTCGGTGTCGAGGTCGTCGAGCGCCGCCAGGGTTTCCTTGGCCGCCTTCTCCTCTGCCAGACGGTCGTCGACGACTTGTTCACCACCCGGGATGCTGCGCGCGAAGGGATGGACGACCTCCTCCTCCGCGGTCTCGTGCACCGCGAGCAGGCGCACCAGGCGGTGGAAGGCGTCGCGGCGCTCTTCGCCGTTCGCGGCCTCCACCTCGTCGAAGAGATTGCGGATGTCGCCGTGCTGGCGCATCAGCAGCGCGACGACGTCGTTGTCCGGGGCGTGGTCGTCGCCGGCCTGAAGAGTCTGGATCTCGGACATGTGCCGGTGCCTCACTTCTCGCGCATGGCGGGGTCGGGGTGCTCGCCCTCGTACTCGATGCGGTACTCGCGGCCGAACATCTGATCGTGCTCGGCCATGACCCGCTCGCTCGGCGGCTCCTCGCCGCCGTGGAGGCGCTCCTGCATCTGCTCGAACCGCTCGTGGGCCTCCCGCACATAGCCGGCACCCAGCGTGGTGAGGTCCATCTGGGTGTCCAGCAGTTCCCGCAGGTACTCCTTGTTGGGCTCGAAGGTGAGCACGTTCGGCAGCTCGGGGGCCAGCACCGATTCCGGGTCCCGCCCGTCATGGCGGCGCATCAGATCACACGCACGGTGCAGGTGCTCGAGCTCCATGTTCAGGTGCAGTTCCCAGATCGCCTTGACCTTCTGATCGCTCTCCTGCTCCATGAAGGAGTGGTACAGGTAGCACTCGTTGTACTCGTGGGTGACCAATTGCTCCCACCATGTCTCCCCGGGGTCCACGAGGGACTCGTAGTGGGTGACGTGCTCCTCCTCGATCAGGCCGATCTCCTGATACAACTGGCGGGCGATCGGCTCCATGTAGGTGGGGCCGGTGTTCATGTAGAAGCTCATGGTCTGCTGCTCCGCCGACAGGACGGTCAGCGCGTGCAGCTTCGACAGGGGGCTCGTTTCGTCCTTCGCGTAGGGGTCGCGGACGTTGTCGACCGGGTCGCGGTGGTGGAACTTCGTCGGCCGGCCCGGCATGACCTCGGTCAGCCCGTCCACGATCGACTCCGCCTTGCGGTGCTCGATCATCTCGTACAGGTTCGCGTACCGGTACAGATGGTCAAAGTCCTCCAGCACACCGAACTGGTACGCCTGCTTCAGATACGGATCCGGTTCCATCCGCGCGATCCACGCCGTCAGGTCCACCGCGACCTGCTCGTAGGCGATCGTCGTCTCCAGCACCGACGACACCCCCGGCAGCAGCCAGTTCACCGCCTTCTGCTGCTGCGCCTCGATATAGCGCACACGCGCCAGCTGCCGCTTGACCTCAGGGTCCACCGTGTTCCGGGCCAGCTGATGGCTGAAGAGAATCGCCTCCACCTCGATCCCGTTCATCGTGATGATGCGGCACCGTGTGTACGGATCACACCGGTCCGGATCGATCGGCTGCACATTCAGCTCACGCCAACTGCGCAACTGCCGGTCCAGCGGGATGCCCCGCTGCTCGAGCGGATTGAAGGTCACGACGGCTTCTCCTCGATGACAAACGGGACGGGCTGGCGGGGTACCCCCGTGGTCGCGATCCATGTCCGCCGAGTCCGCAGGGCACCCGGCACATGCTTCGCCCGTCCGGACAGGCTCGCGAGCGCACACGCCCGGCCGGCCGTGTCCGTGCCCTGAATGGCGCAGGACCGCAAGGGCACCGAGACTTCGCAGCGACTCGGCCGCCACCCCTGGACCATCGAGTGCACCATGGCCTGGCTCGCCGGCTGTCGCCGCATCCACTGCCGCTACGAAAGCAAGGCAGAGCAACTTCCTCGCCTTCACCAGCATCGCCTGCACACTCATCTCGGGGTACGAATCCCATGCGACCGATTCGAGCCCCAACGGCTCCACGCGGACACGGCCTACGACGTCCCCCGCCTGCGGAAATGGCAATGCTGTAAGAGGGCGCTTTTTGAAGTAGGAGGATTGCCCTTTACGTCCTTGTACGTTCCTCCCCAGGTGGGTGTCGTCTCGTCCGTTATGCGCTTGGCGAGGTTGTCGATCGAGGCACGCGGCTTTCAGGTCGTGAAAAGGCCCTGGGTGGTTGAGCGGAGCATCGGTTGGATCATGATGCAGGATGGTCGAGCATCCGCCTCGGAGAGCGTCATTCGTTGCCTATGGGATGAGAGCCCTCAAAGCAGGGCAGGGGCGAGAGCCGCATATAGGGTTTGACCTGCATAAACGCCCTCTGAGTGGAGAGGCGTCAGCATAGCCCGCAAGGGTATCGAGTGCAGCGAACGGCTCGGCCGGCGCCGCTGGGTCTACCGCCGGATCGCCGAGCGGACGGGCAAGCCCGCGCACGCCTCAAAGCCATGCACGTGCCGTGCCGACCACCGTTGCCGGGCCGTGTCCACGGACGAAACGCAGCACATCTCCGATTAGACACCGCACGTTTTCGCCGCGCTGTTCAGCCAGACGGCCGCGGGCGGCTGAACGCGTCGAGTACGTGGAGCTGCATCTCCCGGCGCACGGCGGCAGCAAACGCTGCATCATCCAGCTCGGGACGTCACTCACTCCGAGTCACTTCCATGAGTCCGCTGTATGCGAGCTGGAGCGCATCAGCGCCGGCCACGGACGCCATGACGGCCGTAGCGGTCCGAGTCGCCCGAGGCCACAGGCAGCGCCCCGCCGTCAAGGTGGTGCTCACCCAAAGGCTCATGCAGAACGGGCAGGTCAGAAGCTCACCGACCGTGTGCCTCAGCCCATGGCGCGGTCGTTCCACGACCTCGGCCGGCCCCTGCGTACCCTTGTAGGTGGTGAAGGGCGTCCGCAGCGGGCTGGTCACAGCACCTTTCGTCAGGAGGCGGCTGATCCGGAAGGTGGCGATCGCGGTGAGAACGATGTCCTGTGCATCGTGCCGCTCCGGCGGCCGACCGTAGCGCTGGATCAGGGCCGCCGATCCCGCGGCGTAGGTGGCATAAGCCGCCAGCGCCATCGCGTAACCGCCCATCGGCCGCTCGTCGGCTTCTCCGTCGGCCGTTCGTACATCCTGTTGCGCGCCCACCGGCACCCCCTCTCGTCATCCGGTGCGCGGGTGCCCCCTGTGACAACCGTCAACCCAGCACCACACTCCTGACTTGTTGCATCGAGCCCAGACGCTCGTCTGCAGCCTCAGCGTTCAGGCTGTCGGTGAGCGCGCCCGCAGTGCTCCTTGCCGCCCTCGGGCCGGCTCACTGATAGCCTGCCACCGCTGGCCGACACCCGCGCGGTGTGGCTCGACAGAGGCATGACGGTGACGCAGAGACTTCGAGTCAGGGTGCCCGCGCACTCCCTTCCTGTCTCACCGAGTGCGAGGGCAGCAGCCTGTGATCCTGATCGGTGTTTATCCACACAGTCGTCCCACACCGCCGTCGCCATCGACGCCGCGGGCCATCAGGTGGCCCAGCGCCGGTTCGTAGTCAACGCCGGGACCTTCCGCCAGCTGATGCGCTGGTGCGAGCAGTGGCCCGAGCGCCGATTCGCCGTCGAAGGCGCCGGCTGCCCGGGCCGCTCGATCCTGTCTACGACTGCGCCCGCCAGCCCGCGACCCGAGCGCCGAAGCTCACGGTCGACAAGCTCAGCAGCTCGCTCGCCTCAGACTCGACTGGGCGGCATGGGGGTGTGCAAGAAGGGGCCGTCTGCCGGGTAAGGTTCGGCAAGATCTCGCGCACGCATGGCCTCCCTCCTCGCTTTGTGGCACCGGTGGCCTTTCGGACGGCAGATCACTGCACCTCAGGAAGCCGGCACGCCGTCGGTGCGGCGCTCGATCATCGCGGACGTCTTCACCGCATTCGACGAACAGACCGTCGTCGTCCCGGGAACGGATGCCGCCGCGCTGATCGTCCCAAGCCTCGCCAGCTCGCTCCAATCCGTGCTTGAGCAGCGGAAACTCCTCGCCGCGAGGATCGAGGAACTCCTGGAGGCCCACCCTCTTTCCCAGGTCCTGATCTCGATGCCCGGTATCGGGATCAGGACCGCCGCCCGCATCCTCATCGACGTCGGCGACGGCAGCGGCTTTGCCACCGCCGGACACCTCGCCGCCTACGCCGGCCTCGCACCCGTGACCCGCAGTTCCGGCTCTTCCATCCGCGGCGAACACCCCTCCAGGCGCGGCAACAAACAGCTCAAGAGAGCCTTCTACCTCGCCGCGTTCGCCTCGCTCTCCCAGCCCGAGTCACGCGCCTACTACGACCGTAAACGCCGCGAGGGGAAGCACCACATCGCCGCCCTCATCGCACTCGCCCGACGCCGCATCGACGTCCTCTTCGCCATGCTCCGCGACGGCACCTTCTACCAACCACCCACACCCACTACGGCTTGACGAAAGCCATAGAGGCACCTTTTTCAGGCGGAATTGAGGGGCCCTGGCCAGCTGACCCAGGGCGGCGTGTGGCCTCCCGGTGGTCGGCCGCCTTCGCTCTCGACTGCCGCCCAGAGCGCCGGAGTGACGGTGATCACGGACGCCGGTGGGAGGGTGCTGCGTAAGCTTGTGCAGTCGTCTGGGTGGGGTCCAGGAGGGCGGGGGAAGTCCCCCTGCAATGGCCTGATGACTCGTCAGAAAAGTCAGCAAGTGGTCAGCATGAGTTCTGAAAAACCTGGGGAACGCTGCCCGAACATGCGACGTTGTAGGGTAGGGAACCGCCCTTGACCTGCAAAAACGCAGGCAGGGAGCCTATGTCCAGGAGTACCTCGATGATGCGTACAATGTTCAAGTCCAAGATCCATCGCGCGACCGTCACCCAGGCCGACCTGCACTACGTCGGCTCCGTCACCGTCGACCGCGACCTCATGGACGCCGCCGACCTCCTGCCCGGTGAGCTCGTGCACATCGTCGACATCACCAACGGCGCCCGCCTGGAGACCTACGTCATCGAGGGGCAGCGCAGCTCCGGTGTGATCGGCATCAACGGGGCGGCCGCCCATCTCGTCCACCCCGGCGACCTCGTGATCCTCATCAGCTACGCCCAGGTCGACGACGCCGAGGCGCGCGCCCTCGTCCCCAGCGTCGTCCACGTCGACGCCGCCAACCGGATCGTGGCCCTCGGCTCCGACGCGTCCGCCCCCGTGCCCGGCACCGACACCGCGCGCAGCCCCCACGCCGTCGTCTGACCCCCCTCGTACCACCGCCGGCGGGGACCGCCCGCCCGGCGGCCCCGTCCGACGCATCGAGGAGAGAACCCCGCCGTGGGAGAGATCGAGATCCGCGACAACCGGCCCGCAGGGCTGCTGGAAGCGCACCTGGACGGAGAGGTGGCCGGGCGCATCGCGTACTTCGTACTGGCGGGGGGCACCGCCGCACTCGTCGCCGTCCACACCGTGGTCGAGCCGGGCCACGAGGGCAAGGGCATCGGGGGCGCGCTCGTGCGCGAGTTCTACGCGACAGCGGCGCGCGAGAACGTCCCCGTCGTACCGCTGTGCCCGTACGCCGCCAAGTGGGCCCTGAAGCATTCCGACGAGGCGCCGGCCGCGCCCGCCGAGCTCGTCCGGGAGGCCGAGGAGCAGCTCAAGGCACACCCCGAGCTGTGACGGCCCTGCCACGCTGAGCCCCGGGACCGGCGGTCCGACGCCGATCCCAGGGCATGTGGGTGCCATGTGCGGCAGCGGGCCCCGCCCCACGGGGGGACACTGTGAAACAGAAGCACTCGGCCCGGGGGCCTGCCTCGCCTGCACCCGGCCTGCACGTGACCGCGGCGCCGTGAGCCGTGATCCGATCCCTGCCACCTGGGGGGTTCCCGGAGAAATCATGGCCATTCACCGAATCGGACACGAGATCAGCGTCCTCGGCGATCACCTGCCGGTGCCGGGCATCGGCTACCTCACGGTCAACGCCTTCGTGCTCCACGCCGCCGAGCCCGTGGTCGTCGACACGGGACTCGGCCTGCCCGACCGCTCCTTCCTCGACATGGTCGGCAGCGTCGTCGACCCCGAGGACGTCCGCTGGATCTGGCTCACGCACCCCGACCGCGACCACACGGGCGGCCTGTTCGCGCTGCTGGCCGCGGCACCGCGGGCGCGCCTGGTGACCACGTACCTCGCGGTCGGCATGATGTCGACCGAACGGCCCCTGCCCCTGGACCGGGTCTACCTGCTCAACCCGGGGCAGTCCCTGGACGTCGGCGACCGGGTCCTGCACGCCTTCCGGCCGCCGCTGTTCGACAACCCCGCCACGGTCGGCTTCTACGACGACAAGTCGGCCGCCTGCTTCAGCTCCGACTGTTTCGGCGCCCCCATCGCCAGCGCCGACCTCGCCGCGGGAGCCACCGCGTGCGACATCAAGGACGACGAGCTGCGGGCGGCGCAGCTGTTGTGGGCCACCGTCGACAGCCCGTGGATCCACTGGATCGACCCGGAGAAGTACGCGGCGAGTGTGCGGCCGCTCCGCGAGATGGCACCCGAGGCGGTGCTGAGTACCCACCTTCCCCCCGCGCTCGGCCTCGCCCCTCAGATGATCGACAACATTGCGGCGGCGCCCGAGGCCGACCCGTTCGTCGGCCCCGACCAGCAGGCGCTGGAGCAACTGCTCGCCGGGTTCGAACCGGGAGGCGCCCCTCGATGAGCCCGGCGCAGCCTCCCGCGTGCGACGCGTTACCTCCTACGATCCCGGCATGCTTGCACTGCTGCACACGTCCCCGGCCCACGTCCCCGTCTTCGACGCCCTGCGCGACACCCACCACCCGGCCCTGCAACTGCGTCACTTCGTCGACGAGGACCTGCTCGCGCGGGCCCGGCGCGACGGTCCGGACGCGGTCGCGGCCGCCGTGGCCGACGTGATCGCCGGCGCCGCCGCGGACGGCGCCCGTGCCGTGCTCTGCACCTGCTCGACCATCGGCGGCGTGGCCGAGGCGGCCGCCGGCCGGGCCGGCGTACCGGTACTGCGGGTCGACAGGCCCATGTGCGCCGTCGCGGCCCGCGCGGAGCGGGTCGTGATCGTGGCCACCGTCGCCAGCACGCTGGAACCGACCGCGGCCCTCATCCGGGACGAGTCCCGCGGCCGGGAGCCACGGCTGCGGACGCTGCTCGTCGAGGACGCCTGGGAGCGTTTCACGGCGGGGGACCGGGACGGCTACCTCGACGCGGTGGCGGCTGCGGTCGACGAGGTGCGCGACGCGGACGTCGTCGTCCTGGCCCAGGCGTCCATGGCGGACGCGGCGGCCCGTACGCGGACGGCGCTGCCGGTGCTCTCCAGCCCGGTGCCCGGCCTGCGGGCCGCGGCGGAGGCCGCGCTGTCCGCCGCCTCCGCGTCCGCCGGCGTGTCCCCGGGCCCGGCGGCCTGACGACCGACCCCGGTCGCCGACCCGGCTCGGGCCCGCGTCCCGGGTCCGCCGCCACCGGGCGCCGGCGACTGGACCCGGTCGACCCGGCTCCGGCGCGCCCGCCGCCGGCGCGCACGGCGTCCGCCACCGGGCGCCCGCCGACCCGGACCCTGCGCCCATGTCGCCCGCCGGCCCGCCGACGGCATGCACCGCGTCCGCCGGAGTGCCCCCCGGCTCCGAGGCCGGCGCCGGGCGTCCGCCGCCACCGGGCGCCGGTGACTGGCTGGACCGGTCGGTCCGGCTCCGCCGTGCCCGCCGCCGGCGCGCACCGGCGCACTGACCGGGCGCCCGCCGACCCGGACCCTGCGCCCATGCCGTCCGCCGGCCGCCGACGGTGTGCACCGCGTCCGCCGTAGCGGGCCTCCAGCTGCGTGGCCTGACGACTGGACCCGGCGAGGGTGGGAACGCGCACCCGTAGAGAGGGAACGCACGACTTCGCACCTTGGAGGTCCGGCATGACGCACCCCTACCCCGATCCCGCACGTCCGGTCCCCACACCGGACCCCGGCGTGCCCCCCGACCCGGGGCCGCTGCCAGGGCCGGTGCCGACGCCGACGCCCCAGCCGGGCCCGGCACCGGATCCGATCCCGACACCACCGGGACCGGCTCCGGAGCCCGTACCGCCTCCCGAACCCCAGCCGGGTCCCGCCTGACCGGACCCGACCCCCGGCCCGGCGGCCGATGCCGCCGGGCCGGGGCACGGGAGGCGGCCCCTCCGTGGACAGATGCGGACTCAGGCCCCGCCAGCGGACGCGCCCGCATGCCGCTCCAACAGACGTGCCGCAACCCACCCCATCTCCGGACGCGCCCGCAAGCCCCCGCCAACGGGCCCACGCAGCCCCCTACACCCGACCCGCCCTCAGTCCGACCGCACCTCGGAGCGGTCCCCGCCCCACAGTGTGTGGAACGCGCCCTCCCGGTCGGTCCGCCGGTAGGTGTGCGCGCCGAAGAAGTCGCGCTGGGCCTGCGTCAGCGCGGCGGGCAGCCGCTGCGCGCGCAGCGCGTCGTAGTAGGCGAGCGCCGCCGAGAACCCTGGCGTCGGCACCCCCTGAAGCGCCGCCGTCGCGACCACCTCGCGCCAGTCGTCCTGCGCCGCCCCGATCTCCTCCGCGAACTGCTTGTCCGACAGCAGGCTCGGCAGCTCCGGCTGCGCGTCGTACGCCGCGCGGATACGGTCCAGGAACGCCGCGCGGATGATGCACCCCGCCCGCCAGATCGCCGCGACCGCTCCCGCGTCGACGTCCCAGCCATACGCCTCGCTCCCGGCCCGCACCTGGTGGAAGCCCTGCGTGTACGACACGATCTTGGACGCGTACAACGCCTGCTCGACCCGGTCGGCGAACCGGGCCGCCTCGTCCGTGACCAGCGGCTGCGGCACAGGGCCGGGCAGCGCCCGGGACGCCTCGCGCAGCCCCGCGTGGCCCGACAGCGAACGGGCGAACACCGCCTCCGCGATCCCCGACACCGGCACGCCCAGGTCGAGCGCGATCTGCACGGTCCAGCGGCCCGTGCCCTTCTGCTCCGCCTGGTCGGCGACCACGTCCACGAACGGCTCGCCCGTCGCCGCGTCGGTGTGCGCCAGCACCTCGGCGGTGATCTCGATCAGGTACGAGTCCAGCCGCCCCTCGTTCCACTCGCGGAACGTCCGGGCGATCTGCTCCGGTGAGTATCCGGCGACCGCGCGCAGCAGGTGGTACGCCTCGGCGATCAGCTGCATGTCGGCGTACTCGATGCCGTTGTGGACCATCTTGACGAAGTGGCCCGCGCCGTCGGGGCCGACATGGGTGACGCACGGCGTCCCGTCCGGGGCCTTCGCGGCGATCCTCTTCAGGAGCGGGCCCAGCGAGGTGTAGGACTCGGCCGAGCCGCCCGGCATGATGCTGGGCCCGTGCAGCGCGCCCTCCTCGCCGCCCGAGATGCCGGTGCCCACGAAGTGGATGCCGCGCTCCCGGAGGTCCTTCTCCCGCCGGCGGGTGTCGGCGAAGTGGGCGTTGCCGCCGTCGATGATGACGTCGCCCTCCTCCAGCAGCGGCGCGAACTCCTCGATCACCGCGTCCGTCGCCTCACCCGCCTTCACCATCACCACCAGCCGGCGGGGCCGCTCCAGCGCGGCGACGAACTCCTCGGGCGACTCGGCCGCGACGAACGCGCCCTCGTCACCGAACTCCTCGACCAGCGCGCGCGTCCGTGCCGCGGTGCGGTTGTGCACGGCCACGGTGAGTCCGTTGCGCGCGAAATTGCGGGCGAGGTTGCGGCCCATCACCGCGAGTCCCGTCACACCGATCTGGGCTGTACCACTCATGCGTGTGCTCCTGGAGATCCGTCGGAAGATCCGTCCGTGCCGTCACTGCCCGCTGTTCCCGCGCTTACGGATACGCATACGTGCGGGCGGCCAGGGCCATTCACCGATCCTCGACGCACGGGCGGCGTTCCGCACTCTGCCCGGCCCCCCTCGTGACGTACTCGGGCACCGTTCGGACTCCGTCACGTGCGAAGCGGGCGCCGACAGGGCCCGTCGCACCCGGGCGCAGGCTGATGACCAGCGACGACGTCTCGGCGAAACGGGCAGGAACGGGCACACCCCGCCGGGCGAAGACGCTGGTCCGGCGGCCACGGTTGCTTGTACAAACGACGCATGGGCCCGAACGGACGACGGGCCCGCCATGCAGCACCAGCACAGGCAGGGATGTGGGCCGTGGACACCGAGGAACGCCGGCGGGCCATTCTCGACACCGCCCGACGGGACGGGTCGGTCGAGGTCAACGCGCTGGCCGCCCGGCTGGAGGTGGCCAAGGAGACCATCCGCCGTGACCTCCACACCCTGGAGGAGCACGGACTCGTCCGCCGCACGCACGGCGGGGCGTACCCGGTCGAGAGCGCCGGTTTCGAGACGACGCTCGCGATGCGCACGATGCGCCATGTACCGGAGAAGTCGAGGATCGCGGCGGCCGCCGCCGACCTCCTCGGTGACGCGGAGACGGTCTTCGTCGACGAGGGCTTCACCCCGCAGCTCGTCGCCGAGCACCTGCCGCGGGACCGGCCGCTGACCGTGGTCACCGCCTCGCTGGCGGTGGCGTCCGTCCTCGCGGACGCGGAGAAGACCGCCGTCCTGCTGCTCGGCGGCCGGCTGCGCGGCCAGACCATGGCCACGGTCGACCACTGGGCCACCCGGATGCTCGACGGCTTCGTCATCGACCTGGCGTACGTCGGGGCCAACGGCATCTCCCGCGAGTACGGCCTGACCACGCCCGACCCGGCCGTCGCCGAGGTCAAGGCGCAGGCCATGCGCAGCGCGCGACGGCACGTCTTCGCCGGCGTGCACAGCAAATTCGGAGCGGTCAGCTTCTGCCGCTTCGCCGACGTCGGCGACTTCGAGGCCGTCGTCACCGACACGGGCCTGTCCTCGGCCGAGGCCCAGCGCTACTCCCTCATGGGGCCGCAGGTCGTCCGCGTCTGACCCGACGCCGCCGCAGCCCGCCACAACAGAACCGCATCAGCCGCACCCGGGCCGCCGGGCGGGTCCGGCGTACCCGAAAACGACCCGTGGACACCGGGCACCGAGCCGCGACGAACGATCAGGAGAACACATGCCCCACCAACGACGACGACGTGGCATCCGCGTGCGGGTGGCGGCGGGCACGGCAGCCGTCGCCCTCGTCGCCACCGGATGCGCCGGAGCCGGCGGCACCTCCTTCGGCGGGGGCGACGCGCTCAACGTGCTCATGGTCAACAACCCGCAGATGGTCCAGCTGCAGAAGCTGACCGCGCGGAACTTCACGAAGGAGACCGGCATCGAGGTCAACTTCACCGTGCTGCCGGAGAACGACGTCCGCGACAAGATCAGCCAGGACTTCTCCCACCAGGCGGGCCAGTACGACATCGCCACCATCAGCAACTTCGAGGTTCCGTTCTTCGCCGAGAACGGCTGGCTCCGCCCGCTCGACGCCTACGCGGACAAGGACACCGCCTTCGACCAGGACGACATCCTGGACCCGGTCGCCCAGTCGCTGACCCACAAGGGCACGGTGTACGCCGAGCCGTTCTACGGCGAGTCCTCCTTCCTCATGTACCGCAAGGACGTCTTCGCCGCGAAGGGCCTGACGATGCCCGCCAGGCCCACCTGGCGCCAGGTCGCCGCGCTCGCCGCCCAGGCGGACGGCGCCGAGAGAGGGATGAACGGCATCTGCCTGCGCGGGCTGCCCGGCTGGGGCGAGGTCGTCGCCCCGCTCACCACCGTCGTCAACACCATGGGGGGCACCTGGTTCACCAAGGACTGGCAGGCGGAACTCGACTCACCCGAGTTCACCAGGGCGACCGAGTTCTACGTAAACCTGGTGCGCAGGCACGGCCAGGCCGGCGCCGCCCAGTCCGGCTACGCCGAGTGCCTCAACAACATGACGCAGGGCAAGACCGCCATGTGGTACGACGCCACCGCCGGAGCCGGATCGCTCGAAGCGGCGGGCTCCCCGGTGAAGGGCCGGATCGGCTACGTCCCCGCGCCCGTCGAGCGGACCGACAGCTCCGGCTGGCTCTACACCTGGGCGTGGGGCATGCAGAAGGCGTCCAAGAAGCCGGACAAGGCATGGAAGTTCATCTCCTGGGCGTCCGGCAAGGAGTACGAGGAGCTGGTCGGCCGGACGAGCGGCTGGGCGGACGTCCCCGCCGGGAAACGGGCCTCCACCTACGACCACCCCGCCTACCTGAAGGCCGCGGGAGCCTTCGCCGAGGTCACCGAGAAGGCCATCGCCGCCGCCGATCCGCTGGACCCCGGCACCCAGCCGCGTCCCGCGGCCGGCATCCAGTTCGTCGGCATCCCCGAGTTCACCGACCTCGGGACCAGGGTCTCCCAGGAGATCAGCGCGGCCATCGCCGGCCGCCAGTCCGTCCCCCAGGCCCTGAAGACCTCGCAGTCACTGGCCGAGAAGGTCGCCAAGGAGTACCGGTGAGTACGTCACTCAGCACATCGTCGGGCCCACAGGCGCGCACCGCGTCCCCGGACCCCGTCAAGCCCCCGCCGCACACCGCGCGCGCCACCGGGCGAACGCGCGCCTGGGTCACCCGGGCGCCGCTGCTGCCCGCACTCGTCTTCCTGATAGCCGTGACCCAACTTCCCTTCGTGGCCACGCTCGTGATCTCGCTGTTCGACTGGAACTCGCTCGACCCCGCCGAACGCGCCTTCACCGGCCTGTCCAACTACGCCCTGGTGTTCACCGATCCCGCCCTGCGCGAGTCCGTCCTCACCACGGTGCTCCTGACCGCGGGCGTCGTCGTCACCGCCGTGGTCCTCGGACTCCTGCTGGCCCTGCTCCTTGACCGCGCCTTCCCCGGCCGCGGCCTGGTGCGCACCCTGCTCATCACCCCGTTCCTGCTGGTGCCGGTCTCCGCGGCCCTGCTGTGGAAGCACGCCCTCTACAACCCCGAGTACGGACTGCTCAACGGAGCGCTCACCTGGGTCGCCGGGCTGTTCGGCGACGAGAGCCCCGCGCAGCCCGACTGGACCTCCGAGATGCCGCTGCTAGCCGTCGCGGCGTCGCTCGTGTGGCAGTGGACGCCGTTCATGATGCTGATCCTGCTCGCCGGATTGCAGAGCAGACCCGCCGAGACGACGGAGGCCGCCCGGCTCGACGGCGCGGGCCCCTGGCAGATCTTCCTGTACCTGACACTGCCGCACCTGCGCCGCTATCTCGAACTCGGCATCCTGCTGGGCTCGGTGTACATCGTGCAGAACTTCGACGCCGTGTTCACCCTCACCTCGGGCGGCCTCGGCACCGCCAACCTGCCCTACACGATCTACCAGACCTTCTACCAGGCCCACGAGTACGGACTGGCGTCCGCCGCGGGAGTCGTCGTCGTGATCGGCACCATCGTCATCGCGACGTTCGCGCTCCGGGCGGTCTCGTCCCTCTTCCGTGAGGAGGCGACCCGCGCATGACCACTGCCGCACTCCCACCGCATCCCCTGCCGCCCGCCGCCCGCAGGGCCCGGCGCCGCTCCGCCGCCCTCGGCCTGCTCGCCTGGGCCGCCGGTATCGGCTTCTGCCTGCCCGTCCTGTGGATGCTGCTCACCTCCTTCCACTCGGAGGCCGACGCCGCCACCAACCCGCCCTCGGTCGCCGCCTCCCTCACCCTCGACGGCTACCGGTCGTTCTTCGGCGGCGCGGGCGGCCCCACGCCGTGGCCCCCGCTGGTCAACTCCCTGACGGCGTCCGTCTTCTCGACCGTCCTCGTGCTGGTGCTCGCCCTCCCGGCCGCGTACGCGCTCTCCATCCGGCCGGTCCACAAGTGGACGGACGTCATGTTCTTCTTCCTGTCCACCAAGATGCTGCCGGTGGTCGCCGGACTGCTGCCGGTCTACCTGTTCGCGAAGAACGCCGGAATGCTCGACAACATCTGGCTCCTCGTCCTCCTCTACACCTCGATGAACCTGCCGATCGCGGTCTGGATGATGCAGTCCTTCCTCGCCGACGTACCCGTGTCGATCATCGAGGCCGCCCAGGTCGACGGCGCCCGGCTGCCCACCGTGCTCGCCCGGGTCGTCGCGCCCGTCGCCGGGCCCGGCATCGCCGCGACCGCCCTCATCTGCTTCATCTTCAGCTGGAACGAGCTGCTGTTCGCCCGGGTGCTCACCGGCGTCGTCGCCCAGACCGCACCCGTGTACCTGACCGGATTCGTCACCAGCCAGGGCCTGTTCCTCGCCCAGCTGTGCGCCGCGTCCGTCGTCGTGTCCCTGCCGGTGCTCACCGCCGGCTACGCCGCCCAGGACAAACTCGTCCAGGGCCTGTCTCTTGGAGCCGTCAAATGAGGGCAGCGATCGTCGAAGCACCCGGCAAGGTCACCGTCACGAGCGTGCCCGACCCGACTCCGGGCCCCCGCGACGTCGTCGTCTCCGTGGCGTCGTGCGGGCTGTGCGGCACCGATCTGCACATCCTGCAGGGCGAGTTCGCGCCCACCCTGCCGATCGTGCCCGGTCACGAGTTCGCCGGCGAGGTCGTCGGGATCGGCAAGGACGTCACCGAGCTGGCCGTAGGGGACCTGGTCGCGGTCGACCCTTCGCTGCACTGCCACGAGTGCCGCTACTGCCGCAGCGGACGCGGCAACCTCTGCGACCGCTGGGCGGCCATCGGCGTCACCGTCCCCGGCGGCGCCGCCGAGTACGCGGTGGCACCCGTCGCCAACTGCGTGAGACTGCCCGGCCACGTCGACGTCCGGGACGCGGCGCTCATCGAGCCGCTGTCCTGCGCCGTACGCGGCTACGACGTGCTCAGCAGCACGCTCGGCGCCGAAGTCCTGATCTACGGCTCGGGAACGATGGGCCTGATGATGCTGGAGCTCGCCAAGCGCACCGGCGCGGCCGGTGTCGACGTCGTCGACGTCAACCCCGAGCGGCTCGCCACCGCCGGTCTCCTCGGCTGCTCGCGCACGGCGGCCTCGGCCGACGAACTCGACCGCCCCGGCGGCTGGGACGTCGTCATCGACGCCACCGGCAACGCCAAGGCCATCCAGGACGGCCTCGGCCGCGTCGCCAAGGGCGGCACCTTCCTCCAGTTCGGCGTCGCCGACTACGCGACGACGGCGGTGATCGAGCCGTACCGCATCTACAACCAGGAGATCACCATCACCGGCTCGATGGCGGTGCTGCACAGCTACGAACGGGCCGCCGCGCTCTTCGCGACCGGCGTGCTCGACGCGTCGGTGTTCATCAGCGACCGGCTGCCGCTGGAGCGGTACCCCGAAGCCATGGACCAGTTCCGGGCAGGCCGGGGCCGCAAGATCGTGGTGGAGCCTTGACGTACTCCCCGGCCCCGGCGGTGCGGCGTCCGCCGGGGCCGTGGGGCGGCTTCCGGACACTCTCGGGCTGAAACCTTGTCACCCTCCGTATTCCGCCCCTACGTTGGCCGCCTGCGGTACGACCTGCATGCGTGAGCTACATGTAGTGGGGGGAACACACCATGGCCAAGACCGGCCGGCACCGTCGACATCAGCCGAGTCGTATCAACCGCGCTTCGCTCACCGTCACCGTCGGCGGCGCCGGCATGGCGCTGCCTCTCATCGGTGCGGGATCGGCGCACGCGGCGTCCGTCGACGTCTGGGAGAAGGTCGCGGCCTGCGCGTCCACGAGCAACTGGACGACCAACACAGGCAACGGCCACTACGGCGGGCTCCAGTTCAGCCAGGCCACATGGGAGGCGTACGGCGGCACGCGCTACGCCGCGCGCGCCGACCTCGCCACCAAGGCCCAGCAGATCGCCGTCGCCGAGAAGGTCTTCGACGGGCAGGGCCCCCGCGCGTGGCCCGCCTGTTCGGAGCGCGCCGGGCTGACCCGCGGCGGTGACGCGCCGGGCGTCGTGCCGGCCGGACCCGGCGAGCCGCAGCGGCTGCGCGGCTCCGCACAGGCCGCGTCACCCACGACCGTGCCGACGCGGCGCGAGGGCTACACGGTCGCCCGCGGGGACTCGCTGTCCCGCATCGCCCGGCAGGAGCGGGTCAGCGGCGGCTGGCAGCGGCTCTACGCGCAGAACCGCGCCGTGGTCGGTGACGACCCCGATCTGATCTTCCCCGGCCAGCGGCTGGTCCTGCCGGCACCCGCCGCCCCGGCCGCCGCCGCGAAGCGCCCCGCCCGCACGGAACGCGCCGCCGGTGCAGAGGGCACCGAGGCCCGGCCGTCCGGCAGCCCGGAACGCACCACCCCCGGGCAGCGCGGCGGACCCGCGGCCAAGCCCGAACAGCCCGCCGGGAAGCGGTCCTTCGAACCGCGCAAGCCCCAGCGCAAGGCACCGGAACCGCGGACCGCGCCCAAGCCGCGACCCAAGCCCGAGACCAGGCCCGACCGGCACGTAGGCTTCAGCGCCCCGGTGGCCGCCGGCCCGTCGACCGCGTACCGCAAGGCGGGCTCCTCCTGGTCGAGCGGATACCACACGGGCGTGGACTTCCCCGTGCCCACCGGCACCGCCGTGAAGGCCGTCGCGCCCGGCACCGTCGTGTCGGCCGGCTGGGCCGGCGCGTACGGCTACGAGATCGTCGTACGCCATCGCGACGGCAGGTACAGCCAGTACGCGCACCTGTCGGCGCTCACCGTGCGCACCGGCCAGAAGGTGACGGCAGGTCAACGGATCGCGCGCTCAGGATCCACCGGCAACAGCACGGGACCGCATCTGCACTTCGAGATCCGCACCGGGCCCGGATACGGCTCCGACATCGATCCCCTCGCCTACCTCCGGGCCGGCGGCGTGTCGATCTGAGCCGGCGCGCGGGGCGGCGACGCGCTCGCCCCGCACCGGCACGTGACGGTCCGGTCGTCCACCGGTCGCGTGCCGGTGCGGGGGCCGCACACCGCTGCCCAGCCGCTCGATCGTCAGCAGGATCAGCCCGCCCGCGGCCACGACACCGCAGCCGAGCGCCAGCACCGTGCCCGCGACGCCGTAGCGGAAGTCCTCGCCGAACAGCGTGATCCCGACGGCCGCGGCGACCACCGGGTTGACCACCGTGACCGTGGCGAGCGGCGCCGCGAGCCCGGCCCCGCGGTACGACGCCTGGGACAGCAGCAGCCCGCCGACCGCGAGGACGGCCATGACGAGCAGGCTCGGCCACTGGGTCAGCGGCGCGTCCCAGGTCCAGTCGACGGCGACGGTCTTGGTGAACACGGAGGCGATGCCGAAGGCGACGCCCGCCGCACCGGCCAGCAGCACACTGCGGACGATCGGCCGGTGCACGCTCTGGGCGGTCAGGAAGAGCAGGGCCAGCGTGCCGAGCGTCACGGCCGCGAGCACGGCGCGCTGTCCGCCGCCCAGGGACTGCGAGGCGGAGCCCCCGGTGAGCGCGAGGAGCCCCGCCAGCCCGGCGGTCGCCATGATCGCGCCGCGCCAGGCGGTCGGTCCCGCCCCGCGCCCTACGAGCAGCGCGGCCATCGGCAGCGCGAACACGAGCGTGAGCGCGCCGAGCGGCTGCACGACACTGAGCGGCCCGTACGCCAGAGCCACGACGTGGAGCACCGCGCCAACGCCGTTGAGCACGACGGCGGCCCACCAGCCGGCGTGGTGCAGCGGCGCGTAGGGGCGGGACGGCGTGGTGGCCGCCACGTGCTCCTGGAGGATCGCCCCGGCCGCGTAGGCGACCGCGGAGACCAGTGACAGGAGCACGGACACGGCGAGGGAGGTCATGGTGACCACCCTGTCCCCCTTCCGCCTTCACGTCGTCGTTCTTGAGCAGGCACTTGGCCGTACTGCCGGGGTAGTACGGGAGGACGACCCGGATCCCCCTGCGGGCGGGGTCGCGGGCGGGGGCGGGGACACCGGCCCGCCCGCGGCACAGGGGACACAGGCCCGCGCGCGGCACAGGTGCGCGCCCAGTATGCGAAGTGCACCCTTGCCCTTCTCGCGACAGGCAGCGTGTCCGGGACACCGGTGTCGTCCGCGGCCCGGCCCCACGCCATCCTTACGGTGATCCGGTGCGACGTCACCGGATGTCCGGCGGACCGGTACGGGCGGCCAGAACGGGGGAGCGGCATGGATAGGGGACTGTTGGCCGAGACGGCGTCCGTCGGCGGGTTCTTCGCGCTGCGCGCGGGCGAGCCGGAGCCGGGGCACCGCCCGCTCGCCGACGTGTACGCGGGCGAGAACTCGTTGCTCACCGTGCGCGTCGACGCGGTCGCCGCCGGGCTGCGTGCGCCCGAGCGACGCGTCGCCGCCTCGGTCGCCCACCTCGGGCTCGCCGCCCGCCTGTGGTCCGTGGCCCTCGGAGGCGCGGCTCTCCACGGCCGGGTGCCCGATCTCGACCCGGCCCTGCTGTACTGGGACCCGGCCCGGAGCGCGCCCGACGACCTGGTGCTACGGGAGGTCCGCGGGCTCCCCGGGGACGCGGTGACCGTCCGCGAGACGGTGCAGGCGCGGCACCTCGTCCCCCTCGCCGAGGCACTGCGCCGCGACACCCGTGTCTCGCCGCGTCTGCTGTGGGGCAACGCGGGCTCCGCCCTCGCGGGAGCCGTACGGGAACTGGGGGCGTGGTCGCGGCGCACCGGGCGGCCCGAGGCCGCCGAGCGGGCGGTCTCGCTCGCGGATGCGCTGTTCGCCGGCCCCGGACTGGCCGGGACGGTGCAGGGGCCCGCGCTGCGGCGCCGTACCTGTTGCCTCTACTACCGCTGTCCGTCGGGCGGGCTGTGCGGCGACTGCGTGTTCGACCGGCCGCCGGGGCGTCGGCACAGCTCCGGCCGGGCGTGACGTGACGCTCGTCATTTGGTCGGCACCCCGTCACTTCAGTAAAATCGCGCTTTTGAAACTCCGGCATTCGAGTGATCGAGGAACAACACAGGCCATGACCGTCACAGAGGACAGCCCGGTATACGGACCAGGCATCGACCCCGAGCGTCTGGCCGTCTGCCTGAGCGTGCTCGAAGAGCTCGACAAGCTGGAGATCGACCACCCGGACGCCATCGTCGTGCGCCGCGCCACCGCCGGCATCTACCGGACGGTCAAGCAGCGCCGCCGTCAGGAGCGCCGGGCCGCGAAGACCGCGCACGACAAGGCCGTCACCGAGGCCACCGCCACCGGCTCCGCCGAGCGCATCGACGACGAGACGCAGGGGCTGCTGCCGTCCTCGTCCGTCGTGGGCGAGATCGCGGGCATACTCCAGCGCCCCCGTTCCTGCTACATCTGCAAGACCCGCTACGTCGAGGTCGACGCCTTCTACCACCAGCTGTGCCAGAAGTGCGCCGCCGACAACCGCGCCCGCCGGGACGCCCGCACCGACCTGACCGGCAAGCGCGCGCTGCTCACCGGCGGCCGGGCCAAGATCGGCATGTACATCGCGCTCCGGCTGCTGCGCGACGGCGCCCACACGACGATCACCACGCGCTTCCCCCACGACGCCATCCGCCGCTTCAAGGCCATGCCGGACAGCGATGAGTGGATCCACCGGCTCAAGATCGTCGGCATCGACCTGCGCGACCCCGCGCAGGTCGTCGCCCTGGCCGACTCCGTCGCGGCCGAGGGCCCGCTGGACATCCTGATCAACAACGCCGCCCAGACCGTGCGCCGTTCCCCGCAGGCGTACAGCGAGCTCGTCGCCGCCGAGTCGGCTCCGCTGCCGGCGGGCGAGCTGCCGTCCGCGCAGGTCATCGGCACGTTCGGCAGCGGCGCGGTGGACGCCGTCGCCGCCCTTCCCTCGTCCCGCGGCGAGGGCCTGAGCGCCCAGGACGTCACCGACCTCGCGCTCGTCAGCGGCTCCGCGTCCCTGGAGCGCATCGCGGCCGGTACCGCCATCGACGCCGGCGGCCTGGTCCCCGACCTGCACGACACCAACAGCTGGATCCAGACGGTTTCCGAGGTCGATCCCGTCGAGCTGCTCGAAGTGCAGCTGTGCAACTCCACCGCCCCGTTCATTCTGATCAGCAGGCTGCGCCCGGCGATGGCGGCGGCCGCGGGCCGGCGCAAGTACGTGGTGAACGTCTCCGCCATGGAGGGCGTCTTCAGCCGCGGCTACAAGGGCGCGGGCCACCCGCACACCAACATGGCCAAGGCCGCGCTCAACATGCTCACCCGCACCAGCGCGCAGGAGATGTTCGAGAGCGACGGCATCCTGATGACCGCCGTGGACACCGGCTGGATCACCGACGAGCGCCCCCACCCGGACAAGATGCGGCTGGCGGAAGCCGGCTTCCACGCCCCGCTCGACCTCGTCGACGGAGCCGCCCGCGTGTACGACCCGATCGTCCGGGGCGAGAGCGGCGAGGACCTGTTCGGCTGCTTCCTCAAGGACTACGCCCCGGCAAACTGGTAACAATGGGGCAACTCACCCATAGCTGCCCTCTCTTCGGCCGGTGCACAGCAGATGCACCGGCCGTTGTCCATTTGGAGGGGGTTGTTGGCGTGAATTGGGCCGAATTACTGGCCCCATCGAGCGGGGGTCCGCTCATTTGGTTACTCTGGAGTGAACGGACGGCCTCCAAGGGACCCACAAGTCCCCTTCGGCCCTCCTGGGACAGGCTTCCAACCCGGCCGCGGTCCCGCCCGAGTTGACGGCGCCACCGCGACCCAACTGCCCTGTCCCACATACGCGACACAGAGGAGTGCGCGGTGACACCAGATGTGAAGCATGAGAAGCGGCCGTCGGAGAACGGCACCGAACGGCCCGGCAAGGCGGAGGAGATCCGCAACCTCGAGGTCTGGGCCCGTTCCGCCCCGATCCGGCTGGCCGGATACGAGGACGACCTGGCCGAGCCGCACATCCTTCCCGGCATCGACTGACCGGCGCTTCCCCCGTGCCCCCTGCCGTGTCGGCAGGGGGCACGGATACGTTCACCGCGACTGCCCGGAGCGATGGCACCCCCCTCCTCAGCGCAGTCGCGTCGGTGCCAGGAAGTCCCGTACCGGGGTCCGGTGCCACCACGCACCCGTCCGCCGCCACTCCTGCCAGGTCGTGAACCGGTAGTGGTACAGCCGCGCGCGCACCTGCACCGGCGGGGCGTCCGGGAAGGGGTTGTGCGCGAGCAGCCGCAAGGTGTCCCGGTCGCCGTCCAGCAGGCGCTCCACGAAGGGCAGGAACCAGGAGCGGGCGTAGGCGGGGGAGAGCGCGGCGAACCACATCAGCCAGTCGAGCCGCAGGTGGTACGGCGCGAACTGGCGCGGCAGCCTGCGGACATCGCCCGGTTTGCCCTTGAAGCCGTACTCGCGCCACACCGTGCCCTCGTGGGCCACGCGCTCGTCCGTGCCCTCCACCACGAGCTCGTAGCGGACCCGGCCCACCGTCCCGAACGCGCCGTAGGAATTGACCAGATGGAGCGGGTCGTAGGAACGGTTCATCGCCTGCCGCCGCGAGAACAGATTGCGCATGGGCCGGTAGCTCAGCGCCAGCAGGCCCGCGGCCACGGCCAGCACCAGGACCACGTACCACAGCGGGGCGTTCGGCAGTTCGGGGCCGTCGGCGATCAGCGAGCCGTCGACGGCGGGCAGTGCCAGCACGATCGTCAGCCAGTTCAGCCAGGCGAAGTTGCCCGAGAGCACCAGCCACAGCTGGGTCACCACGATCAGGCCCGCGGCGACGCTCGCCACCGGCTGGGGCGTGAACAGCAGGACGGGCACCAGCAGCTGCACCACATGATTGGCGCCCGCCTCGACACGGTGCGCGGGTTTGGGCAGATGGTGGAAGAACCAGCTCAGCGGCCCGGGCATCGGCTGGGTCTCATGGTGGTAGTACAGGCACGTCAGCTCGCGCCAGCACAGGTCGCCGCGGAGTTTGATGAGCCCGGCGCCGAACTCGACCCGGAACAGCACCCAGCGCAGCAGCCAGAGCACGACCACCGGCGGCGCGGTGCGCTCGTTGCCGAGCCAGACGGCGAGGAACCCGGTCTCCAGCAGCAGCGACTCCCAGCCGAAGCCGTACCAGGTCTGGCCGACGTTGACGATGGACAGGTACAGCACCCACAGCACCGCCCACCACGCCATCGCGGCCGCAAGCGGAATGTCGTCGGCCGCGCCCGCCACCAGCGCGGCCGAGAGCAGGACGCCGGTCCAGGCGACGAGCGCGAAGAAGCGGTCGGAGTAGTGCAGCCGGAACAGGCTCGGCGCCTGGCGGGCCGGCACCCGGCGCAGGAACGCCGGCACCGGCAGCATGCCCCGCTCGCCGATCAGCGCGCGGAACTGCAGCGCCGCGGAGAGGAAGGCGACCAGGTACACGGCGGCAAGAGCCCGCTGGAAAACCAGCCGGCTCAGCCAGTAGGCGTCGTCGCCGAACCACTCCACCCCTCCCAGTATCGGGCAGCCGCCGCCCCGGTGATCAGCCGGCCGGGCACCCGGCCGACGCGGCGATCCGGTGCAGCGTGCGCCCGAGCCGCCGGGCGTAGAGCCGCTGCGCCACGGGGACGAGCGGGCCGGCGAGCCGGGTGTACCAGGCGGCGGGCCGGCTGAAGGCGAGGACCGTGAACCACACCGAACCGTCGTCGTGCAGGTCGACCGTGAACGCCTCCTCGCCGCACTCCGGGTGACCGGGCAGCGTTCCGTACGCGAAGCCCGTCCTGTCCTTCTCGTGGACCGTCCAGACGACCTCGCACGGCGCGGTCAGCCGCAGGGGCCCGGCGCCCAGCGAGACCTGGACGCCCACGCCGGCCTCGGCCCGGTCGGCGGTGGCGCGCACCCGGGCCCCCGAGCCGCGGTGCATGCCCCACCCGGTCACCGCGGCCCCGGCCGCCTCGAAGGCCGCGCGGCCGCGGCCGATGCGGGCCGTGTGGTGCAGGTGGTGGTAGCCGTCGGGCAGCGGGCAGCTGCGGGTGGCGCCGACCTCGGCGTAGGTGAGCGGGCCACGGGTGTCCGGGCGGTTCATGCGGGGGTCTCCTTCAGTCGTCGCCAGGCGAGCACCGAGCAGAGGGCGAAGCCCAGTGCGTTGCCGAGGCCGTGGGTGGCGGCCATCCAGGTCAGGTTCGGGTGGGGGAGGTCCGCCGCTTCGCCGACGGCCCAGCTCAGCGCGAGCAGCATCGTCGCCACCAGTACGGCCGCCGAGATGCCGAGCAAAGCCCGCGTGACGCGGTCCCGGACGCCGGCGCGGACGTCGCGCCAGGTCAGCAGGGCCACGGCCCACATTCCGGCCGTCAGTACCAGTGCCCCGGCCAGTTCGGCCCGGTCGCCGGTGAAGTAGCCGCCGAGCACGAGCAGGGTGCCGGCCGGCACGCTCAGGGCCGCGAACCGGGCCAGTCCGGTCCCGTCCGCGGCCCCGCACACCAGGCCCGCCACCAGCGCCGCCGCGAAGCCCGCGAAGTGGAAGTGGGGCACGGTGAGCGCCAGGATCGGCAGGGAGAACCCGAAGAGCTCGTGACCGGCCCGCTCGGCGACCAGCGCGACACCGGCGACCGAGGGCGTCACCAGCGCGGTGAGTACGGCGCACTCCGCCGGGGCGAGCGAGCGGGTGCGCAGCAGCCGCCTCGGTGCCTGTACGGCCAGCACCAGCGTGCCCAGTGCGTAGACGGCGGCGAGTGCGACGGCGGCCGTGCCGCGGGGCAGCCACAGGGCGACCGATCCGGCCACCGCGAACAGCGGCCATGTGCGCCGAACGGGCGCGAGCCGGACCGGGTCCATCAGACACAGTCCGGCGGGCACCACGAAGAGCATTCCCAGCATCACGATCACGTTGACCAGTGCGGACATCAGGCACCCCTCCCCTGGCTTGAACATGTTCAATTCCTCACGGCGGAGCCTAGAGGGTGAACTGAACGTGTTCAAGTCGCGCCGCTTCTGTCTGTCCGTCAGAACTTGAGGGACATCTCGAGTTGCGGAAGGCGGGAGATCTTGGTGCGCTCACCGATGCGTCCTTTGTTCACGGCGATCGCCGTGCTGTGTGTGGGGTCCGTGGCCGCCGGTTGCGGCGGCGAGAGCCGGGCGGCTGACCCGGAGGAACTGCTCCTCCAGCCGATCGCGGCCCAGGGCCCCGATCCCTTCACGGCGTCGACCGCCTTCCCCGCGCCCGCCTTCGCGCCGCCGCCCGTCACCGCGGCGCCCAGGAGCCCGTCCGGCGCCGGCACCGCCCTGCGCACCCTGTCGGGCTCGACCCCGGGCCTGTACGGCGGCACCCAGCAGATCGCCAGCTGCGACGTCGAGGCGCAGGTCCGTCTCCTCGCCACCGACCAGGACAAGGCCCGGGCCTTCGCCGAGGGCGCCGGCATCGACCAAGCCGACATCCCGCAGTTCCTGCGCGGCCTCACCTCGGTCGTCCTGCGCTCCGACACCCGCGTCACCGGAAACGCGTTCCGCGACGGCAAGGCGGCCGGCTACCAGGCCGTCCTCCAGACCGGCACCGCGGTGCTCGTCGACCAGTACGGCGCTCCCCGGGTCCGCTGCGCCGGCGGCAATCCGCTGAAGCCGCCCGTCGCCGCCGAGCAGGCGGTCGTGACCAAGGGCGACCAGTGGCCGGGCTACCGTGCCGACCGGGTGCTCGTGATCAAGCCGGCCGGCCAGGTCGTCAACAACCTGCTGATCGTGAACACCGCCGACGGCACCTGGATCGAACGGCCCGCCGGTACCGACGGCGAGGAGGACGCCCGGCCCGAGGTCCTGCCGCCCGTCGACCCCGACGAGGTGTTCACGGACCTGACGCGTACCGAATCCTCCGGCGGTGCCGGGCCCGACGGCACGCCCTCCGCCCAGGCTCCGGCACCCGATCTCCCGGCCCCGCCGGCTCCGACGCCCGACATCCCGGCCCCGCCGGCTCCGACGCCCGACATCCCGGCTCCCGCGGCTCCGACGCCCGACGTCCCCGCTCCCCAGAACGCGGTGCCCGCGCCGCAGGCGCCCGCCGAGCCGAGGGACCCGGTGGACGCGCCCCCCGCGGACCTGCCTCAGGGCTCGCAGGACCAGGGCGTTCCCGTGCCGCCGGCCCCCGACGCCGAGCCGCAGGCTCCGGTCGAGCCGGACCCGGTGCCGCGCTCAGAGGGCACCTTCCGGCCCGCCGCGGACGACCTGGCTCCCGGTCCGGACGACGTCGCGCCCGCGCCCGCGGCCGTCCCGGACGACGTCGCGCCCGCGGCTGTCCCGGACGACGTCGCGCCCGCGCCCGTGGCCGTCCCGGACGACATCGCGCCCGACACCCACCAGGGCTGAGGGGACCCTGCCCGATCGGCTCGTGGAATGCGCCGAATGATGGCAGAGTGGCTCCATGGCTGATCGGGCAGCGGGTGCCCTGTCGCTCCCCGACGACTGGCCGGCGCACGCGGACGTGAGTCTGACGCTCAATCGCATGGGCTCCTTCGACTGGGACCTCGCCAGCGGTCTGATGCACATGGACGAGTCCGGCCTCGACGTGTTCGATCTGCACCCGGACGAGTACGACGGCCGCCCGGCGAGCCTGGCCGCACGGGTGCCGGCGGACGAGGCCGTCCGCCTGGACAGCATGGTGGCGCAGGCGCTGAAGCGTGGGAGCGACCACTACGGCGTGTACTTCCGCATCCGCTGCCGCGACGGGACCCTGCGCTGGACGCACACCCAGGCGTGTGTGCGGCGCGACGCGAGCGGTCGTCCGGTCCGCATCATCGGCATCGTGCGGGACGCCACCCAGGAGCTCGCCGACTCCAGCGCGCGCATCGAGGTGGACGAGGAACGCCGCCGCCAGACCAACGTCGTCGAGACGACGACGGCCGCCCTCGCCCATGCCCGCACCGTCCAGGACGTCATCGAGCTGCTGAAGAACTCGCACGGCCTCGAACACCTCGGCGCGACCAGCCTGGTGATGGGCCTGCTCGAATCCGGACGCATCCGCCTGGTCGCCGAGGGGCCGGAGGGCTCCTTCGTCCCGGGCACCCGCGTCACCCGCGTCGACGAGCAGTACCCGATGAGCGAGGTGGTGCGCACGCTCACCCCCCGCTTCATCGAGTCGAAGCAGGACTTCGCCGAGTCCTACCCCCGGCTGTGGCACGCCATCGGCGACCTCGACATATCCGCGGCCGCCTATCTGCCGCTCATCGCCCAGGCCCGGCCCATCGGGGCGCTCGGCCTGCTGTACCGCGACAAGATCGGTTTCACGACGGAGGAACGCAATCTGCTGGTCGCCCTCGGCAGCAGCATCGCGCAGAGCCTCCAGCGCGCCGTGCTGTACGAGCAGGAGCAGGACCTCGCCGAAGGGCTGCAGCAGGCGATGCTGCCCCGCCGCATCCCGGAGGTGCCCGGAGCCCAGATCGCCGTGCGCTACCGCTCCGCCCGCCTCGGCCGCGACATCGGCGGCGACTGGTACGACATCATCGCGCTGCCCGGCGGCCGGGTCGGCGCCGTCATCGGCGACGTGCAGGGCCACGACACGCACGCCGCAGCCGTCATGGGCCAGCTGCGCATCGTGCTGCGGGCGTACGCGGCCGAGGGGCACACCCCCGCCACGGTGATGGCCAGGTCGTCGGCCTTCCTGCACGAACTCGACACCGACCGGTTCGCGACGTGCACGTACGCCGAGGTGGACCTGACCACCGGCGTGGTGCAGATGGTGCGCGCGGGCCACGTCGATCCGCTGGTCCGGGACCGGGACGGCAGCTGCCGCAGGCTGCCGGTGCAGGGCGGGCTGCCGCTCGGGCTCTCGGCCGAGTTCGGCCGGCTCGAATACCCGGTCAGCACCGTCGAACTGGACCCCGGACAGACGCTGTTGCTCTACACGGACGGCCTGGTCGAACAGCCGGGCGCCGATCTCGACGACGGGATGCAGCTGCTTGCCGCCCTGGTGCACGGCGGGCCGCGCGACATCCAGCTGCTCGCCGACCGGCTGTGCGAGGTCGTCGACGAGCGAGCCGGTGACGACGACGTGGCCATGCTGCTGCTGCGCCGCAAAGGGGCCTACGCGGCCGAGGCGGGCGGCCGCCTTCGGCAGCACGTCGGGCAGAACGATCCGGAGGCGCTGCGGTCGTCTCGGCAGATGGTGCGCGCCGCCGTACGGGCCTGGGGCGCGCGCGAGCGCGTCGACGAGGTCGAGCTGGCCGCCGACGAGTTGATCACCAACGCGCTGCTGCACACGGACGGCGGGGCCGTCGTCACCGTACGGGTGCTGTCGGGCGTCGAGCGGCGACTGAGGGTGGAGGTCGAGGACCGCTCCAGCGTGCTCCCGCGCAGGCGGGACGCGGGGGAGTCCGCGGTGTCGGGACGGGGGCTGATGCTGGTCGAGCGGCTGGCCGAGTCGTGGGGCGTGGAGTCGCGCGGCAGCGGCAAGTGCGTGTGGTGCGAGTTCATCATTCCGGACCGGTCGGGGATCTGATGGTCGGCGACTGTTAACTGTCCGTGCAGCGATCGTACTTGACCGTAACCGACCGGAAGATGTTGACTGCGATTCCCGGCCTCCCAGAGACATGAGGACCACGTGAGCACTGAGCTTCTCGCCCCGCTCGACCTGGCGTTCTGGCATCTGGAATCCGACGGTCATCCCATGCACCTCGGCGCCCTCGCCCTCTTCGCTCCGCGGCCCGGCGGCGGGGGCGCCGGCGGCGTCCTCGACCTGCTCGCGGAGCGGGCCGCCGCGATCCCCCGGCTGAGGATGCGGGTGCGGGACGTCCTGCTGCCCGTCGGCGGAGCCGCCTGGAGCACCGCAAAGGACTTCGACGTGCGGCGCCACGTCCGGGAGGTGTGCCTGACCGGCGACGACTTCGCCGCCGAGGTCACCGCGGCGGCCGGTGAGCTGATGGAGCGTCCGCTCGAACGCGGCCTGCCCCCGTGGGAGATGTACCTCCTGCGCGACCCCCGCGACGAACGCTTCGCCGTCCTCGTCAAGCTCCACCATGCGCTCGCCGACGGCATGCGCGCCGTCGCCATCGGCGCGGGCATCTTCGACGAGATCGCCGACGCCCGCCGTACCGGTGGCCGCCGCACCCGCCCCGTGCCGCCGCGCTCCTGGCTCGCCGGGCCCCGCATGCTCGCCGACCTCGCCCAGAGCCGTATCGAGGAGCTGGGCCGCGCGGTCGGCGTCGGCGCCTCCGTCGTACGGGCCAGCCGGCTCGACCCGCGCGGACTGCCCGCCCTGACCGCGGCCCCGAGCGGCACCCGACGGCTCGGCACCGCCGTGCTGCCGCTGGACGACGTGCAGCAGGTGCGCCGGGTCGCGGGCGGCACCGCCAACGACGTGCTGCTCGCCGTCGTCGCCGGCGCGCTCCGGCGCTGGATGCGCGAGCGCGGCGAACGGCTGCCCGCCGCGTGCCCCCGGGCCCTGGTGCCGGTCTCGCGACGCCGCCCCGGCAGTCCGTCCGGCTCGGGGAACAAGCTGTCCGCCTACCTGGTCGAACTGCCCGTCGCCGAGCCCGACCCGCTGGCGCGTCTCGCCTCCGTCCGCAAGGCCATGGACCGCAACAAGGCGGCGGGACCGGCGCGCGGCGCCGGAGCCGTCGCGCTGCTCGCCGACCAACTGCCGCCCCTGGCCCACCGGTTCGGCGCCCCGCTCGCGGGCGGCGCCGCACGGATGCTCTTCGACGTCCTCGTCACCAGCGTGCCGCTGCCGCGCTCGGCCCTGTCCCTCGGCGGGTGCCCCCTGCGCGAGATCTACCCGATGGCGCCGCTCGCCCGGGGGCAGTCGCTGGCGGTGGCCATGTCGACGTACGGAGGCCAGGTGCACATCGGGCTGGTCGCCGACGGCAAGGCGCTGCCCGACCTCGACCGTCTGGCGGGCGCGACGCGCGAGGAGCTGGACGCCCTGCTGAGCCTCGTCGGCCATGGGGCTCACGTGCGTACGGCGGGATAGATCGGGTCGATGGCTGGTCTGCTCGGGGATTCTCCGTGCACGCCGGTTGACTCCGCCTCAGTGGTCCGATCATTCCGCGCGGCCGTCAGGGCACCGCCTGGCAGGTGGCGGAGGCGGTTCACGTTCCTCCTCTCGGATCGGGCCTCGTACATCACCGGCCAGAGCCTGGGGGTGGACGGTGGCCTCACCGCGGTGTGACAGCGGGTCGCGCGGGACGACGTACCGGGCGCGGGCCGGACAGCGGCGGCCGCCGTGGGCGGACGGCCGCCGGTGCCCCTTCGACCGCACAAAGGGATCACTGGCTCCGCTCAGGACTGGCCGTTGAGGAACCCGATCGGGCACATGCAACGGCCCGGTGAAGTCCAGCACTTGGCGCAGAGTGCGCCGCCCCAGCAACCAGAGCAGCCCGTAGTAGTCAATGGTCTGCACGGTGCCGAGCCCCAGGATCAGCGCTGCCAGGTGCACGAAGAGTGCCACGGCGCGCAGCGCCGGGCCGGCGTCGAGGTGCAGCGCCACCCACACGCCGACCGCCCACACCAGACAGACCAGGGCGCCGGCCGCCCCAGCCCTCCGGCGGGACGCCGGTCCCCGGAACCGATCCGTCCCACGCCCCTGCGGCACTCATCAGTCTTCGGCCACCCAGCCGGCCATGATGCCCATGACGCCGCCGTGCGCGTGTCCTGCGCTCTCGTACCTGCTGGTGATCTGCAGCACGTCGCCCCGCTCGATGGTGCGGAGCGCATCTCCGCTGCACGGCGGCATGGCCGATATCTCCGTGTTGCCGTGGAGGTCGATGAATTCGGGGCTCCCGCCCTCTTCCGCGACGATGTTGCACAGCAGCTTTCCCGTGGTGAGGTTCTCCGTACGCACCGAACGGCCCGCGTGGTGCAGGTGGCTGCGCATGTGGACGAGCCGTCCGGAAATGGTGGAGCGCCACCGCCTGACCTTTTCGCTGACGCCCACCGGAGCCTCGTACGCACTGCCGAGACAGCCGCCCGCATCCAGCCAGATCGGCGTCACGGGCCGGAGCTGTGAACCGGCGGCGGGTTCATAGGTGAAGGTGAAGGTGATGTAGACGGTCTTGCTCTGGGGCGCGTGGTTCATGAGGTCGTAGACGGCGCGAACGCCGGCGGGCGGAGTCCCGTGTCCAGCTCCGGGAGGCCGCGGAGATCTTTGGCAGGCATCGGGCCCGGCTGTGGCTCGACCGGGTCCGTGCGGAGCTGCGCGCCGGCGGTGACAACGCGAGTGCCGAAGCCACGGACGGTGCCCACGCGGCCCGCCCGGCAGGGACCGCCGGCCTGACCGACCGTCAGCGCGAGATCGTCCAGTTGGTCGCGACGGGCGCGACCAACAAGGACGTGGCAGCACGGCTCTGCCTGAGCCCGCGCACGGTCGACTACCACCTTCGCCGTGTCTTCCAGCAGTTGCGCATCACCTCACGCGCCGAACTCATCCGGTGGTTCGGCGCCGAGTCCGTCCGGAGCCGGTGACTCGGCTCGGCCCGCCGGACGTCTCGACGACGGTGCAAGCCAGTGGGCGAGGAGGGGGTCGATCTCCATGCTGTAGACCCGGTCCTCGCCGACGCTCGGACGGCGCCGCCGCCACCGCCGCCACCGGTGAGGAGGTGTGGCAGTCCCTCGCGTATGACACCCGCGCGCGACGGGCCGCACTTGGTGCGGTGGGCCGCCCCGTGCGGCAGGGTGGAGACATGCCCGAACTGCCCGAGGTCGAAGCACTCCGAGAGTTCCTCGACGGCCATCTCGTCGGCCGCCGGATCGCCCGTGTCATGCCCGTGGCCGTCAGCGTCCTCAAGACGTACGATCCGCCGCTGACCGCGCTCGAGGGGGCCGAGGTCACCGCCGTCGACCGGCACGGCAAATGGCTTGACATCACCGCCGCCGGCCTGCATCTCGTCGTCCATCTCGCCCGCGCCGGCTGGCTCCAGTGGAAGGACGAGTTCCCCGCGACGCCACCCCGGCCGGGCAAGGGGCCGCTCGCCCTGCGCACGGTGCTGACGGACGGCGGCGGCTTCGACCTCACGGAGGCGGGCACCACCAAGCGCCTCGCTGTGCACCTCGTCCGCGACCCCGCCGATGTGCCCGGCGTGTCCGCGCTCGGCCCCGACCCGCTCGCCGACTCCTTCGACCGCGCCGCCTTCGCCGCGGCGCTCGCGGGGGAGCGGCGCCAGGTCAAGGGCGCGCTGCGCGACCAGAGTCTGATCGCCGGCATCGGCAACGCCTACAGCGACGAGATCCTGCACGCCGCCAAGATGTCGCCCTTCAAACCGGTCCACAACCTGGACGAGCACGAGACCGACGTGCTCTACGAGGCGCTGCGCACCACGCTCTCCGAGGCCGTCGCACGCTCGCGGGGCGTGGCGGCGGGGCGGCTCAAGTCCGAGAAGAAGAGCGGGCTGCGGGTGCATGGGCGCACCGGGCAGCCGTGCCCGGTCTGCGGGGACACCATCCGCGAGGTGTCGTTCAGCGACTCGTCCCTGCAGTACTGCCCCACATGCCAGACGGGCGGGAAGCCGCTCGCCGACCGGAGGCTGTCGCGCCTGCTGAAGTGACGGCGTTCCGTCGCCTTCCCGTGTCCCGCTGCCCGCCTCCCGGGCAGCGCCGCGCCCGACGCGCGGTACGCCCCCGGCTCACCCCCCGATCGAGAGCAGCCGCTCACCCCGGTCGCCGCGTACCTCCCAGCGGCCGATCTCCCCCGTGTGCAGCCCGGTGGTCCCCTCGATGTCCAGCGGCCCCGCGTACCCCGGACCGTCGGCGACGCCGTACCCGCCGGCCGGCACCCACCAGCTGAGCACCGGATGCTCCACCCCGTCCTTGCCGATCGCGATGAGCCGGCACGTGCGCGGCCCCGGCAGTCCCGCCAGCCGCATCGCCACCGACGTCCCCCACGTCCGGTCCTCCAGGGCCACCGACGCCCGTACGCCCGTCACCGGGTCGGCCGCCACGACCCGCACCGGCTCCGCCCGTCCGCCGCCGTCCTCCGCCGCGACCACAGCGGCGGGCAGGCCGACGATCAGCACGGCCGCCGCGACCGCCAGCCGCAGCCGCCGGCGGCGGGCGCTCCGCTGTTCCAGCGCCACGCGCTGGGTGAGCCGGTCCAGCAGACGGGGCGAGGGGCGGGCGTCGGTACGGGCCGGACCGGCGAGTTCGGCCACGGCCCGGGCGACGGCGGTGAAGTCCGAGAGCCGGACCGCGCACATGACGCACTCGGCGAGATGCTCCTCGAAACGGAACGCGTCGGCGGGTTCCAGGACGCCCAGCGCATAGGCGGCCACATCCTCGTGCGGCTCCTGGCGGCTCATCGGGGGGTCCTCGATTCCTCGTGTTACGGGCGGTCACCCTGGAATACGCAGCAGGAAGTCGCCGTGCTCAACCCGTCGGCCGGCCACCGGACGCGATCGCGAAGACGTACGGAAAACGGGGCGTGGTCGTCGCTTCCGGCCGCGCCTACACTCCGCAGCATGCTGCGCGTACTGGCTGTCGACGACGAGAAACCGGCGCTCGAGGAACTGCTCTACCTCCTGCGGGCCGACTCCCGGATCCGCAGCGCCGAAGGAGCCACCGACGCCACCGAGGCGCTCCGGCGCATCGGGCGGGCACTCGAAGCGGGCCCCGACAGCGACGACGCCATCGACGTCGTCTTCCTCGACATCCACATGGCCGGGCTGACCGGGCTCGACGTCGCGCGGCTGCTCGCCGGCTTCGCCAGGCCGCCGCTGATCGTGTTCGTCACGGCGCACGAGGGCTTCGCCGTGCAGGCCTTCGACCTCAAGGCCGTCGACTACGTCCTCAAGCCGGTGCGCAGGGAACGGCTCGCGGAGGCGGTCCGCAGGGTCCGGGACCTGATCGTCCCGCGGCGCGACACACAGCGCCCCCAGCCCGTGCCGGCCGCGCCGCCCACAGTGGTGCCGGGGCCGGGACCCGAGCAGATACCCGTCGAACTGGGTGGTGTGACCCGTTTCGTACCGGTCGACGACATCACCTACGTCGAGGCCCAGGGCGACTACGCGCGGCTCCACACCTCCGAGGGCAGCCACCTGGTCCGCATCCCGCTGTCCACGCTGGAGGAACGCTGGGCGTCGCGCGGCTTCGTACGGATCCACCGGAGCCACCTCGTCGCCCTCGGCCGCATCGACGAACTCCGCCTGGACGCCGGGACGACGACCGTCCGGGTGGGCACCGCCGAGCTGGCGGTCAGCCGCCGCCACGCGCGCCAGCTGCGCGACCTGCTGATGCTCCCACGAGGCCCCAGGGGCTCGGGCGGACACACTGCCGGAGCCCCGGACTGACCGTTCGGCGGCGGCGCGGAGCCGTTCGTCGCAGGCGGCGGGCCGTACGGCGACGGACGCGGCCCGCTGGGCGAGGCACCCCCCGCCGGCCTCCCGCACCGCGCGCAGCGGACCTAACCTTGATCGCGCCGGGGGAGAAGGGGCCTGATGTCCGACATCGAAGCACTGCTGGACGAGTTGAACGGACTGCCGTCGGCGCGTCCCTCGGGCCCGGCCGAACTGGAGGCACTGCTCGCCGCCGCCCGCAGCGCGGCCGGCCGCTGGGCGGACGTGCTGGAGGACATCCGCGAGGCGTCCAGGGGCCTCGCGGGTCCCCGTACCGAAGCGGCCCTGGAGGTGGCGTTCCGGCGGGCGGAGGAGTCGTACGTGGAACTGGAGATCGCCCTCAGCGCCTGCACGGGCCCGCGCCCGCACTGACCCGCAGCCGCCCGGCCCCGGCGACAACGGAGACCCCAGGGGCAGGCCCCGCCTCGCGCCGGGCCGTGCCCGTGACCCGTCGGGCGTCGGCAGGTCGTCTGTCGCGCAAGGCGTGTCCGTGGCCCGTCGCGGATCGGCAGGCCCCGCCTCGCGCCGGGCCCCGTGCCGCCGCCCGGCCGTGCCCGCAGGGACCGGCACCCGTTCGCCGCGGCCGCCGCCCCTGAGGGGAGCCGAGTCGGCCCAGGTGACGGAGCAGGCGCGCTACCGCGCCAGCGCGGGCCCGCGCCCGCACTGGCCTCGCCCCTACCCACCGTGATCGCCGCTGCGTAGACTCCCCATCCACCCGCCTTCGCCGAAACAGACGCTGGAGCGGACGGACGATGTCAGCAGAGCAGCCCCCGCGCCGCGAGGTGGTCACCGGGGTGCCGCGGGCCACGCGGCGGCCCCCCGGTCACGCGCCCGCACGGTTCGAGATCAGCGAGCAGACCACACTCGGCACCACGTACGTCCGCTCCCTGATGCGCAGCCAGCTGCGGGCCGCCCTCGGCGCCCTCGGCGCCCTCGTGCTCCTCGTCGGCACGCTGCCGCTCCTGTTCGCCCTGCCCGCCGTGCTCGGCGGATCGCCGGACTCACCGGCCCCGTTCGTCTGGGCCGCCCTCGGCTTCGGCGTTTACCCCGTCATGTGGCTGACGGCCCGCCGCTACGTGCGCCGGGCCGAGCGCAACGAGCGCGACTTCACCCGCCTCGTCGAAGGCCGTTGACCGTGAACCAGACCTACGCGGTGGCCGCGGTCACCGTCGTGGTGCTCGCCACCGTCCTCATCGGCGCGCTCGGCCTGCGCATCTCCCGCACCACCTCCGACTTCTACGTCGCCTCGCGCACGGTCAAGCCGGGCCTCAACGCCGCCGCCATCAGCGGCGAGTACCTCTCCGCGGCCTCCTTCCTCGGCATAGCCGGACTGGTCCTGCTCCAGGGCCCGGACATGCTCTGGTACCCGGTCGGCTACACCGCCGGCTACCTCGTCCTCCTCGTGCTCGTCGCCGCCCCGCTGCGCCGCTCCGGCGCGTACACGCTCTCCGACTTCGCCGAGGCCCGCCTGGAGTCCGCCGCCGTCCGCAGGCTGGCGTCCCTCTTCGTCGTCGGCATCGGCTGGCTCTACCTGCTGCCCCAACTGCAGGGGGCCGGGCTGACCCTTCAGATCCTCACGGGTGCGCCGGACTGGCTCGGCTCGCTGGTCGTCGCCGTCGTCGTCACCGGGGCCGTCGCCGCCGGCGGCATGCGCAGCATCACCTTCGTGCAGGCCTTCCAGTACTGGCTCAAGCTGACCGCCCTGCTGGTGCCCGCGCTGTTCCTCGTCGCCGCCTGGGCGGGCGACGACGCGCCCCGCGCCCGCTTCGACGCACCGGCCGTGCTCCGCGAGGACACCGACGTCCGGATCGGCGACACCGTACGCGTCGAGCTCGACGGACCGCTCACCGTCCGCGTCACCGGCGCGGTCGACGACATGCGCCACCACGGCGAGAAGGTCACCCTCGGCGAGGGCATCCACCGCATCGAGGCGGGGACCGTGCTGCGCCTGCCGAAGGGCGCCGAGGTGCCCGAGCGGACCGGCTCCGGCACGGACCCGGTCAGCTGGTCCCAGCCCCTGTCCGGCGGACGGGACGGCTACCAGCTGTACGCGACGTACGGCCTCATCCTCGCCACCTTCCTCGGCACCATGGGCCTGCCGCACGTCGCCGTCCGCTTCTACACCAGTCCCAACGGCCGCGCCGCCCGCCGCACCACCCTCGTCGTGCTCGGCCTGATCGGCGGCTTCTACCTGCTGCCGCCCGTCTACGGCGCCCTCGGCCGCATCTACGCGCCCGAACTGGCCCTGACCGGTGCCGCCGACGCGGCTGTGCTCGTCCTGCCCGAGCGGATGATCGGCGGCCTCGCGGGGGAGCTGCTCGGCGCACTGCTGGCGGGAGGCGCGTTCGCCGCCTTCCTGTCTACGGCCTCCGGGCTCACGATGTCGGTGGCCGGGGTCATCAACCAGGATGTCCTGCCCTCGCGAGGCGTCCGGCACTTCCGGCTCGCGACCCTGCTCGCCATGGCCGCGCCGCTGGGCCTGTCCGTGGTGACGAGCAACGTTCCGGTGGCCGACGCGGTCGGACTCGCCTTCGCCGTCGCCGCGTCGTCCTTCTGCCCGTTGCTCGTGCTGGGCATCTGGTGGCGCCGGCTCACCCCGCCCGGCGCGGCCGCCGGCCTGGTCCTCGGCGGCGGCTCGGCCCTGACCGCGGTCATGGCCACCCGGGCGGGCCTCGCACCGGACGGCTGGCCGCACACGCTGATGGCGTGGCCCGCGCTGTGGTCCGTACCGCTCGGCTTCCTGACGATGGTGGCCGTCTCGCTGGCCACCGCGCGCCACATACCCGCCGGCGCCGCCGCGATCCTCGCCCGGCTGCATCTCCCGGAGGACCTCGCCGGCCGGCCGCAGCCCGAAGGAGCGGAGCGATGACCGGTACACAAGCGGCAGCACTGGCCGTGGCGGGCGCCCTGCTGCTGGCCGTCGGAGTGGCGCTGGGCCTCGCCCTCAGGGCCGGTGCCCGGCGCGGCGTACGGCCGGACCTCGACCTCGGCACGCCCGTCGAGCACGCCACCTTCCACACCCTGCACACCGCCTCCCTCGCCGCCCCGCCGCTGCGCGCGGGGCTGACGGAGGACACGGCGCGCAAGGCGGCCAGGCGCCTGCGTTCCCTGCTCGGCACCGAGGCGCTGTCCCTGACCGACCGCGACCGCGTCCTCGCGTGGGACGGGCCGGGTGCCGACCACCACGAGCGGCAGGTGATGGTGCGGGTGGCGCAGGTGCTGGAGTCGGGGCGCAGCCAGAGCGTGCACGGCGACTGCGAGGACCTGGAGTGCCCGCTGCGCTGGGTGGTCATCGCGCCGCTGACCGGAGAGGAGGGGGTGCTCGGCACCCTGGTGGCCTACGGTTCCAGGGAGTCGGCGGTGCTGGTGCGGGCGGCGACCGAGGTCGCCCGCTGGGTCTCCGTCCAGCTGGAACTCGCCGAACTGGACCGCTCCCGCACCCGGCTGATCGAGGCGGAGATCCGCGCCCTGCGCGCCCAGATCTCCCCCCACTTCATCTTCAACTCGCTCGCCGCGATCGCCTCGTTCGTCCGGACCGACCCGGAGCGTGCCCGGGACCTCCTGTTGGAGTTCGCCGACTTCACCCGCTACTCCTTCCGCCGGCACGGCGAGTTCACCCACCTCGCGGACGAACTGCGCTGCATCGAGCAGTACCTCGCGCTCGCGGGCGCCCGCTTCGGCGACCGGCTGAAGGTCACGCTGCAGGTGGCCCCCGAGGTGCTGCCGGTGACCCTGCCGTTCCTGTGCCTGCAGCCCCTCGTCGAGAACGCCGTCAAGCACGGCCTGGAGGACTCCCGGCACGAGTGCCGCATCACGATCGCCGCCCAGGACGCGGGCTCGGAGGCGACGGTCACGATCGAGGACGACGGGGTGGGCATGGACCCCGACGAGCTGCGCGCGATCCTCGCGGGGGAGCGGTCCACCTCGTCGGGCATCGGGCTGCTGAACGTCGACGAGCGGCTGCGCCAGGTGTACGGCGACGACTACGGGCTCGTCATCGAGACGGCCGCCGGAGCCGGCATGAAGATCACGATCCGGATCCCCAAGTACCGTGCGGGCGTGCACTCATCGGCGGGACGGCGCGTCGACTGAGGCCGTCCGGCCGTGGCGCGGTCCTCACCACCAGTGGATCGCCGGACGCGGTGGATTGCCGGACGCGGCCCTCACCACAGGTGGATCGCCAGATGGCCCAGCGGCAGTCCCAGCTGCCAGGCCGGGGTCCACACCTTGCTCCCCTCGTCCACGCCGGGGGCGAGCGGGAGCGCCGGATGCCAGGGCTCCAGGTCCCCGAGGTCGGTCGCGAACAGTTCGGTGGTGCGCAGCCACTCCCAGGCGGCGTTCGCGAGCGCCAGATCGGGGTCCGGGCCGCAGTGCCGTTCCCGGGCGGCCCTGGTGGCAAGCCGTTCCTCGACCCACTCCTGCCAGGGGTGTCCGTACGAGGTCAGCGACAGCCACTCGTCGATCGTGGACGCCGAGCGCACCGCCTCCGGCGCTCCCGGGCCGTCGCACAGGTGGATCGTCAGCGCCAGGGTCCGGCGTCCCGCCCGGAACTCCAGTGAGCCGTACTCGACGAGCGCGCCGGCCCGCAGCATCTCCTCGGCCGTGTACTCGGCGCACAGCCACGCCATGGGGACCGAAAGTCCCGGTCCCCCGGCGCCGTTGGCACTCTCGCGCTGCACGCCTCCCACCCACTTTCCTCTCGACCGCGTCCGGGGTTCGATGACGAGCCTCCACCGTCCAAGACGGCCGGGGGCCCTTCTTTGCTCAACTCCGGCGTGACGTTTGGCATACGGACACGCCGTGGTCGTGGTCCGTGTGCACGGAGTGCGGCACCGGGGCCGGCGGGGCGGACGGGACGGCGCGCCTGCTGTAGCCCGGTAGGGACCTGGCGAGGGCGCGCAGTGCGTAGTACGAGCGCGACTTGACCGTCCCCGGCGGGACGCCGAGCGCCTGTGCGGCCTCGTTCACGCTCAGCCCGAGGAAGTAGATCTGCACGAGCACGGCGCGGTGCTCGGGGCTCAGGGAGCCGATCGCGGCCCGGACGTCGAGGGCCAGGGCCGTGCTCTCGGTCGGGTCCGCCGGGTCCGGTGTGGTGGCGAGGACGCCGTCGCCGATCTCCGTGGGGCGCGCGAGCCGGGAGCGCCGCGCGTCGATGGCGAGACGCCGGCCGACGGTGAAGAGCCAGGGCCGCATCGACTCGTAAGGGCCCTCGAACGCCTCTGGGTGCTGCCACGCGCGCACCAGCGTCTCCTGCAGCAGGTCCTCGGCACGCTGCTGGTCCCCGTAGGTGAGGCCGAGCAGGAAGCTCATGAGGGCGGGACCGTGGTCGCGCTGCAGCTCCGCCATGGCACGCTCGTCGGTCGTCGCGGTCGCCGTTGCCATCGCCAAACACCCTTTCACCCGTCGGTCGCTGCCACGTGCCGTATCCGAACGCATCCGGGCGCACAACGACAGACGCCGCACCGCGGTCGTCGACGAACGGTCGCACCGAGCGGCGAGTGGTGCGGCGAGCGGTCGGCCGGACGGCTACGGCCGTCGCCCGGCGGCGGACGGCACGGTGCCGGACGCCCGACCGCCCTCACCCGCCGCGTGCCGTCGGCCCCCCGCGCCCGAACGGCCGACGACGCGCCCCGGCGGCGGCTCTGCCGCCCGCCGGGCCGGGCACTGGTCCCATCGGGTCATTCCGCCCCGCAACACGGTGTCGCTCAGTTGCCCGGGGCAGCAGCCGTGCGAGCCATGGGCCATGGACAAGGACCAGCTGCTCCGTGGACGCCGCTCGGTACTCCGCCTCGCCGCCGGCCTCGGCGGTGCCGCCGTCGTCGGCGGGCTGTTGGACGGCGAGCCCACCGCATCCCGTCGCACCACGCCCCCGCCCGCTCCCGGCCCACCCGGCCGCGCCGCGGGCCCGCAGGCCGCGGCGTGGCCGCCGCAGGCGTCGTCCTACCGTCTCCAGCCCATGACCGCCTACTTCCCCGGGAGTCTGAGCCGTGCGGTCCCGCCGGTGCGTACGAGGCCCTTCCTCAAGGTGCCCGCGATGGACCGCACGATGGTGCTCACCTTCGACGACGGGCCGGACCCCCGCTACACCCGTGACGTCCTCGCGACCCTGCGGGAGCACGGCGTGCCGGCGATGTTCTTCGTCTGCGGGGCGATGGCGACGCGCGAGCGGGATCTGCTGCGGGAGATGACCGACGACGGCCATGTGATCGGCAACCACACCTGGTCCCACCCGCTCGTCCCCAGCCTGGCGCCGCACCGGGTCCGCGCCGAACTCGCCAGGACCAGCGAGGTCGTCGAGAAGACGGTGGGTGCGGCACCGCTCTGGTACCGGGCGCCCTACGGAGCGTGGAACCGGCACAGCTTCGAGATCGGTGCCGAGCTCGGCATGGAACCGCTGGCCTGGACTCTGGACACGCTGGACTGGACGACACCCGGCACCCGCACCATCGTCCGGCGTGTACTGGACGGCGCGGCCCCGGGGGTCGTCGTGCTCTCCCACGACGCGGGCGGCAACCGCTCCCAGAGCGTCGCGGCCCTGCGTACCTACCTGCCGAAGCTGCTGGAGGAGGGCTACCGCATCACCGTCCCGCGCCGCTGAGCGCGGCGGCCGGCCGGCCACGGCCCGTGGCCGGCAACGGCCGTCCGTCAGCGGGTGCTGACCATACGCGCGAACACGACGACGTTGGCGTCGTAGCCGTGCGCCTTGGAATAGCCGCCCCCGCAGGTGATGACCCGCAGCTCGGGCGACCCGGTGTCGCCGTAGACGCGGACCCCGGGGAAGTCGTTCTTGGCGAACACCTCCACGCCGTACACCTCGAAGACGGCCGTCCTGCCGTCCAGCCGCGGCACCTCGACCACATGCCCCGGCTTCACCGAGCCGAGACCGTAGAACACCGCCGGGCCCGCCTGGTTGTCGACATGCCCGACGAGCACGGCGGTGCCGCGCTGGCCGGGAGCCACACCGTTCTGGTACCAGCCCGCGAGGTTGGGGTCCTGGGGAGGCGGTGCTGCGATCCACCCCTTCTCGTCCAGGCCCACGTCCATGATCGGGGCGTCCACCTTGATCGTGGAGACGCGCACCCGGGCAGGAGGCGAGTACGGCAGCGGTTCGAGCGGCACGGGCAGGAACGTTTCACCTGCGTGTTTGCCGAGCGACGCGGCGACCGCGGGCTGCGGGGGCCCGATCCCGACGTCGATACCGTTCCTCATCAGCGCGATTCCGCTGAGCATGACGAGGGCCAGCACGCCCCAGGGCGAGCGTCGTCTCGGCTCGGAGCCGTAGATGTCCTGGCCCGTGGTTCTCCCCTTTGTGCGCATGCGGTCACGCTAAGCGCGTCCGGCCGGCGCGGCGAGAAGGGAAAGGCGAACGGGTGGCGGACCCCTCGGCATGACCCATCCGAGTAATCGATGGATAATAATCCTGACGGTCTGTGACCTGCGAATCCGTCAGGGGACGGGTCTCGGCACGGCGTGTCGGCTCACCGGGGTGGACCAAGGCCGAAATGCGTCGTACATCACCTGCAATGAGGGTTCGTCATGGAAGGCGTCCTCGTCGAATCTGCCGGAGCGCCGCTCCGGAGCGTCTTCCGCTGGAGGTTCAACCATGCGTGCTACACGCGCTCTCGCGGCGACCGCGACCGCCTTCGCGGCCGTCGGGCTCTGCGCTCCGCTGGCCGCCGCCGGCGGTGGCGACGGCCCGAGGAACGTCCATGTCAGCCCGTCCGCGGTCTTCCCCGGAGGCATCCTGACGATCAGCGTGGACGGTTGCCACCGCGGTGGCGTCGTCCGCTCGAATGCCTTCCCCGATGCCGTGCTCTCCCTCGGCGGCGACGGCGGCGACCGCGGCGGTGGTCGTGGCGGCGACGGTGGCGGCTTCCGTGGCGGTGACGGTGGCGACCGTGGCGGTGGTCGTGGCGGTGACGGCGTGAACCGTGGTGACGAGGGGGGCAACCGCGGTGGTGACGGCGGTGGCCGTGGTGGCGACGGTGGCGGCCGTGGCGGCGACGGCGGTGGCCGTGGCGGTGACGGTGGCAACCGTGGTGGCGACGGCGGCCGTGGTGGCAACGGTGGCAACCGTGGTGACGAGGGGGGCAACCGTGGCGGCGACGGTGGCCGTGGCGGTGACGGCGGCAACTTCGGCGGCGACGGTGGCGGCCGTGGTGGCGATGGGGGCAACTTCGGCGGCGACGGCGGTGGCCGTGGTGGCGACGGCGGCAACTTCGGCGGCGACGGTGGCAACCGTGGTGACGAGGGGGGCCGTGGCAGTGACGGCGGCAACCGTGGTGACGAGGGGGGCCGTGGCGGTGACGGCGGCAACTTCGGCGGCGACGGTGGCCGTGGCGGTGACGGCGGCAACCGTGGTGACGAGGGGGGCAACCGCGGCGGCGACGGGGGCAACCGCGGTGGCGACGGGGGCAACCGCGGTGGCGACGGTGGCAACCGCGGTGGCGACGGTGGCAACCGTTTTGGCAACAACGGCAGCCGCAACAATGACTACCTGGGCGGTGACCAGGGCAGGGCCACCGCCACGGCCCGTGTCCGCAACAACGCGGCGCCGGGCACGTACCACCTGACGGTCCGGTGCAACGACAGTTCGAGGACCGCCAGTGCTTCGTTCACCGTGCTCCACGCACGCGGAGCGGCGGGCGGTCTCGGCGGCTCGATCGGGCCCACCGACGCCGAGATGGCAGTCGGTGCCGGCCTGGTCGCCACGGCGGCCGTCGGCGGCAGCGTCTTCATCGTCCGCCGCCGCCGCACGGTCAGCGGGCAGGCCTGATCGGCCGAACCTCCCGGTCCGGCCCAACCGCCCGTCGCCCCGAGTCCTGCTCAGGACTCGGGGCGACGGGCGATTGGGTGCGGCGGAAGAAGAAGGCGCCGGCCGCCCATCAGTGACGGCGGTCGGCCGAGCGCCTGCGGACGACGAAGACGGTCGCCGTGGTGGCGGCGGCGACCAGAGCACCGCCCGCCGCGATCTCGGCGATGCGCACGTTCCTGAAGCTGCCGCCCAGGCCGCCGCCCACACCCGACGGGGTGACGATCGTGGTGGAGCCCGTGGTCGGTGTGGAGGTGCCGCCGGAGATCCGGAGATCGAGGGTGCCGATCCTGCCGATGCAGTTGAACTGGACCGAGTACACGGCGCCCGGACGGGCGTCCCAGTCGACCACGGCCGTGGCCGAGCTGTTCTGGGGAATGGTGACGGTGTCGAAGACACCGGACGTCACGGTGGTCGTGCTCGGGCAGCCGCCCGCGGTCAGGGTCACGCGGCCGCCCGCGGCCACGGTCGAGGGCGTCACACGGAAGTCGTACGGCGTGTTGTTGACGGCGAAGGCTGCGGTGGGAGCGGTCAGGGCGAGTGCGGCCGCTCCGAGCAGAGCGGCGGACGCGGCACGTATCGCGCGCATGGGCGGACCTCCGGGTCCCCGAGGAGCAGTAGCGGAACCGTTTCCGCACAGGTCGGGGAGTGCTCCTCGGTCACCGAAACGCTAAGAGCGGCGTGGGACGGACGCGATCGATGTAGGGCAAGTGGGTGATGATGCTGCGCCGGACGGGGGAGATGTCCGGTGTATCGGCATGTCGGTGCCGGCCCGGGACGGGAAAGGCGTCGGCGCTGCCGTCAAGGGGAGCGCGGAGTGCGCGCAGATGCGCGCGCCACCGGACCGCATCCGCCGGGACATCGGCGCGAGTGACGCAAGAGGTGCAAGGTTCAGTTGGGTTCAAGCCATTTCCGTGCGGCCGGACTGGGCGGAATTCACCTGGTGCCAACGGTATTCCCCCCTTCGTGTCCGCGCCGCCTTCGAAGATTTTTCCCCGCGCATTGAACAGGGGCCGCTCTCCTGTCCGTACCTAGGGCCATGAACGGCGCCCCCAGGCGCCGGAACCGGCTTGAAGAACTACGGGAGTGGACATGAACACCTGGCGGAACGCCTCGCTCGCGGTGACTGCGGCGGCCGTACTCGCGCTGACGACGGCGTGCGGTCAGGACCAGGGCACCGAAACCCCCAACGGCCAGGCGGTGGGCGCCGCGAACCCCGCGCAGCCCGGCAGCGGAGGCTACGGAGCGGACGCCGGATACGGCGCCGGCGCCGGTGCCGGGGCGGAAGCGGCCGAGGCGAAGCCCGCGGGCCAGCTCGCTGTCTGGGAGAGCAAGGACCTCGGCAAGGTCGTCACGGACAGCGCGGGCTTCACGCTCTACCGGTTCGACAAGGACACCGCCAAGCCGCCGAAGTCCAACTGCGACGGCGACTGCGCCAAGGCGTGGCCCGTCGTGGCCGCCGACGGGGCGACCGCCGCGCCCGGTGTCGACCCGTCCCTGCTCGGCGAGGTGACCAGGGAGGACGGCACCAAGCAGCTCACCATCGACGGCTGGCCCATGTACCGCTACGCCAAGGACACCAAGGCCGGCGACGTCAACGGCCAGGGTGTCGGCGGCACCTGGTACGCGTCCGCCCCGGACGGCAAGAAGGCGGCGCCCGGCGGCGGCGCGGAGGACGGCGGCGCGGAGGACGGCGAGGCCGAAGGCGGTGAGGCGGCGGACCTCGCGGGTCTGTCCGTACGCAAGGACCCCAAGCTCGGTGAGATCGTCGTCGACAAGAACGGCATGACCGTCTACCGCTTCATGAAGGACTCGGCCTGGCCCATGAAGACGGCGTGCACCGGCGAGTGCCTGGAGAAGTGGCCCGTCGTCGAGCCCGTGGACAAGAACGACATCGAGGGAATCCTCGAGAAGGGCTTCGTCACCTTCGACCGGCCCGACGGAATCAAGCAGCAGACCATCGACTGCTGGCCCATCTACACCTTCTCCGGCGACGCCAAGCCCGGTGACACCAACGGCCAGGGCGTCGGTGGCACCTGGTACGCCGTGTCGCCGGAGGGAAAGCCGGTCGGAGCGCCCAAGTAGTCCCCCACATCGCGCCTCCGACCCGGGGCCTTCCTCGGGGGAAGGCCCCGCCGGCCCGCCTCGCACCCCCAGGGTGTGACGGCGGGCCGGCCGCATGTGCGGGCCGACCTTACCGCCGTCCCGTGACGAACGGTCATGACACGTGTACATGACGACGACGTGTGACCAAGAACGGACCGCTAATTTCCGTTTGGGCTCGCCCTCTTGGCGGGCGATCAGTAGCCTCGGCTCGAACGCTGGCCATGGACATGGCCGATCCGCCGTGGCGACTTGATGGAGAATCGATGGAGCGTCCCGCCTGGGCCCCGCAGAGCATCGACATATCGGTGCCGAGCGTGTCCCGCATTTACGACTTCTACCTGGGCGGCTCGCACAATTTCGAGGCCGACCGGAAAGCGGCGCGCAGGGCGATGCGGTTCATGCCGGGCCTTCCGAAGATCATGCAGGCGAACCGCGCGTTCATGCGCAGGGCCGTGAATTACGCGGTGGGCGAGGGTATCAGCCAGTTCCTCGACATCGGCTCCGGCATTCCCACGTTCGGCAACGTCCACGAAGTGGCCCGCGCGGCGGACCCGGAGGCCCGCGTCGTCTACGTCGACCACGACGCCGTGGCCGTCGCCCACAGCCGGACCCTGCTCGCCGGGGACGAGCGGTCCGGCGTGGTCTGCGCCGACCTGCGCAAGCCCCGGCAGATCCTCGACAGTCCCGAGGTCACCGGGCTGCTCGACCTGGAGCGGCCGGTGGCCCTGCTGCTCGTGGCCGTCCTGCACTTCCTCCAGGACGAGGACGATCCGTACGCGGCGGTCGCCGAGCTGCGCGACGCGCTCGCGCCCGGCAGCCTCATGATCGTCACCCACGCCTCGTACGAGGGGGTACCGGTCCCCGAGGACGTGGCGGGCGGCGCGGTCGGGGTCTACGAGGACATCCGCAACCCCCTGGTCATGCGCACCCGCGAGGAGATCGCGGCCTTCTTCGAGGGATACGAGATGGTCGAGCCCGGACTGGTCTCCATGCCCCACTGGCGGCCCGACACCCCCGTCGACCAGGAGGACCCATACGCCTTCTCGGGCTTCTCCGGGGTGGGGCGCAAGGCGTGAAGCCGTCGTCGCAGGCGACCGGTCCCGACGCGGAGGCGGACGCCCTTGAGGACAGAGTCAGGCGGTTCGCGACGATCTGGAGCCGGGCCGTCTACCCGGTGACCTCGACGTCGCTCACCCGGCCCGAGCTCGAACAGCATCTGGTGCCGGCAGTACGGGACCTGTGCCGCATGCTGCGCGACCACCCGTTCGACGCGCAGTCGGCGCAGCGGATCGGCAGGGCGCTCGTCGACGCCCACTGCACCGACCCCGACGCGCTCAGCCGCACGCTCGGCGTCGTCGACTCCTACCTCGTGCTGTACTGCGGCGACCAGGAGCGGACCGCCGAGGAGAACAGGGCGCGCTGCGCCCGGCTCCAGCACGCCGTCGCCGCCGGGTTCGCGGCGGCGCTGCGTGACCGCACCCTCGCCGAGCAGGAGGCCATCGCCCGTTCTTCGCTGCTCGCGCGCAACGACGCCCTGGAGGCGATGCACGCCACGGAGGTCCGCTTCCGCGCGGTGTTCGAGGGGGCCGCGATCGGCATCGGGATCGCCGACCTCGACGGCAACCTGCTGGAGGTCAACGACACCCTGATGCAGATGTTCGGCGGCCTCGAACACCATGTGCGCAGCCGCAAGGTCACCGAGTGGGTGCACCCCGAGGACCGGCCCCAGGTGTGGGAGTTCTACCGGGAACTGGTGCGCGGCGAGCGCGAGCACTACCGGACGGAGAAGCCGTTCTACCGCAACGACGGAACGGTTCTGTGGACCAACCTCACCGTCTCGCTGCTGCGTGACGCCGAAGGGGCCCCGCAGTACCAGCTGGTCCTCCTGGAGGACACCACGGAGCGCCGGCTGCTCAACCTGCGGCTGCGTTACGAGGCCACGCACGACGCGCTGACCGGACTGCCCAACCGCACTCTGTTCTTCGAGCGGCTCGAGAAGGCGGTATCGGCCGGCGACGGCGCCCGCTTCGGGCTCTGCTACCTCGACCTCGACGGTTTCAAGGCCATCAACGACAGCCTCGGACACGCCACCGGCGACCGGCTGCTCGTGGAGGTCGCCGACCGGCTGCAGAGCTGTGCCACGGCGCCGGGGGAGATGGTCGCCCGCCTCGGCGGGGACGAGTTCGTCGCGCTGACCACCGGCCCCGACACCGAGCGCGAGGTCGACGAGCTGGCCTCCCGCATCCTCGGCTCGCTGGCCTCGCCGGTGACCATCGACGGGCGCGATTTCACCGTGCGCGGCAGCATCGGCATCGTCGAGGGGCCGGGGGGCGAGCGGACCAGCGCGGAGGTGCTGCGCAGCGCCGACATCACCATGTACCGGGCCAAGTCGGCGGGCGGCAACCGCTTCGAGCTGGCCGACCCGGAGGCCGACGCCCGCGCCATCACCCGGCACGGGCTGACCAACGCGCTGCCCGCGGCGCTGGAGCGCGACGAGTTCTTCATCGAGTACCAGCCGCTCGTCCACCTCGGCGACGGCAGTGTGCACGGCGCCGAGGCACTCGTGCGCTGGTGCCACCCCCAGTACGGGGTGCTCGGGCCCGACCGGTTCATCCCGCTCGCCGAACGCACCGGCCTGATCGTGCCGCTCGGCCGCTGGGTGCTCCAGGAGGCCGTACGGCAGGCCCGGTACTGGAGCAGACGGCACACCGACGGCGGCCCGCTGCGCATCAACGTCAACCTCTCGCCGGCCCAGCTCCAGCACCCCGGGCTCGTCGCGGACACGGTCGACGTGCTGGAGCGATCCGGCCTGGAGCCCGGCGCGCTGTGCCTGGAGGTCACCGAGTCCGCGCTCATCGGGGCCGACGAGGACCTGCTCAAGCCGCTGCGCCAACTGGCCGAGATGGGCGTGGACATCGCGCTCGACGACTTCGGCACGGGCTACTCGAACCTGGCCAACCTGCGCAGACTGCCCGTGAGCGTGCTCAAGCTGGATCGTTCCTTCACGCGGGGGATGCAGCAGCACCCCGCCGACCCGGTCGATCTGAAGATCGTCGAGGGCATTGTGTCACTGGCGCACAGTCTCGAACTCGCAGTGACCGTGGAGGGCGTGGAGACCGGCGCGCAGGCGGAGCAGCTGCGTGAGCTGGGGTGCGACACGGCGCAGGGCTGGTACTACGCACGTCCCGGCGCGCCGGACCGCATCCACGCACTGGTGCTGGCGGACGCGGTCTGATTCTCCGGGGGCGCTGCCCCCGGACCCCCCGCGCCTCAAGCGCCGGCGGGGCTGCATGTGCGGGGCGCTGCCCCTGTCCCTGTCCCTGTGCCTTTCGCCAGGCGAGGCTGCCCATGCCCGCCGCCCTCGTCGGGGCGCTGCCCCCGGACCCCCCGCGCCTCAAGCGCCGGCGGGGCTGCGTATGCAGCCCGTCCGGCGTTTGAGGACACCGCGCGGAGCGCGGTGCGGGGGCCGGGGCTTGCCCCGGTTCGGGAAGGGGCGGGGTGGGGAAAACATCCCGCCGTGGCGCCAAAAGGCCGCTCACGCCCGCGACTCCAGCAGCACCCGCTGCAGCTCACGCGCCGCCCGCGGCGGCGCCACATCGCTGCGGTGGGCGAGCGCGATCGTGCGCCGCAGGCCGGGGCGGGCCAGCGGCGTCACCCGCAGATCCCCTCCGGCGCCCGCCGCGACCATGCTGGGCACGACGGCCACGCCGAGCCCCGCCCGTACGAACCCCAGCACGGCGTCCATCTCGCCGCCCTCCACCGTGAACGACGGCTCGAAGCCCTCCGCGCGGCAGGCGGCCACGGTCAGCTCCCGCAGGTCGTACCCGTGCCGGAACATCACCAGCGGCTCACCCGCGAGATCCGCGATGCGCAGCGGCGAGGGCGGCGCCGCGGCCGCCGGCGAGGAGATCACCACCAGGTCCTCCCGCAACAGTTCGACCGTGCTGAGCGCCGGCGAGGGGGAGGGGAGGGGCAGCACCACGAGCGCCAGGTCGAGCGCGCCGCGCGCCAGCTCCCGTACGAGGTCGTGCGAGCCGGACTCCTCGATCAGGATCTCGATGCCCGGGTGCAGATCGTGGAAGGTCCGCAGCACCTGCGGCAGCAGACCGGTGCACACGCTCGGGGTGGCGCCGAGGCGGACCCGGCCCCGGCGCAGCTGGGCCACCTCCTGCACCTCGCGGCGGGCCGTCTCGGTGTCGGCGAGGATGCGGCGGGCCAGCGGGAGCAGCGCCTCACCGGCGTCCGTGAGGGCGATGTTGCCCCGCGCACGGCCGAAGAGATCGGCGCCGAGCTCCTGCTCCAGGGCCCGGATCTGCTGCGAGAGGGACGGCTGGGAGACGTGGACGCGCTCGGCGGCGCGCGTGAAGTGACGGGTTTCCGCGACCGCGACGAAGTAGCGGAGCTGCTGGAGCTGCATGGGCCCACTGTAGAGCGTCCATAGGGCATGCCTATGGACCTGAGCCGAATCATGTCTTGGACCTCTCGTGCCCCAGGGCTCTAGCGTCGACGCCATGGCTCTGGCAACGCGGACGGAACGACAACCGTCCAGGACGCGCACCTTCTGGGCATCCACCATCGGCAAGAAGACGGTCATGGCCGTCAGTGGTCTGATCATGCTCGGGTACCTGGTGGCCCACATGTTCGGCAACCTGAAGATCTTCTTCGGGCCGGGCGAGTTCAACGCGTACGGCCACTGGCTGCGTACCATGGGCGCCCCCGTCCTGCACCACTCGTGGGGCCTGTGGCTCGTCCGCGTGGTGCTGCTCGCCGCCGTGATCGGGCACGCGGTCGCCGCGTACCAGCTCAGCCGCCGCGACATCAAGGCCCGCCCCAGCCGCTACGTCCACAAGCGGCCGCGCGCGAGCTACGCCACCCGCACCATGCGCTGGGGCGGCGTCATCCTCGCCCTCTTCATCGTCTGGCACGTCCTGGACCTGACGACCGGCACCGTGCACACCGGCGGCTTCCAGGAGGGCCACCCCTACCAGAACGTCGTGGACACCTTCTCCACCTGGTACGGCAACGTGATCTACATCGTCGCCATGCTCGCCGTGGGCCTCCACATCCGGCACGGCTTCTGGAGCGCCGCCCAGACCCTCGGCGTCGGCAGCGCCACCCGCGACCGCGTCCTCAAGACCGCCGCGAACGTGCTGGCGCTCGCCCTGACCGCCGGATTCCTCTCCGTACCCGTCGCCGTCATGACCGAAGTGGTGAGCTGACATGAGCTTCCCCGACTACGAGACCGGCGCCCCGATCGCCGACACCAAGGCGCCCGAAGGACCCGTCGCCGAACGCTGGGACAAGCGGCGCTTCGAGGCGAAACTCGTCAACCCCGCCAACCGACGCGGCCACACCGTCATCGTCGTCGGCACCGGCCTCGCCGGTGGCGCCGCCGGCGCCACACTCGCCGAACAGGGCTACCACGTCGAGCAGTTCTGCTACCAGGACTCCCCGCGGCGCGCCCACTCCATCGCCGCCCAGGGCGGCATCAACGCGGCCAAGAACTACCGCAACGACGGCGACTCCATCCACCGCCTCTTCTACGACACGGTCAAGGGCGGCGACTTCCGCGCCCGCGAGTCCAACGTCCACCGGCTGGCCCAGATCTCCGTCGAGATCATCGACCAGTGCGTCGCGCAGGGCGTCCCCTTCGCCCGTGAGTACGGCGGGCTGCTCGACACCCGCTCCTTCGGCGGCGTCCAGGTCTCCCGCACCTTCTACGCCCGCGGGCAGACGGGCCAGCAGCTCCTCCTCGGCGCCTACCAGGCACTCTCCCGCCAGATCGCCGCCGGCAACGTCACGCTGCACGCCCGCACCGAGATGCTCGACCTGATCGTGGTCGACGGCCGCGCCCGCGGCATCGTCGCCCGCGACCTCGTCACCGGCCGGATCTCCACGTACCTCGCCGACGCGGTCGTCCTGGCGACCGGCGGCTACGGCAACGTCTTCTACCTGTCGACGAACGCCATGAACTCCAACGCCACCGCGATCTGGCGCGCCCACCGGCGCGGCGCTTACTTCGCCAACCCCTGCTTCACCCAGATCCACCCCACCTGCATCCCGCGCACCGGCGACCACCAGTCCAAGCTGACCCTGATGAGCGAGTCGCTGCGCAACGACGGCCGGATCTGGGTTCCGAAGGCGCAGGGCGACACCCGCCCGCCGCACGAGATCCCCGAGGACGAGCGCGACTACTACCTGGAGCGGATCTACCCGTCCTTCGGCAACCTCGTGCCGCGCGACATCGCCTCGCGCGCCGCGAAGAACGTCTGCGACGAGGGCAGGGGAGTGGGCCCCGGCGGCCAGGGGGTCTACCTGGACTTCGCGGACGCGATCAAGCGCATGGGCCGGGCGAAGGTCGAGGAGAAGTACGGCAACCTCTTCGACATGTACGAGCGGATCACCGCAGAGAACCCGTACGAGGTGCCGATGCGGATCTACCCGGCCGTGCACTACACGATGGGCGGCCTGTGGGTCGACTACGACCTCCAGACCACCGTTCCCGGCCTCTTCGCCATCGGTGAGGCCAACTTCTCCGACCACGGCGCCAACCGGCTCGGCGCCTCCGCCCTGATGCAGGGTCTCGCCGACGGCTACTTCGTGCTCCCCTCCACCATCAACGACTACCTGGCCCGCACCCCGCACAAGGCCCCCGTCACCGCCGAGCACCCGGCCGTCCAGGAGGCCGTGGCCGATACCGAGGACCGGCTCCACCTTCTGCTGTCCGTCGACGGCGACCGCACCCCGGACTCCTTCCACCGCGAGATCGGTGAACTCATGTGGGAGTACTGCGGCATGGCCCGCAGCGAGACCGGCCTGCGCAAGGCACTGGAGCGGATTCCGCAAATCCGCGAGGAGTTCTGGCGCCGCATCAAGGTCCCGGGCAGCGGCGAGGAGTTCAACCAGTCGCTGGAGAAGGCCAACCGCGTCGTCGACTACCTGGAACTCGCCGAGCTGATGTGCCTCGACGCCCTGCACCGCACCGAGTCCTGTGGCGGCCACTTCCGCGAGGAGTCCCAGACGCCGGACGGCGAGGCGGCCCGCAAGGACGAGGAGTTCTCCTACGCGGCGGCCTGGGAGTTCGCGGGCACGGGCCGAGCCCCCGTCCTCCACAAGGAAGACCTCGTCTTCGAGTACGTCCACCCCACCCAGCGGAGCTACGCATGAAGCTCAACCTGCGCGTCTGGCGCCAGAAGAACGCCGACGCCCCCGGCACCATGGCCACCTACGAGGTGGACGGCATCTCCCCGGACATGTCCTTCCTGGAGATGCTCGACACCCTCAACGAGGACCTCATCCTGCGCGGCGAGGAGCCGGTCGCCTTCGACCACGACTGCCGCGAGGGCATCTGCGGCGCCTGCTCGCTCGTCATCAACGGCGACGCGCACGGCCCCGAGCGCACCACCGCCTGCCAGCTCCACATGCGTTCCTTCCAGGACGGCGACACCATCGACGTGGAGCCGTGGCGGGCGGCCGCCTTCCCGGTCGTCAGGGACCTGGTCGTCGACCGCACCGCCTTCGACCGGATCATCCAGGCCGGCGGCTACATCAGCGCTCCCACCGGATCCGCGCCCGAGGCCCACGCGACGCCGGTGCCCAAACCGGACGCCGACCGCGCCTTCGAGCACGCCGAGTGCATCGGCTGCGGCGCCTGCGTGGCGGCCTGCCCCAACGGCTCGGCCATGCTCTTCACCTCGGCGAAGATCAACCACCTCAGCGCGCTGCCGCAGGGCGCCCCGGAGCGCGAGACCCGCGTGCTCGACATGGTCGCCGCCATGGACGAGGAGGGCTTCGGCGGCTGCACCCTGACCGGCGAGTGTGCGACCGCCTGCCCCAAGGGCATCCCGCTGCCCTCGATCACGGCGATGAACAAGGAGTGGCTGCGGGCGAACCGCAAGGTCAGGCGCTGACCGCGGGGCGCATGTCCGCCCCGTAGAGCGTCCCGTAGTCCGGGACGACGATGCGGGACGTGGGGGAGCAGCCGCGGACCTGGGCGACGAAGCCGTCCAGGTCCATGGCGGCGTCGCGGACCGGAGGATCGCTCAGCGGCCTCTCGAAGTGGTCCCAGTGCACCGGGACGACGGTCGCCGGGCCGCCGAGTGCGCCCAGCAGCCGCGGCACATAGCGGTGGGTCGCCCGGCTGGAGGGCACCGCCGCCATCAGCACGTCCGGGCGCATCCCGGCCACCGCGCGCTCGTCGATGTCGCTCGCCCCCATGAAGAACACCGAAGGCCCGCCCGCCACCGACAGCCGGAACGCCAGCGTGTCGCCCTCCGGCAGGTCCGAGATGGTGCGCGGGGCGCTCGCCGGCGGCGCGTTCAGCGTCCCCGGCGCGAAGTACGACCAGTTCTTGTTGCGGCTGTGGAGGCTGGAGACGACCTCGACGGTGTAGCCGCCGAAGTCCAGCACCTCGCCGCCTTTGACCACACTGATCTGCGCCTTGTCGACCCCGAGGGACCGCAGCACGTGGTACGTCGTCTCCGTGCCGAAGACCCGGGCGCCCGTGGACTTCGCGATGTACGGGACGTCGTTGACGTGGTCCCAGTGGGTGTGGCTGACCAGGACGGTCTCCGGCCTGCCCGCGAGCCGGGCCACCAGCTCCTCGTCGCAGGTCAGCTCGGTCGCCGGATCGAAGCTGCCCTTCGGGTCGAACAGGCCGGTCGCGAAACGGGTGATGTACGGGTCGAAGAGGACGCCGCGCCCGCCGATGTCGATCCGCCAGCCCGAGGTGCCGAGCCACCGCAGGGTCGCGCTGTCCGCCCGTACGCGCGCCGCCGCGCCGCCCTTCCGCTCCTCTGCCCCCGCCGCCTGTGCCGCGGCGGGCAGCAGCGGCATCGTCGCTCCGAGCGCGGCCCCGCGCAGCAGCGTCCTGCGGACGAACGAGCGCCGGCTGCCTTCTTCCGTAGCGTTCTCGAATTCGTTCATGGCACGCAGAAGATCAGCCGGGGACCGGCCGCGTCCAAGACCGGAGCCGCCCCCGATTCATACCGTCAGGTGTATGACACCTGCTCACCTGCCCTGCCAACTGCCCGTGGCGCGCAGGAAATCGACCGCCGTCCGCGCCGCCGTGCCGATCGCCACGTCCGCCCCCGTACGGTTCGCCACCGGCTCCGGCGTACGGGCGAAGACCGCGACCGCGTACCGCCCGCCGTCCGGGTACTCGGCCACACCGACCTCGTTGTGCAGCCCCGGCAGCGTCCCCGTCTTCGCCGCGATCCGCACGTCGTCCCCGAACCCCGCGGCGAGACGGTGCCGGAACACCTGACGCGCCATCAGAGCACGTACCTGCGCACACGCCTGAGCGGGACCGGCCTCGTCCCGCCAGATCATCCGCAGCAGCCCCGTCATCTCACGCGGTGTGCTCGCGTTCGTACGCGCCGGGTCGAAGACGCCGAGCGCGCCGACCTCGGCCGCGGACAACGCGGGGAACAGGGCCGCGAACTCCCGCTCGTCCCGCGCCCCCACCTCCGCCAGCATCGACTCCAGCAGCTGCCGGGGGCCGCCCACGATCCGGGTGCGCACCATCCCCAGCTCCTTCGCCAGGAGGTTCACGGTGTCCACGCCCACCCGCTCCAGCAGGAGATCCGCGGCCGTGTTGTCGCTGACCGACATCGCGAAGTGCGCGAGGTCCCGCAGGGAGACCTCCACGTCGTCCAGGCACCCGGCCGTGCCCCAGCCCCCGAGCCGGTACCCGGCCGTGACCAGCACCCGCTCCCGCGGATCGAGCTGACCGGCCGCCGCCTGCCGGGCGAACTCCAGCACCAGCAGCACCTTGAACACCGAGGCGACCACGACCGGTTCGTCCGCACCGCAGCCCACCTCCCCGCCGGAGTCGATGTCCACGGCGTGCATCCTGCCCTCGGCCCCCGCCGCCGTGAACACCGCGCCCAGCCTCTCCTCGATCCGCACCCCGAGCCCCCGCTCCCATCGCCTACTGTCGGTCCCGTGGATCTCTTGCGCCACCTGCGTATCTTCCTCGCCGTCGCCGACGAGATGAACTTCGGACGGGCCGCCGACCGGCTCGGCATGGCCCAGCCCCCGCTCAGCCGCGCCGTCCGCAGGCTGGAGGACGACCTCGGCGCCGAACTCTTCGACCGCTCACGGCGACAGATCCGCCTCACCCCGGCCGGCGCGGTCCTCCTCGACGAGGCGCGGGACCTGCTGGCGCGCGAGGAACGCACCAGGGCCCTGATACGGCGGGCCCGCGACGGCGACCTCGGCACCCTGCGCGCCGGAGTGCCGCCCGACACCTCCGCCGCGGTCCTGGGAGCCCTCCTCGCGGAATGCGCCGACCGGGCACCCGCGCTGCGGGTCGACCTCCAGGAGGTGACGACGGACGAGCAGGTGCGCCTGCTGGCATCCGGCGGGCTGGACGTCGGCCTGGTGCACGCACCCGTCGACGCGACCGACATCGTCCTCGGCCCCGAGACCGCCGTCGACCTCGGAGTCGTGCTCCCGAGGACATCGCCCCTCGCCCGGCTGCCCGAAGTCGCACTCGCCGAACTCGCCGGCCACGACCTGGTCCTCTTCCCGCGCTCCACCGCACCCGGCTGGTACGACCGGACGCTCGACATCTGCCGCGCGGCGGGCTTCGTCCCCGGCCGCCTACGCCACGCCCGCAACCCCGAATTCCTGATCGGGCTCGTCACCGCGGGCCACGGAGTCGCCTTCGACCAGGGGCCGGTGGCCCGCAAGGAGCCCAGGGTGGCCTGGCGACCCCTGGCCGGGCGGCCCCTCACCCAGCGCATCCGCGCCGCCTGGCCCCGGCAGTCACCGCACCCGGACGCACGGGAGTTCGCCGCGGTCGCGGCCGACGTGCTGGCCCGCGACCACACGACGGCGACGCCGCCGGACGACGCGGGGGACGCACCGCGCCCGTGGTCGGTGGTCTTCGGCTGAGCGCGGGCGGTGGTGCCGACGGCGGTCGCCGCCGGCACCTGGCCTTCGCACGCCCGGCCCTGCACGGCGGCATCCATGGTCAACCGCTCTCACACCACGCCGTGAGGCCCCGGCCCGCTGGCCACGCCCGGCAGCCGACGTCGCCGGTCGTTCGCCTCCCGCCGGACCGTCTTCGCTCGGCGGGCGTCCTGCGCGTCAGCGTCGCGGGTGTTGGGCGGCGTGGCGGGCGGCTTGGAGGACGTTCTCGACGGAGGCCGGCGGCGCGGTGCCGTTGTGCCGCGCCGCACCGGCGACGAAGCAGGTGGTGCCGACCGTGAGGCGGTCTCGGTCTCCGTGGCGGACATGTCGTCCGACTGACGGATCGGGTGTGCGTGCGCAGGACGATCCGATGAAACGTGATCATACTGAAGTTGGCTGTGTGTCCTTTCGGGCGTCGGTCACGACGCCCGTCGGCCAATCGTGGAGGCCGTGTGATCTGGCCAGTGCTCTCCCAGTCCGCACTCTCCCGGTTCGCGTCGGCCGGTCCCGCGCTGCTCGGACCGGTCCGCTCCGCTGCGGAGTGGCTGGCCGGCGTACCAGCGGTGCTGCCGGTGGTCGGGCCCCTGCTGCGGCCCCCTGCGCCCCGTCTCTGGCGGACCCCCGGCGGCGCGCAGATCACGGTCCTGCGCCTGGGGCAGCCGGGGACGGCCGCCGCGGCACGCGAGCTGGAGACCGCGCTGCGGAGGATGAGGGGTGTGTACCGCGCTGAGGTGAACGGCACGCTGGGCTGCGTGTACGTCGGCTGCGGGCCCCAGGCAGACCTGGAACGCGTCGTCGCCCTGGTCTCCGCCGCGGACGCCGCCGCGCCGGAGGCAGGAACCGACGGCGCAGGCGAGCCGGGGGCCGGTGCGCGGCCGGGACGGAGCCCGGTCGGGTACCCGGGCGCGGCGGGCCCGGGGATCGAGGCGGCCGTTCACCTCGGCGCGGGCCTGGCGGCGGTCGGGGTGGCGTCGATCGGCAAGGTGCTGCGGTTGCGTGGGCTGCATCCGGTCGTGATCTCGGCGGTCCATCTCGTCGAGGCCACCCCGGGGCTGAGCGCGGGGATCGCCCGCCGGCTCGGTGAGAAGGCCGCTGAGCGGACCTGGTCCACGGCGAACCTGCTGCTGACGACGCTGACGTTCCGGCCGGTCGGCGCCGCGGTGGCCGCAGCGCTGGCCGGGGTCCGGTACGCGGAGGTGCAGGCGCGGCGCAGGGCTTGGAGGGACTGGGACCGAAGGCTGGCCGCGCATGAGGGAACGTACCGCCACGACGCCGTGCCGGCGCACGAGCGGCCCGCCCCGCTGCCGCCCGGACCGGGCGAGCGGTACGCCAATGTCGCGGTTCCGGTGTCCCTCGCTGCCTACGGGCTCACCGCGGCCGGCACGTTCAGCCATGACCGGGGGCTGGCGCTGCTGGCCGCCGGGACGCCGCGAGGCCCCCGGTTCGGCCGTGAATCGTTCGTCTCCTCGGTGGCGCGGGCGCTCTCCGACCGGGGGGCGCTGGTGCTGCGGCCCGAGGCGTTGCGCGGCCTCGACCGGATCGACACCGTCGTTCTCGACGCCCGGGTGCTGGCCACCGGCGGTTGGACGGTCGAGAACATGGTGCGCCTGGCGCCGTCCGGCAGGCGGCAGGGCGAGGCGGAGATCACCGGCCCGGACGGTGACCGCGGCCCGGACGAGGCGGGGGACGGCCCCGACGACGAGATCCACGCACGGATCCATGAACTGATCGAGCCGGGACGGCCGCCGGGGCGTCGGCGCCGACACGGCGCCGGCCCCATGCCGTCGACGCAGCGAGCGGGCTGGGCGCTGCGGCCGTACGCCGGTGCGGACACCGTCCCGGGCGGCGTCGAGGTGTCCGAGGAGACGGCCGCGCTGGCAGCGCGGTGGGCCGAGGAGGGGGCGCAGGTCCTGCTCGTGATGCGGGACGGCACGCCGGCCGCCGTGGCCGGTCTTGTCCCCCAACTGCACGCGCTCGCCCACCACTTGGTGCGCGCGGCGGGCGAGTGCGGCGACGTGCGGCTGGTGGGCGGCCCGCCCGGGCTGCACCGTCGGTTCGGGCTCCCGGAGGCGGTTCCCACCGGGCACCGGCGCACGGCCGCGCTGGTCCGCTCCCTCCAGGCGCAGGGCCACGGTGTCGCCGTGGTGTCGGCACGGACCCGGCGCGCCCTCGCCCGCGCGGACCTGGGGATCGGAATGCTCACCGGTCCGCGCCATGTGCCGTGGGACGCCCATGTCGCCGCTCCGCCCGACGTCGTCAACATGCTGCTGACCGCCCTGCCGGAGGCCCGGCGGGTCAGCGTGCTGTGCACTCGTCTGGAAGGCGCCGGCGCCCTCGCGGGCTCGGCCCTCGCCCTTCTCGTCCCCCGCCCCGGGGCCTCGGTGCGGGCTCATCTGGTGACCGACGCGGTGACCATCGCCGGGGTCACGGCGGGCTTCTGGGCGGGCTGGCGACTGGGCAGTCGGCCGGCTCCGGCCGCCGTCGGGCGTACGCCGTGGCACGCCATGACGGTGCGTCAGGTCATGGCGCGGCTCGGCACCACCTCCCGGGGGCTGGACGAGGCCGAGGCGGCCCGGCGCCGCCAGTTCAGGGGCCGTGACCGGCACGACGGTTCCGTCACGCCGATCGGCAGGTTCGCGGAGGAGATGGCCAATCCGCTGACCACCATCCTGGCGATCGGCGGCGGCATCTCCGCGGCGCTCGGCTCCGTGCTGGACGCCGTGCTCATCGGCGGCGTTCTGGGCGTGGACGCGTTGGTGGGCGGGGTGCAGCAGCAGAAGGCCGACCATGCGGCACGGCGGCTGGTCGAGGCGACCTCGATGCGGGTGCGGGTGCGCCGAGCGGACCAGGCCGAGGCGGTCGAGGCGGCCGCCGATCACCTGGTGCCCGGCGACGTGATCGAGCTGCGGGCCGGAGACGCGGTCCCGGCCGACTGCCGGGTGGTGCAGGCACAGGGCGTGGAGGCCGACGAGTCCAGCCTCACCGGCGAGTCGCTGACGGTCGTGAAGAGCGCCGCGCCGTCCGCGGCCCGGGCGGTCGCGGACCGGACGTCCATGCTCTACCAGGGGACGACGGTGGCGGCCGGTCACGCGCTCGCCGTGGTGGTCGCCACCGGCACCGCCACCGAGGCGGGCAGCGCGGCGGAGTCGGCCCCTGAGGAGGGGCCGCCGGAGAGCGGTGTGGAGCGGCGGCTGAAGGCCCTGGGCCGGTGGTTCCTGCCGCTGTCCGTCGCCGCGGGAGCCGCCCTCTTCGCCGTCGACCTGCTGCGCAGGCGGCCGCCGGGCGCCGCCCTGGGATCCGCGATCAGCCTGTGCGTCGCCGCCGTGCCCGAGGGGCTGCCCTTCGTCGCCACGGTCGCTGAGCTGGCCGCGGCCCGTCGGCTGTCCACCCGCGACACCCTCGTCCACAGCGCCTCCACCATCGAGGCGCTGGGCCGCACCGATGTGCTGTGCTTCGACAAGACCGGCACGCTCACCGAGGGCCGTATCGGCCTCCGACAGGTGTCCGACGGCCTGGAGCGCCGTCCGCCCGAGCGACTCGGCCCGGCGCTGCGCCGGATCCTCGCCACGGCGGCCCTGGCGGGTCCGCCGGGTCCCGCCGCGACGCTCGCCCACCCCACCGACCGTGCCATCGCGGCCGGTGCCGAGCGGCTCGGTGCCGCCCCCACCCGGGCCGCGGGGCTCGCCTCGGACACCTGGGAACGGCTGGCGGAGCTGCCGTTCGAGCCCGCGCGCGGCTACCACGCCGTGCTGGGGCGCTCCGACTCCCAGGCCCGGATCGTCGTCAAGGGCGCCCCTGAGGTCGTACTGGCCCGCTGCGACCGGATCCGCCGCAACGGCGGCAGCGAGCCCTTCGACGACCGGACGCGGCAGGCGTTCGAAGCGGAGATCGACCAGCTGGCCCGGCAGGGCCTGCGGGTCCTCGCGGTCGCCGAGCACGTCCTGCCCCCGGGCGCACCACAGGACGACCTCGTGCTCGCCTCTTTCGCCGATCTCAGCGACGAAGGCCTCGGCGGACTCTGTCTGCTGGGCCTGCTGGGACTCGTGGACCCGGTGCGGGCCACCGCGGCCGAGAGTGTGAACCGGCTGGCCACGGCCGGGGTACGCATCGTCATGCTCACCGGGGACCATCCCAGCACCGCCGCAGCGATCGCCAGGGAGCTGCGGCCCGAGGAGGAACCGCGCCTGATGACCGGGGCGGAGCTGGACTCCCTCGACGACGCCGCGCTCGCCGAGACGTTGCCTGACATCACGGTGTTCGCCCGGGTCACCCCGGCGCACAAGGTCCGTATCGTCACCGCGCTGCGCGCGGCCGGCCGGACCGTCGCCGTCACCGGCGACGGCGCCAACGACGCGCCCGCCATCCGGATCGCGGACGTCGGGATCGCTCTCGGCTCCCGGGCGACGCCGGCGGCCCGCTCCGCCGCCGACGTAGTGGTCACCGACGACCGCATCGAGACCATCGTGGACGCCATCGTGGAGGGCCGCGCCATGTGGGCCTCGGTGCGCAAGGCGCTGGGCGTCCTGCTGGGCGGCAACCTCGGGGAGATCGTCTTCACCCTGGCGACCAGTCTGCTCACCGGGCGCAGCGCGTTGAACGCACGCCAGCTCCTCCTGGTCAACCTGCTCACGGACATGCTGCCCGCCATGGCCATCGCCGCCCGGCCGCCGGCCGGCCACGCAAAGAAGCTGCTCGCGGAGGGGCCGGAGACCTCGCTCGGCACGGCCCTGGTCCGGCACATCCGGCTGCGGGCCGCCGTGACCACGGCGGCTGCTGCCGCCGCCTGGGTCGTCGCTCGGATGACCGGCACCCGGGGGCGCGCCGACACCGTCGCCCTGGTCGCCCTCGTGTCCTCCCAGCTGTTGCAGACCATGGCGGACGCGGGTCGCGATCCCGTGGTCGCCGCAGCCGTGGTGGGGTCCCTGGCGGTCCTGGGCGTCGTGGTGACCGTGCCGGGGCTCAGCCACTTCTTCGGCAGCCGGCCCCTGGGTCCCGTGGGCTGGACGATCGCCCTGACCTCGGCCGCGGGTTCCCTCGTGCTGCCGGCCGCGGTGCAGCGCGCCGCCGGTGCCGCCGCGTGGGCGGGCTGGACGGAGGGGCGCGACGTACCGGCAAGGGAAATTTCACCCAGAGGTCATGCTGGTGCCGCATACCGGCAGCCGTGAGACCGGACAAAGGAACTGTCCTCAGTACAACGCACCCGAAAGGCGGCTGACCGTGCCGCACGTCGTTACCAAGATTCTGACCCAGGTGGCCGTCGCTCTCCTCGAGGCCGCCCTGATCCGCCTGTCCGTCCAGCTCTGGAAGGCGTTCGCCGGCAGCGCGCGTCCGGTGACCGTTCACGCCTGACCTGGTATCCGACGCGACTTCTGACCTTTTTGCTGGTTGCCAGTGGTTTATCACCATCTGGGAGTGGGAGCGTGGGGAGGGAGACCGTACATGCTTCCCAGCACGGGAGGACGGAGATGACTTCCCCGCAGACCCAGCCAGAACAACCTTCGACCCAGCAGGACACAGTCCAGACCGAGACGGCCCGGTCGCAGGCGCCGCAGACGGCCCCTGCGACCGGAGAGGCACAGCCGGTGCCCGAGGCTCCCACGCAGCCGCGCAGTGACGAGGAGGCACGGGGCCGAGAATGGCCGATGGGCGGCAAGGTGCTGCACCTGCACACCGCGCACCCGCGGGTTCCCATTCCGTACGTGACCCCGGGCGACATGTTCACCGGTGCCCGCGGCGGCGCCCGCGCAGTCACAGGGCTGCTCCCCTCGCCGCGCAAGCTGGCCTACTACGGGATCCTCGGCGGTATGGCCGCGGCCGGCGTCCTGGAGTGGCCGGTGGCGATCGCCGTCGGCGCCGCCACCGAAGTGATCACCCGCGAGCAGGCGGCCCGGCAACGCGCCGACCTGGAGAAGGAGCAGGGCCGGCCGTCCGACACTCGCGCAGCCGTCAGGTGAGTGCACCATGGGGACGGTGTGTCATCCGTGTCCGGCCACTCTGGTGTGCGAACGGCCCCCCTTCCAGCGTGGAAGGGGGGCCGCGCCATGCTCCTGGCCAGGTCGGGACGGCAACCTGACCGGAACCATTGACCGGGTCGAACTGGAGCAGGCTAAGGCTGTGGCGTCACCCGCGTCCAAGGCGCGTTGCACGTGATGCTCGCCGTCACCGGAGGAACTGCATCCGGATCCGCGAAGACTTGAGTGCACGTGGTCTCCCACACGACGCCGGCCTTGGTCAGCACCTGGACCGAGGTGTCATCGACAAATCTCCCATTACCCACACTGGACACCGAGATGGAACAGGCGTCCAGCGGGAAACCGGGATTGTCGCTGATCAGGTCCCAGTCGTACGTGCCGCCAGGGACGGTCCGGATACCCACGCTGGCCTCGACAGGGAGCCGGCCCGCCTTGTCCGGATCGAAGAGCACGCCGGTGACCTGGTGCTGGGGATCAAGGAACAGGGGGTAGTAGGCGTCGATGTCATTGCACGGTCCGGTGGGCCTGCACCCCCTGCGGTCGCCGTCGCCGTCGCCGTCGTCGTCGCCGTCGTCGCCGTCCCGAGTCACCACCTGCTGGCTCACGCCGTCCGGATCGTAGGTGCACTCGTCCACGGTCTCGCTCGCCGCGCTCACGCCGACAGCCGCCTTGGCAGGCTGTCCTGCGGCCAGCACGGGACTCGCGATCCCCGAAAGCATCAGGGCCAGCGACGCGATGGCTCCGCCAGTCAGCCACGCACGCCGCTGGGGAAGGGGGCCGAGAGCGGACCGTGTCCTGTTTTCAGGACTCATACACTGCTCCTTCTGAAACCGGGTCGTCTGAGAGAAGCCATTTCGAGCCTCTCCGGACATTTTCGGTTCACGGACGCAACGCCTTGAGAGGCGCGCTGAGCTATCAACACATTGACCCATCAGGGCCACGCCAATGGGGGCGTACGGACAGTGAATCGGGCAGCTCGGCCACCATGGCGGTGGCAATTTCTTGCGGCAGGTTCTCGAGGATGCTGGCGGGCAGCTGGCTGATGAGGGACTTGGGGCCTGTCCGACGGATCACGGACGGAGCCAAGCTCGACGATCTCGCCCGAACCAAGGAGCTGGGCCTGCCCGCGAGCGTGCCCCACTCCTGAATGCGCGACGATCGCCTTCGCGACGAGCGTGAACGGTGACTTCGAACTGTCCATGGACGAATTGCGAGTTGTAGCGCGCTACGTCGCCGAGATAGTGCAGTAAGTTCTCCCGGTGTTCGAGGACGCCAACCCCGGTGACACCCGACCGCGGACGGCCGTCGATGCGGCATACGCCGCCGGTGATGCCGCATCTGCCGCCTACCTGCACCTGATCGCGAAAGCTCACCAGGTGGGTCACATCCTGCGTGCCGCTGCGAATGCGGCCCGCATGGCCGAACTCGACGCAGGCGAGGATCCCAGCGCCGGGAACAGGGCGATCGAGGAGGCTCGCGAACGAGCCACACCGGCACTGATCGATAGACGAAGTGGACCGCGACCTGCGCGTTTTCGATCCTGCCGGCGGTGCCGGTGTACTGGCGCTGGACGGCGACGGTGTGCGTGCCCTTCTATCGTCCGCTGTACGTCCGACGTGCCGCCTTGCGCGGCGCGCTGTCGAGTTCGCATCCGCCACACGCTCCATGCGTGAGCGATGAGTTTGGGCGACGGATCGGGTCTGCCCTGGCATGACGCGAATCATCGCTGACATCTCGGTCTCTCTCGACGGCTTCGTCACCGGGCCCGACCCCGGCCCGGACAACGGTCTGGGCACCGGCGGCGGGGCCCTGCACACGTGGGCGTTTTCCGACGACCCCGACGACCACCGGGTCCTGCGCGAGGCGACCGCCCGCTCGGGCGCCGTCGTCCTCGGCCGCCACCTCTTCGACGTTGTCGACGGGCCGAAAGGCTGGAACGACACGTCCGGCTACGGCGCCGGCGAGGTCGGCAAGCCCGCGTTCGTCGTCGTGACGAGCTCGCCGCCGGAGTCGGTGCGGACGACCAACCTCGACTGGACATTCGTCACCACCGGTCTGCCCGACGCCGTCACCGCCGCGCGCGAGCGAGCCGAGGCGGCGTCGTCGGACAGCGGCAAGGACCTCGACGTCGTCCTCATGGGCGGCGGCGCCACGATCGGCTCGGCGCTCGACACCGGGCTGGTCGACGTGCTGACGCTCCACCTCGCGCCCATCGTGCTGGGTGCCGGGACGCCACTGTTCACCGGCGGAGCGCCGCGCACGCTGGTGCAGCGGAGCGTGATCGCGACAGCGACCGCGACGCACCTGACCTACGACGTCCTCCGGTGATCCGATGACCACTGTCAACGCCAATGAGATCGCCTTGGGTATCGAGTCGTTCGGTGACGACGACGCGCCACTCGTCCTGCTCGCGGGCGGGACGACGATGCTCTCCTGGCCCGACGCGCTGTGCGAGCGCCTCGCCGCCGGCGGGCGCCGTGTGGTGCGCTACGACCTGCGCGACAGCGGGGAGTCGACGACGACGGATCCGGAGGCGCCCGCCTACACCCTGCGCGACCTCGCAGCCGACGCGGCGGCCCTTGCTGACGCGCTCGGCGGGGTGCCTGCGCACCTCGCGGGGATCGGCGTCGGCGGCATGGTCGCCCAGGTGGCCGTGCTCGACCATCCGGCCGCGTTCTCGGCGCTCACCCTTGTCGGCACCCGCCCGGTTGCCCCTGGCCCGCCCGACGATGACCTCCCCGGCCATGACCACGCGGCGATGAGCCGGCTCTTCGCACGTCCGATGCCCGATTGGACCGACCGCGAGGCGGTTGCGGAGTTCGCCGCTGCCGGCGCGGAGATCCTCGGCGACGACCCCGTCGCCGCGCGCGCAATCGCTGCGCGCATCTGGGACCGCACGCCCGGCACCGTACCCCCGGTCCAGATGGCCAACCAGATGGGCATGGTGTTCTCCAGGCTCGACTGCGAACCCCGCTGGCGCGAGCGCCTGCCCGAGATCGAGGTCCCCACGCTCGTCGTCCACGGCCACCGCGACCGGTTCTTCCCCGACGGCAACGGCGAGGCGATCGCGCGCGAGATCCCCGGGGCACGGCTGCTCGTCCTCAAGGAGGCCGCCACGGCGATCCCCGATGCGGCGGTCGGCGAGGTCACCGAGGCGATGGTCACGCTCGGACAGTGACCCCACCTGCAAGATCACGATCTACGCCTGCAGTACCAGAGCCAGTCGTCACATGTCACCCCCGCATCAGGAGGGATGCGGGGGTGAGGCCTGGCCGCACGAGTGCACTTGGCGCACGGCAAGCGTGCGTTCATCAAGGCAGCGAGCTCGCTGATGGCGCCGGCAGTAGCGGTCAGCCTTCGAGGACATCCCTGGACGTCTGTGGGCCCACCTGCTCAGCCGGTCAAAGTGCCCTGATGGAAGTACATCCGCCAGCCCGTCGCCGTCAGACGCCACACAGAACTCCGCCATGCCTGGCGGTCCTGGTTGTCGGCGTAATACGTCAGATGAACGACGCCCGGAGCAAGAACGACTCCAGACATCTCGCTGACCTTGACCGGAGACCCCGGGGACACCGACCCGCTACTCGTCACCGCGAGGATCGACTCCACGTCCCACCGGCGTCCAGAAGCACCGATCTCGGTGAACTCCGGGTCCAGAAGTTCCAGGACACGGGCCGGGGAAGCACGCACCTCGGGATCGAGAAGCCGCATCTCCCCATCGATGGCCGCTTGCACGGCGCGATCACTCTCATCCGTCATGCGGAAACCCTACGGACACGTCCACTCCACCTCAGCCGGGGCGCCGAGTCGCTCTCCGGCCTCAGCGCTGGCACTGCCCTGGAGCGACTGGGCAAGTCGCCTTCGTACGGCTCCGACATCGCCGGCGTCCTCGCTCCTGTCGGTCGGATACTGCACTTCCCGTCGGCTGCCCCTTATGCGCAAGCCCTCGTCGACCGCAGGCCTTTTCTGCTGCCCCGTATCGATGCGAGGGTCATCGCCCCGGCGGCCTCACACACGCCGACCCCGGAGAAGCTCTGGCGGATGGGCGTCCACTCACTGATGATGGCTCCGCTCATAGCCCGGGGCCTTGTGCTGGGTGTGGCCACCTTCCTCCGCGCCGGCGACAGTCCTGCGTTCGACAGGCGGGATCTCGCTCTGGCCTGCGACCTGGCCGCTCATGCTGCCCTCTGCATCGACAACGCCCGCCTGTACAACCGCGAACACGACACCGCTCTGACACTCCAGCGCAGCATGCTGCCCAGCGGCCCCAGCCCCCCAGCTGACCGGCGACCGGTGAGGCAGCATGCCGGCGGCACCTCCTGATCACACGTGGCATCGCGAAGGCGCAACTGCAGACCCCAGCCCTGGAGGCGGAGTCGACCGTGGCCCATCGCACCCGAGGCCGCGATCTGCGACGGCGACATCGTCACCGTCCGTCGCCAGGACTCCGCCTTCCACGGGAACGTTGCCGCCGCGCTCCTGGACGGCGAGGCCACCCGTCAAGCGCCTGCGCCGCGAGAACGGCCTGGCGTGGCAAACGTGGCAAGTAATCCGTGCATCCAGGGTGGTTGTACTGGCGGGCCGCTGAGTGGCGGCCGTCGAAGGCGATGTCGAAGGCGTTCAGCGCGGTCTTCCAGCGCATGGTTCAGCGGGCCTGGCCTTTGCCGGTGGTATCGAGCGACATGATCGCCATGTAGACGCACTTCAAGGCGGCCCGCTCGTACGGGAAGTGTCCCCGGGCCTTGACCGTCCGCCGGATGCGGGCGTTGACCGACTCGATCGCGTTGGTGGTGCAGACGGTGCTTGGGCTGCAGCAGCGGCGGCCGGGCAACGGCGGGGGCCGACGAAATGCGGCGTGCCGGGTGACGACGAGCGGGTGTGATCGAGTTCCTCGCTCGTCCGCCGGCATCAAGAGACAGCACTGCCGACGAGGGCCGCCAATTCGTCAGCCGACTCGGAGGTCGGACGGTAGAACCCCTGAAGACTGACCGAGCGCTCGAGACGGCCATCCACCACGTACTTCAGAGCGCGGGTCTGGCCTCGGCGGTTACGCCGGACAAGCCTTGCAAGCAGTTCGCCGGGGATCGGCATGTCGAAGCGTACGGGCGTCGCGTCCACGTGCACCGCCGCGGCGCCGCAGCCAGCGGCACCGAGCATCGACCAGTCGCCGTGCCCCGGATACGCAGGGTCCTGCCATGTTGCGGGGGCCGTGCCGCAGCAGTCGCGCCGCTCCATGTCGATCACCTGCATCTGACTCACCACGAACACCTGGCACCGGTTGACGTGCAGCCCGTACACCTGGTCCCCAGCACGGGCACCCGTCCATGCGGGCAGGGAGGAATGGACGCCGCTGAAGGCGACCGGCGGCCGCTCACCCACCCGACCCGCCTTGCGCAGAGCACGGCACGTGTCATGGGTCCACAAGACGGTGAAGGCATCAGACATGCCGTGATCTTATTGAGGTGAGGTTCTCGGACTGGGTTCCCTTCGGCAGCATTGGGTCTGGCCAGCCGGCCCGGCGACCGACACGTCGGGCACCGGGCCGGCTCTGCAGGCGTCAGCGCACCGGGCACCTCTTCCAGGCGAAGTGGTACTTGGTCGTGAAGCTGCCGTCCGTCGAGTCCATCGCCATGAAGCTGGTCGTGTTGGTCGTGTCGGAGCGTCCTCCGTCCACGAGCAACTCGGTGTTGATGTTGAAGTTCCGCTGCTCACCGCAGGGCTTGTGGACGAGGGCGTGGATGGCAGCCGTGTCGGAGACCTGCCAGTTGCCCTGGAGCGGGCCGTGGAACCGGTGGCTGCGGTAGGACGTCTGGGACATGCCCTGGAAGTAGTAGCTGGCCCGCTGCATGGCGCTCGCGCCGTTGTGCAGGCTGGCGAAGCCGCGATAGTCGGCCTTGGCGACGGCATAGGTGAAGCCCTGCGGGGCGTACACGTTCAAACCGAGTTGGCAGTTCTTGCGGAAGTCGGTCGGCTTGGCGCCCTTGCCGACCTGAGCGAGGTACTCGCTGTAGGTGACGGTGAAGGCCGTGTTGTCCGGTGCGACGGCCACGGTTGCGCTGCCGGGTCGGCAGCCCGAGCCGTTGACGGAGACGAGGTCGATCGTGACCTTGCCGGGCGGGGCGGGGGACTTCACGACCGCCGCGGTCCCCGAGGACGGGGTGAAGACGGCGACAAGTGCCGCCGTGGCGCCACCGATGAACACTGTTCTGAACATGGGGTCCCTTCTGATCGCTCAGTGCGCCCGCTCGAACCACCTCGATCGGGCAGCCACCTATAGCGTCACAAAGTGGACCATGATGTGACTCTGGGCCGCGGGAACCACGCCGAACAGCGAGTGCTTCGAGTCAACTTGGCGATTGATGCCTCGTCATGGCCGTGAGGGCCCAGGGCCTCCCCGCGGCGCTCAAGATCGCGGCGGTCGACGCTGAGCGCCCAGATCGGCCCGTACCGTCAGAGGTGCGGGCTGCGGCCATACGGAGGGCCTGAAACCCCCGTCCGGCCCCTCCCGCCCACGCACGCTCCTCGCGGAGCCCTCCACATACGCACTCGGCGAGCACGTCTGGTGGGGCGTATAGAGGAAGAAAGCCGTGCTCTCGCTGGTTTCGCCCTGTTTACGTGTGCTGGGGAGGCCCCCCATGCCATCTGCAGGTCCATGGCAGTGGGCCTTGGTTTCCGTGTTGCTTGTCCTCGGCTGTCTCCTGGCCCTTCGCCTGGCGGATGGCCGTCAAGGAACCGGAGTCGGAGCCCAGGACTGAGGTGCTCGCCGGGATCGGCGGCGGCCTGGTGTGCGGAATCGCCGTGGGTTTGTCCGCTTTGTTCTTGGGCGAGTCGATCCGTGAGTCCCAGGAGAACGCGACATGGCGGGCGAGCGTCGAAAGCGCAGACAGCATCCCCGGCTTGACCGTCGCCGGCCACGACATCAAGGGCATCGACTTCAGTGGGAAGTCGCTCCACAATGCGGACTTCACCAAGGCTGATCTGCGTGGCGCAAAATTCCAGGATGCCGACCTGACCGGGGCAAACTTCACGGGCGCCGATCTGCGGCGGGCAAACCTGATCGGAGCCAATCTGCAGGACGCGAGCCTTGAGTGGGCGGTTCGTGAGTTGATGTCCGTTCCGGACTTGGTTACCGCTTCTTGCTGAAGGTGCCGGGCTCGGCCTCGGTGAGGATTCCTATTGCGACCAGGCGTTTCATCTTGGCGCGGGTGCGTTCGACGTGTTTCGGCAGGAGCTCGAAGTCGAGGGCCTGACAGATGTCTCGGGCCCTCAGCGGACCGTGGGTGTCGTTGAAGACGGCGAGGATGCGCGGGT